>DATJEP010000023.1:0-31939 GCA_035496475.1 Candidatus Udaeobacter sp.
CACGGGGAGAACGCCGATGGCCACCCGAATGCCGAAGAAGAGGGGCCGCAAGGTCCTCGCGGACGCGAAGCACGCAGGGCGCGGCAATGGCAGGCCCGCGCCTTCGCGCGGATCGAACGGCAAGGCCGCGGTGGGACGTCAGGCGGCCTGGGAAGGCGAGCGCGCCGCCTGGGAAGCGCGTTACGCGAAGACCGGCGAACGCCCCGACCTCTATCCGTTCACCATCTCCGGGATCCCGATCAAGCCGCTCTACACCCCGGAAGACGTCGCCGGACTGAATCTGCCTCGCGATCTTTCGTTCCCGGGCGAGTTCCCCTACACGCGCGGCGTCCATGCCACCATGTATCGCGGCCGCATGTTCACGATGCGGCAGTTCGCCGGCTTCGGCACGCCGAAGGAATCGAATCAGCGTTACCACTACCTGCTCGCGCACGGGCAGACCGGGCTTTCGATCGCGTTCGACAACCCCACCATCATGGGCTACGACAGCGATCATCCGAAGGCGCATGGCGAGGTCGGCAAGTGCGGGGTCGCGGTCGATTCGCTGCGCGACATGGAGATCCTGCTCGACGGCATCGATCCCGGCGCGGTCTCGACGTCGATGACGATCAACGGCCCGGCCTCGATCATGTTCGGGTTCTACCTCGCGAACGCCGAGAAGCGCGGCGTGCCGTTCAAGAACCTGCGCGGCACGCTGCAGAACGACATCCTCAAGGAATACATCGCGCAGAAGTGCTGGTGCTTCCCGCCCCGGCCGTCGCTGCGAATCATCGTCGACCTGATCGAGTTCGCGACCAAGAACGTGCCGCAGTGGAACACCATCTCGGTGTCGGGCTATCACATTCGCGAGGCCGGCTCGACGGCGGCCCAGGAGCTGGCATTCACGATCGCCGATGGCTTCACCTACGTCGAGGAATGCCTGAAGCGCGGCCTCGACATCGATGAGTTCGCGCCGCGGCTGTCGTTCTTCTGGAACAGTCACCTCGATTTCTTCGAGGAGATCGCCAAGCTGCGCGCCGCGCGCCGCATCTGGGCGCGCCGCATGCGCGACCACTATGGCGCCAAGCGCAAGGAATCCTGGCTGATGCGCTTCCATACCCAGACCGCCGGCTGCTCGTTGTGGGACAAGCAGCCCGAGAACAACATCATGCGCACCGCGTTCGAAGCTCTGGCCGCCGTGCTGGGCGGGACGCAGTCGCTGCACACCAACTCGATGGACGAAACCATCGCGCTGCCGAGCGACAAGGCGGTCAAGCTCGCGCTCCGCACCCAGCAGGTGATCGCGCACGAGCTCGGCGTCACCGAGACCATCGATCCTCTGGGCGGCTCCTACTACGTCGAGTCGCTGACGCACACGCTGGAGGAGCAAGCCGAGGACTACTTCCGCCACATCGATGCGATGGGCGGCGTGGTGGCCGGCATCGAGCGCGGGTTCTTCCAGCGCGAGATCGGCCGCGCCGCATACCAGTATCAGAAGGAAATGGAGAAGAAGCAGCGCATCATCGTCGGCGTGAACGAATACGTCGAGGAGGGCGAGAAGCTCGAGATCCCGATCCTCTACATCGGCGAGGAGGTCGAGGAGGAACAGAAGCGGGCCATCGCCGAGCTGAAGCGCACGCGCGACGATCGCGCCTGCACGTCCGCGCTGCGCGCGCTCACCGCGGCCGCGGCCAGCGCACCCGGCGAGCAGAACGTGATGGAGAAGATCCTCGATGCCGCGCGCGCCTACGCGACCGAAGGCGAGATCCGCGGCGCGATGCGTGAAGTCTACGGCGACTACGTCGAGAGCACGGAGTTCTGATGTCGTTCGTTCCCGCCACCTCGAATCGCGATCTCTGGGTGGTGCTGGGCGCGATGATCACCGGCGCGCTGCTCCTGGTGTGGATCGCGCTTCGCGGAAACGGCGATTCGAACAATTTCGAGAACGGGGACACGGACGCCCATGACGCCACGTAAGATCCGCGTGCTGGTGGGAAAGCCCGGCCTCGATGGACACGATCGAGGCGCGAAGGTCGTGGCCGCGGCGCTGCGGGACGCCGGCATGGAGGTGATCTACACCGGCCTCCATCAGACTCCGGAGCAGGTGGTCGAAGCGGCGGTGCAGGAGGACGTCGACGTGGTCGCGCTCTCGATCCTCTCCGGCGCCCACATGACGCTGTTCCCCGACGTGCTCGAGCTGATGAAGCAGCGCGGAGCCTCGGATCGGCTGCTGACCGGGGGCGGGATCATTCCCGCCGAGGACATGGAGACGCTGAAGCAGATGGGCGTGGGCCGTCTGTTCGGCCCGGGATCCTCGACACAGGAGATCGTCCACTACATCCGCGACTGGTTCGGCGCGACGCACGGACAGGAATCGCTGGCTCCGCTGCCGCCGGCGCGGATGGCGGAGCCGATGACGTTCGAGCCGGAGGTGACGCCGCGCCGCGTGGAATCACGGAGCCCGCGCCGCTCCGCGGTGAAGGTCGCGAGCCGCCGGGCGCGGCCTGCCCGCCCGCGCCGCAAGCCCGCACGTCCGCGCCGCAAGCCCGCCGCCGCGCGCTCGTCGCGGCCCGGCGCCCGTACCGCCAGCCGCCGGCCGAAGAAGGCCCGCACCGTGGCCCGTCGCGTCAAGGCGCGCAAGACGGCACGTCGCGCGAAGCGCGCGCGCTGAGGCTCGCGGCGTCCGCACCTCGCTCGTGAGCCCGCTCGCGGACGAGCCCCGGCTCGCTCTCGGGAGCCGCGAGGCGCTGCCGTTCCTGGTCGAGCACTGGTACCTGGGCTCGCGCACGCGCCGCGCGATGATGGTGCGGCGCTTTCGCGAAGTGCTGGAGCACGCCGACCTCGCGCCCGGCCAGCGCGTTCTCGATCTCGGTTGCGGCTGGGCCTTCGGCACCCTGTGGGCCGAGCGATCGGGAGCGCAGGCGGTCGGCATCGATCTCGGTCTGGATCAACTTCGCTGGGCACGGCACGCGCTCGATCCCTCGTGCCGCTTTGGTCTCGCTCAGGCGAACGCCGCGGCGTTGCCGTTTCGCGACGCGACGTTCGATCGCGCCGTGTCGGTCGAGATGATGGAGCACGTGTTCCGGCCCGACCGCGCGCGCGTGCTCGGCGAGATCGCTCGGGTGATGAAGCGCGGCGGCCGCCTCGCGCTCTCCACGCCGAATCCCGATTCGCCGATCGAGGCGACGAAGCGCCTGGCGGTTCGATGGCCGTGGCTGCGGCGTTCGCTGCCCTCGTCCTGCTTCCCCGAGGCGGCCGACGATCGCGGGGCGTACCACCCGTACCGCTATCATCACCCGCTGGGAGCGCGGGAGCTCACCGCCGGCCTCGAGACGGCGGGCTTTCGCGTCGAGGGAATGAAGAGTTTTCTCTGGCTGATGAAGACCATGCCTGACGCGCTGCTCGGCGCCGGGCGCGCGGCCGAAGGGGTCGCCGAATCGACGCCGGGGCTCCGCCGTTTCGGCGCGACGACACTGATCTGGGCGAGGCGCTCATGAGCGCGGCACCGAACGCATCGCGACTGCTCGTCGCCCTGAACGGAAGCCCGCGGCGTGGCAGCAGCATCGATCTCATGCTCGAAGCGATGTGCCAGGGCGCGCGCGAGGCGGGCGGGAGCGCGGAGCACCTGCATCTCGCCGAGCTCAAGGTGCGCCCGTGTGAGGCGTGCGGGCCCGAGCCGACCACCGGCTACTGCATCTTCCACGACGACATGGATCGCGTCTACGGGCTGCTCGAGCGCGCGCACGCGGTCGCGGTGGGCTCGCCGATCTTCTTCGACACGGTGAGCGCGCAGCTCAAGCTGGTGATGGACCGCTGCAACTGCATCACCATGCTGGTGCGAAGCCCGGAAGGCGGCGAGACGTTTCGACCACAGTGGGCGCGCACGCGGCGCGGAGTCTTCGTGACGGCGTGCAGCAGCGCACACCGCTACGATCTCGCCGAGCGCAGCGTCCGCGGCTTCCTGAAGTGGATCGGTGGGCGCTGGGAAGAAACGCTGGCCTGGCAGCACGCCGACAACGAGATCGGCAGCGTGGCCCGCGCTCCCGAGCTGATGGAGCGCGCTCGCGCGCTCGGCCGGCGGCTGATCGAGAGTCCCGCGCTCACGCCCGACGGCTGATCGCGTCTTGCTCGAGGCTGATCACAGGGCCGCCGGATTCCGGCCACAGAGGGTTTCGATTTCACGCGGTGGTGCGTTAGATTGTGGCGTTCGCAACCGCGTTCTCACCTGACAGGGTCACCCCGGAGACGATTTCCCCGATGCTGCTCCTTCGTGAAGAACACCACCAGGTCCGGGAGATGGCGCGCAAGTTCGCCGAGGACGTCGTCGCGCCCCAGGCCCGCGACCTCGACGAGTGCGAGAAGTTCCCGACCGAAACCGTGTCGAAGATGGCGGAGCTCGGCTTCCTCGGCCTGCCTTACCCCGAGAAGTACGGCGGCGCGGGGATGGACACGCTCTCCTACATCATCGCGGTCGAGGAGATCTCGCGCGCGTGCGCCTCGACCGGCATCACACTGGCGGCGCACGTGTCGCTCGGCTGCGGCCCGGTCTACGCGATCGGGAGTGAAGAACAGAAGATGAAGTTCCTGGTGCCGATGGCCAGGGGCGAAGCGATCGGCGCGTTCGGCCTGACCGAGCCGAATGCGGGCTCCGACGCCGCGGGAACGCAGACCCGCGCCGAAAAGGTGCCGGACGGCTGGAAGGTGAACGGCGAGAAGATCTACATCACCAACGGAACCATCGCGAAGTACGTCACGTTCACCGCCCGCACTTCGGCGAGCCACGGCACCAAGGGCATCAGCGCGTTCATCCTCGACACGGCGACGCCGGGCTTCAAGGTCGGCAAGCGCGAGAAGAAGATGGGGCTGCGCGGCTCGGACACGGTCGCGCTGTCGTTTCAGGACGTCTTCGTGCCCGAAGCCAATCTGCTCGGCGATCCCTCCGGCGGCTTCAGGGCCTTCATGAACACGCTCACCGGCGGCCGCATCTCGATCGGCGCTCTCGCGCTCGGCATCGCGCAGGGCGCGTTCGATCACGCGGCGCGCTACTCGCGCGAGCGGCGCCAGTTCGGCAAGCCGATCGCCGAATTCCAGGCGGTGCAGTTCATGCTCGCCGACATGGCGATGCGCATCGAGGCCTCGCGCCTGCTGGTCTATCACGCCGCGTTGCTGCGGGACGCCGGACGCCCCTACGTCAAGGAAGCCGCGATGTGCAAGCTCTTCGCCAGCGAATCGGCGAACTGGGTCACCGACAAGGCAATTCAGATCTTCGGCGGGCTCGGCTATTGCCGCGACGTCCCGGTCGAGCGCATGCATCGCGACGCGAAGCTGATGGAGATCGGAGAGGGCACGAGCGAGATCCAGCGCCTGGTGATCGCCCGCGAGATCCTGAAGGCGTTCTAGCGTGGAGATGCGCTGGGCGTCGGCGAGCTCGACGCTCGATGACACGGTCTCCGCGGCCAACGCGGCCGCCGGATCGGCGCGCGCGGCGCTCGGTGACGGCCCGGTCGATCTCGTCCTCGCGTTCTACACCGCCACCCACGTTCCGGCCGCCGAAGCGCTCTCCGAAGCCCTCAAGCAATCGCTCGCCCCGGCGTGCCTGATCGGCTGCAGCGCGCGCGGCGTCGTCAGCACGCGACACGAGCTCGAAAGCGATCCCGCCCTGTCGGTGATCGCGGCGCGCCTGCCCGGCGTCGAGCTCCATCCCTTCGTGCTGGTCAACGCCGGCTGGAGCGCGGCGGCCGAGCGCCGCGAGGAATTCGAGCGGCACGCGCCCCACACCCTCGGCGCCGAGCTGGTGCTGCTGTTCGGCGATCCGTTCTCGCTCGAGCCCGAGCGTGTGCTGACGGGATTCAATCGCTTCGCGCCGGGTGTGCGCGTGGTCGGCGGAATGGCGAGCGCGGGCATGAGCCCGCAGAGCAACGCGCTTCTGCTCAACGACTGGGTCTCGCGCGAAGGGGGCGTCGGGCTCGCGCTCAAAGGCGGCCTGCGTGTCGACGTCGTGGTGTCGCAGGGATGCCAGCCGATCGGACCGCCGATCGAGGTGACGCGAGTCGAGCAGAACCTGCTGATCGAGCTCGACGGCCAGCCCGCGCTCGAGCGCGCCGAGCAGGTGCTGCGCGCGTTGCCGGATTCCGAGCGCGAGCGCCTGTCGAGCGGGCTCTACGTCGGCCGCCCGGCCCGTGGCGAAGCCAGCTCGCGCGGCGACTATCTGATCCGCAATCTGCTCGGCGCCGATCGAGATCGCGGCGTGATCGCGGTCGGCGACGCGCTTGCGATCGGCGAGCGCATCCGGCTCCACGTGCGGGACGCGAGAACGGCCCGGGAGGATCTCGAGCTCCTGCTGTCGCCTCAGCCGTTCGATTCCGCCCCATCCGCCGCCCTGCTCTTCGCCTGCAACGGCCGCGGCCGCGGTCTCTACGGCGTGGCCGATGGCGACATCACGACCCTTCAGGACGCCCTGGGCGGCGGCGTTCCTGCTTCGGGGATGTTCTGCGCCGGAGAGATCGGGCCGGTCGGTGACCGCAATTTTCTCCACGGACACACCGCCAGCATCGCCATCGTTCGCTCTGCCTGAACCTGCGAGTTCGGAATCGCTGAACAGCGGAGCGCGGAATCTGTCGCGCTGGCCTTGCTCGATCCTGCCTCGATGGCGCATGATTTTGCGTGGCCGTCTCGAAATCCTCGGCGCACGTGACTGGAAGGAGTTCTCGCATGCCCCCCCGCTCCGCGCCTCACCGCGGCCGCAGCGCGCTGCTCATCGGCCTCGTTCTCGCCCTGTTGATCTTCGGAACGTTGTCCCGGGTCGACTCGTCGCGCTCGGCCTCCACGCCCCGCGTCTCACATGTCATGCCGGGCGGCATGAGCATGAGCGACGACGACATGCGCGCGACGCTGTCGCGCTATTTCGCCGCGCATCCGGCCCATGGCACATCGACGGCGGCCGCGCCGGTCGATTCGTTTCTCGCCGTGAACTTCCGGTTCGAGGAGGACGGCAATTCGGCCACGCAGGTCGATACCGCGCACATCACCGTGGGTAACGCGATTCGATTCAAGTGGGGCACCGGGTTTCACACCGTGACCAGCGGGGAGGGAAGCAGCGATCCCAACTCGGGTGCAATGTTCAACAACGAGCTGACGAGCTCGGCGGAGAACTTCGACTTTCAATACAACTCGCCCGGCACGTTTCCGTTCTACTGCGTGGTCCACGAGACCTCGAACATGAAGGGCGTCGTCGTGGTCAGCGCGCCGGTCGGCATCGCCACCGAGCCGCCGCCCCGCATTGGCTTCATCTCGCGTCTGACGCCGAATCCCACCAGCGGCGGTGTGACGAGCGCGATCAACCTCCCGCGCGCGGGGCGGGCGCGCCTCGAAGTGTTCGACGCGCAGGGCCGGCGCATCGCCACGCCGCTCGACACCGAGCTGTCGATGGGAATCCACGGCGTCGTATGGGACGGCAGGAGATCGGACGGCACGCGGGTTCGCACCGGCATCTACCTGATGCGGCTGACCGTGCCCGGACTGCGCGAGACGCGCACGGTGACGATCGAGCGATAAATCGCGGGCTCGCGGCGGTCGCGCATGCTGCGACGGCTCTTCGAGGTTCCTCGCTGCTTGTCCGCACCAGCGCGCGCCGTCACTTGCGTAGGCGAGACGCTGGTCGCGGAGCGTGCGCAAACGAACGGGAATCAAAGACCCGCAAATTGTCTTGATCGGCAATTCGCGCGTCGATACAGTCCCATTCGTCTCCTGCGCGCGGTGGCCGCCACATCCGCCCCCTCCCGGTTTACAGCTGTCCAAATTGCCAGACGAGCGCAGACTGAGGATCCAATGCTCGGTCGAATCGTGGCCGTCTCTTCGGTGGTATTGCTCACGGGCCTCGACTATTCGCTCGCGATCGCCGCTCCGCCCCCTACACCCGGATCGTTCAGCGCGACGATCGTTAATGTGCCGGCGCAGAAGGGTGTGCAGCTGACCTGGTCCGATGTCGCGGGCGAAGATGGATACAACGTGTACCGGAACGGGATTCTCGTCACGACGCTGGGAGCAGACGTTACGAGCTTGTTCGACAACGAGTATCCGATTCGAGGGGATGCCCAGTACTGCGTTGAGGCATTCAATGTCGATGGCGCATCAGCTCAGTCGTGCGTCAACGCGTCGAACAGTTTGACAACCGTCGCCGTCGTAGAGAGCCCCGACTGGTACCAGGATGCATTTCCATTGGATGACAGCGCTTTCGTCTCGCCGAGGTTCTTTAGCCGGGCAACCGCGCTAATCGGCTCCGGTCGAAACACCGCGGCCCTTACCGGGAATCTGCAACGCCACGACATCCCACAGGGCTGGGCCCGCGTAACCCCGACCGGGGCGGTAACCCGCGTAGACCTCGTGTTCCGGATCTTTCCAGGCCCAGGCAACTACAGAGACAGTTCCAAGACTTCGAGCGGCCTCATCACTTTCCCTGCAGTCTACCCGGGTGGCGTACAGATCTCGCCCGGCGACGGGACATTTTGGAGCAAATACATTGCCTCGGCGGGCACGTACGGCACGGGAAGCCCAGGGACAAACGGGACGCCCCACTTCCCCAGCCTGCCCTACTCGGAGCGATGGGATCCGACGACCTGGAACAGTGAACGCTGCGCCTTCGTGGGTGGCTACTACATTACGAATCAGTTCTCATCGCCGAGCGTGAAGATCATCCCGGATAGCCTCCTCACTCCGGGGTCTCACGTGGAGTACTTCTTTCGAGTCCAGACGACATCCGGCATCGTTCTGCTACCCGATTCAAATCTCGTGCTACAGGCCAGCGGGGAGCGCTCGATCGATGGACATCGTTGGGAAGAATTCAGTGTGCTTCCCGACCTCCGTAAGACAAATGGCGATTCGCATGGATCCAGCTCGGCGCGCACACTTGTTGTCAATCTCTGCGATGGCCATGGCCTGATCCGTCTATGGACCGGCGTCGCTGACTCAACTGGCGCGACGTCGTCCAGCCAATACGGATCGAACGATGGTTGGCACGCGCTGGGCGGCGGTGCCGATATCGACGTTGCCACGAACAACCGGCTGCAGGACGATACAACGCCAGGGTTCATCGCCGGACACCTGGGTCAAGCGGGGACAACGTGGGATCTGTATACCGTTCGAGGTGCTGATGACGTCGTGAATGGTCAAGCATGTTCAATTGGAAGTCGCCTGGCGTTCGGTGGGGATGCTGGTCTCGGTCCGACGTTCAACATGCTGATTTTCTACTACGATTTGATCTTGATCTTCACGGGGGATCGTCACTCGGGCATTCTTGGCCCTTTCGCTGATCGAAGCCAGGACGACATAACTATGCTCCGGGACTTCCTCCTGTACACGATCCCCACGCATCGTCGTGGTCTCTACGTCGAGGGCGAAGGTTTTGTGGAATCAGAGATCGCGAGGGGCGGCGACCACATGGCCTTCCTCAACGGCTACCTGGGGGTTGATCTCGAGACCTCATTGGGTCCTGGCCAGGACTATCGCCCGTATTCAGGCAACACATCGAGTAGCGCATCGATCAGCCTGTCCGCGCCGCACACCTTCGCGAACATCGATTGCCAGTTGAATGGAGATCCTGATGTCTTGCTCCCCGTCAACGGGGCGCGGACCCCCAATGCGATCGCCGTCGCGACGTATGAGAACGTGGGGCTCAACGGGCCGTACATTGCCAGCGTCTACAATCATGGCGACGTCGCGCACTCCTGGGTGACGCTGGTAGACGGTTGGAACACATCGCGCCTCGGGACCGGCCGCGGGTTCGTGTGCCAGGGGTGTGTGTCGGCCCAGGAACTCGGAAGCACCGCTCGCGCAACCCGCACCGAGAATTCGGGATCACGGATCGACTACTTTGCGGACACTTTCGACCATCTCTTCTCCGACGTCGCCCAACTGACGGGCCCGGGTTCGATCGCTGACGCACCTCGCGAGGCAGTCTCGACCGATGGGCTCGTCGTGACGAGGAATCCCACCTTCGGCCGGCCCGCGGGAATTCGGTTTACCGTCCCACGCCGTGATCGCGTCCGCATCGACATCTTCGACGCCACTGGGCGAAAAGTGCGGTCGTTGGTGGACCGTCAGTACGACGCCGGACGATGGGAGGTTCCGTGGGACGGAACAGGCGACTCCGGTCAGCATGCCAGTTCGGGCATCTATTTCGTCCGCATGTGCCAGAACTTGGAAAGAAGACCGTCCACAGCACGAGTCGTGCAGCTTCGGTGAGCTGACCCCCTAACTCACGGGGCGGGTTAGAAACATCCGACGTGAATTGGGGTCTGGCTGGGTGAACAGACTCCCTCGTCGCCTCTGGGACGTCGCACCTAGCCCTCGCGGGCCGCGCCGCGGCGTGCCCGCCACGCCGCTCTGATGTACACTCCCGCAGCTACCCACCCACGTCGTCAACGTTCCTCCGCCGCAGGCGAGGTCCCTCATGAGCATTCCCGACGTCTTCATCGTGGGTGCCGCGCGCACGCCGATCGGCAAGTTCCTCGGCGGCCTCGCCCCGCTCAAGGCTTCGGATCTCGGCGCCATCGCGATCCGTGAGGCGATGTCGCGCGCCGGCGTCGCCGGTGACGAGATCGATGAAGTGCTGATGGGCCACGTGATCCAGGGCGGACAGGGCCAGGCGCCGGCACGCCAGGCGCAGATCAAGGCGGGAATCAACCCGGCGGTGGGCGCGGTCACGATCAACAAGGTATGCGGCTCCGGCCTCAAGGCGGTCATGCTCGGCGCCCAGGCCATCAAGGCCGGCGACGCCGAGTGCATCGTGGCGGGCGGCCAGGAGAGCATGAGCACCGGCCCGCACTATCTCTTCAGCGGGCGCACCGGGCAGAAGCTCGGGGACACCGTCCTCAAGGACGGCGTGGTGATGGACGGCCTGTGGTGCTCGTTCAACGACTGCCACATGATCGAGCTCGCCCAGTACACCGCGGAAAAGGCGAAGCTCACCCGCGAGGCGCTCGATCAGTTCTCCGCCGACAGCCATCGCAAGGCCGCCGAGGCATGGGCGGCCTGCCGATTCTCGAAGGAAGTGGTGCCGGTGCGGATCCCGCAGCGCAAGGGCGAACCGATCGTGATCGCGAAGGACGAGGCGATCCGGCCCGACACGACGGCCGAAGGTCTCGCCAAACTCCCGGCGGTCACCCGCGACAAGAGCGGAATGATTACCGCCGGCAACGCGCCGGGCCTGAACGACGGCGGCGCCGCGCTGGTCCTGATGAGCGGCGCGCGTGTGAAGGAGAAGGGCGCGAGGCCGCTGGCGCGCGTGGTCGCATACGCCACCGGCGGCGGCGAGCCGAAGGATCTCTTCTTCGCGCCGATCGACGCGGTCGAGAAGCTGATGAAGAAGATGTCGGTCGGCATCGGCCACTTCGATCTGATCGAGGCGAACGAAGCCTTCGCGGCGCAGGCCCTGGCCGACGGCAACGCGCTTGGCTGGGACTGGTCGCGCGTCAACGTCAACGGCGGCGCGGTCGCGCTCGGACATCCGATCGGCGCCTCGGGCGCCCGCGTGCTGGTGACGCTGCTCAACGCGATGGAGCAGCGCGGCGCGAAGACCGGGCTCGCCACGCTCTGTCTCGGCGGCGGCAACGCCGTGGCTCTGGCGGTGGAGCGCGCGGCGTGAGCGCGACCGCCGAGCGGCTGGCGCAGGGTCCGGCCGCGGCCGTGCGCCGCGTCGCGGTGATCGGCGGCGGCACCATGGGCAATGGCATCGCCCAGGTGTTCGCGACCGCCGGCCTCGAGGTGCGGCTGGTCGACGCCAAGCCGGATCTGGTCGAGCGCGCGATCTCGACGATCGCGCGGAATCTCGAGCGCGTGGCGTCGAAGCAGGGCTGGCCGGCCGATCAGGCGCGCGAGGTTCTGGCGCGCATCGCCGGCGGCGTCGAGCTGGCGATGGCGGCGAAGGATTGCGACCTCGCGGTCGAGGCGGTGAGCGAGGACTTCGCGCTCAAGCTCCGCATCTTCCAGGCGCTCGATGAGATCGCGCCGGCGGCGGCGATTCTCGCCACCAACACCTCGAGCATCTCGATCACCGAGATCGCGGCCACGACGAAACGGCCGGATCGCGTGATCGGCATGCACTTCATGAACCCGGTCCCGGTCATGCCGCTGTGCGAGATCATCCGCGGCATCGCCACCAGTGACGCAACGACCGCGCTGACCGTCGATCTCGCCCGGCGCCTGGGCAAGACGCCGGTCGAGGTCAACGACTTTCCCGGCTTCGTCTCGAATCGCGTGCTGATGCCGATGATCAACGAAGCCTGCTTCGCGCTGATGGAAGGCGTGGCGACGCGTGAATCGATCGATCAGGTGATGAAGCTCGGCATGAATCATCCGATGGGACCGCTCCAGCTCGCCGATCTCATCGGGCTCGACACCTGCCTCAGCATCATGGAAGTGCTGCAGCAGGGGTTCGGCGATCCGAAATACCGGCCCTGCCCGCTGCTGCGGAAGATGGTGCGGGCCGGCTGGCTCGGTCGCAAGAGCGGGCGTGGCTTCTACGAATATCCGGCGCCCGCGGCGCCGCGGGCCTCCTGACCCTCCCGCGCAGTGGGCTTCCCTCGATGAGTCCCAGGACCCTGACCCGGACGGACGGCCCATCGTTCGATCTCACCGAGGACCAGGGCGCGGTTCGCGAGATGGTGCGCGACTTCGCCGAGAGCGAGATCCGCCCGATCGCCGCGCACATCGACGAGACCCACGAGTTCCCGCTCGCCACCACGCGGAAGATGGGCGAGCTGGGGCTCATGGGCATGTTCGTGCCCGAGCCCTACGGCGGCGCGGGCATGGACTACGTTTCGTACGTCATCGCGATCGAGGAGCTGTCACGGGTGTGCGCGAGCCACGGCGTGATCGCGTCGGCGCACAACTCGCTCGTGTGCTATCCGATCCTCACCTACGGCAACGAGGCGCAAAAGCAGAAGTATCTCGTGCCACTCGCCCGGGGCGAGAAGATCGGCGCCTATTGCCTGACCGAGCCCAACGCCGGCAGCAACGCGGCGAACCAGCAGACGACGGCGGTGCTCGAGGGCGACCATTACATCCTCAACGGTACCAAGCTGTTCGTGACCAACGCGGGCCCCGCGCACGTGCTCGTCGTCTACGCGGCCACCGACCGTTCGCTCGGCCCTAGGGGCATCTCCGCGTTCATCGTCGAAGACGGCACGCCCGGGATGACCAAGGGCAAGAAGGAAAAGAAGCTCGGCATCCACGCCTCAGACACGCGCGAGATCGCCTTCGCCAACGCCCGCGTGCCGAAAGAGAACCTGCTCGGCGAATACAACAAGGGATACACCGTCGCGCTGGCGACGCTCGGCGGCGGCCGGATCGGCATCGCCGCGCAGGCGCTCGGCATCGCGCAGGCCGCGGTCGAGGCCTCGGTGAAGTACGCCAACGAGCGCACGCAGTTCGACCGCAAGATCGGCGAGTTCGACGCCATCCGCCAGATGCTGGCGGACAGCGCGGTGGAGCTTGATACCGCGCGGCTCCTGGTCTATCAGGCTGCCTGGCTGCGCGACCAGGGCCGGCCGCACATCAAGGAGGCGTCGCTGGCGAAGTGGCACGCCTCGGAAGCCGCGACGCGCTGCGCCAACTGGGCGATCCAGGTGCACGGCGGCTACGGCTATCTCAGCGAGTTCAACGTCGAGCGCTACTGGCGCGACGCACGCATCACGGAGATCTACGAGGGCACGACCGAAGTGCAGAAGATGGTGGTGGCGGCGCAGGTGCTGAAAGAGCGCGCCGTCGACAGGGGCTGATGGCTCAGCACACGGCGCGGTTCAACCGGCTCGCCAAGTGGGCGGCCACGATCAGCGGACGGCCGGCGACATTCCTGGCGGCGGCGTTGATCATCGTGGTGTGGGCGGTCACCGGTCCGATCTTCCACTTCAGCGACACCTGGCAGCTCGTCATCAACACCGGCACGACGATCATCACGTTTCTCATGGTCTTTCTGATCCAGAACACGCAGAACCGCGACACCGAGGCGATCCAGTTGAAGCTCGATGAGCTGATCCGCGTCACCCAGGGAGCGCACAACGCTCTGCTCGACCTCGAGGAGATGACGGATCAGGACCTGTCGCGCGTGAGGCACGATTACGAGAAGCTGGCGGCCGATGCGAGGCGGAATCTCGGCTTCGGCGTCGCCGATACCGACACGCCGGAGGTCGAGGTCCAGAAAGCAGTGCCCGACCGCGAACCCGCCGGCAAGGAAGCGCCACCCCCGTCCCCGCCGTCCGACCCGAGGAGGAATCAGGGATGACTCGACCCGTCCGCCCCGTAGCGCTCGTGATCCTGACCGCGTGCGCGATCTATCCCGGCATGACGTCCCTCTGGCAGGGGCTGCATCCGCTGGTCACCGGGATGCCGTTCAATCTCGTCGGCCAGGAAGGCCTGTTCATGGATGTCGCCGGCCGCCTGAACCTGCCGGTCTGGGTTCCGCTCGGCTACAAGTCGCTGATCGGGCTCGCCTGGCTGGCGGGCGTTCCCGGGCTGTGGGCCGGCGACATGCGCGCCTATCCGCTCACCCTGCTCGGCGCGGCGGGCTCGCTCCTCCTGCCCGGCGGTCCGATGGTGATGGCGGTGATCGGGCTCATCTGTCTGCTCGGCTTCCGCGAGAAGGCTTCCGAAGTTCCGGCATGAACCCGGCGGGCATGGTTCGATGAACCTCGACTTCACCACCGACCAGATCGCCATCCGCGACGCGGTACGCGAGCTGTGCGAGCACGAGTTCGCGCACCAGGCCGCGCGCTGGGACCAGGAAGGCGACGTGCCGCATCGCGCGATCGAGATGCTCGCCGAGCAGGGCTTCCTCGGCATGGCGGTGCCGGAGGAATCGGGCGGGCTCGGCTACGACGCGCGCACCATCACCATGGTGATCGAAGAGATCGCGCGTGTCTCGGCGTCGCTCGCCATCATGATCGCGGTGCACAACTCGGTCGGTCTCCTGCCGGTGTATCGCTACGCGACCGACGAGCAGACGAAGCGCTTCCTGCCGCGGCTGGTCTCGCGCGACATGAGCGCGTTCGTGCTCTCGGAGCCCGGCGCGGGATCGGACGCCGGCGCGCTGCAGGCGAGCGCGGTGCGCGACGGCGACCACTACGTGCTGAACGGCAACAAGAACTGGGTCACGAACGGTCAGCAGGCGGGCATCTACCTGATCTTCGCCCGCACCGACAAGAACGCAGGCAGCCGCGGCATCTCGGCCTTCATCGTCGAACGCGGCACACCCGGACTCGTGCTCGGCAAGCCCGAGGACAAGATGGGCCTGCGCGGATCGGACACGGTGACGCTCGCGCTCGAGAATCTGCGCGTGCCGGTCGCGAACCGCCTCGGCCCGGAGGGCGAAGGCTTCAAGATCGCGCTCAGCGCGCTCGACGCCGGCCGCATTGGCGTCGCCGCCCAGGCGCTCGGAGTCATGCGCGCGGCATTCGAGGATGCGGCGCGCTACTCGCAGCAGCGCGTCGCGTTTGGCGGACCGCTCGCCAAGATCCAGGCGATTCAGTTCAAGCTCGCCGAGATGGAGCGGCGCATCCAGTGCTCGCGCCTGCTCATTCGCCGGGCGGCCTGGCTGCGCGACACCGAGCGGCCGTTCGGCCGCGAAGCGTCAATGGCCAAGCTCTACGCCACCGAGGCCGCGACCTGGGTCACGCACCAGGCGATCCAGATCCATGGCGGCTATGGTTACGTGAAGGAGTACGCGGTCGAGCGCTTCTACCGCGACGCACGGATCATGGAGATCTACGAAGGTTCGAGCGAGATTCAGCGTCTCGTGATTGCACGCAGCCTGCTCAGGGATGGGGTAAAGGTTTGAAGGATCGCCCGATCGCTGCTCAGGGATGGCGTGAGAGTCTGAAGCACTGCACCCCGGCCGTGGCGGGTTCACCCCGTTCGCCGGATCGGGCGGTTTTCATGCCGCGCCGGGATCGGAAGCCCGGCGCGGCTTCACGTTTCGATGGGCGGGAGGGAGACATGCTCGAGATCTCGAGGAGTGAGGCTTGCGGTCGGCGGAACCTCATCGCCGGCGCAGCGATCGTGTTTGCGATGGCGGTGGCGCTCTGCCCGCCGGCATCGGCGGATCACCGCCAGGTCACGATGGTGAGCCTCCACAGCGAAATCGATGTCGCCGCGCCGCCCGCCGCGGTGTGGACCTTCATCACGACCGGAAAGAACTTCGCGACCTGGTGCCCGAGCTGGAGCGCGGCGCGCAATTCGAGGATCGCGATCACGCGGGTCGGTGACGTGCTCGACTACCGGGACGAATGGGGCAACGGCGGCCAGTCGATCGTCACGTACGCGGTGCGGAATCGCGAGCTGCGGGTCGCGCACGAGCCCTACAAGGGGGACTACGTGTGTCAGGCGAAATTCCGGCTCACACCCGATGGCCGCAGCACCAAGCTCGAATTCTGGGACCAGTACTCCGACGAGAGCCCCGAGACGGACCGCGAGGCGACGGCGGCGAAGATGCAGAGCGCCAGCGACCAGTCCCTGGCCGCGATCAAGCAGGCACTGGAAACGAAAGCGCCGGCCACCGCAACTCAGACTCCCGAAAAGAGGTAGCGGGAATGAACTCCGGGGGCTGACCATCCGATAACCTGGTCAGAACCTGAAGCTCGGAATCATTTGATAGAATCGACTGCAAACGGGAGCCGCGAGTCGGCTCCCTGCCTGACCTGATCGAGGATCCCCCATGTCGAAAGTCGCCGTACTCCGCACCTCGCCCGAGACCGTCGTCGAAGATTACGGCCGCCTGATGGACATGGCCGGCTATCGCGAGGCGCTGCCGTTCGACCATCAGACCTGCCTCCGGATCAACATCTCGTGGCACGTCTACATGCCCGCCTGTTCGACCACGCCCTGGCAGATGCATGGCGTGATCGACAAGCTGAAGCGCGACAACTACGACGTGGCGCGCGACCTGATCGCCGCGCAGAACGACACCGTGGTGGTGAGCTGCCGCGAAGGCGCGGTGAAGAATCACCTGCAGCCGGTGCTGGACCGCTATCGCGTGCCGATCCAGTACCTGAGCGAGCCGCCGACGGAATGGATCCGCTACCAGCCCAAGGGCAAGATGCTGGTCCTCGATCGCGTGTTCGAGAAGCAGGGGATCCAGATTCCGAAGATGCTGATGGGCCGGAACGTGATCCACATGCCGACGGTGAAGACTCACATCTTCACCGGCACCACCGGCTCGATGAAGAACGCGTTCGGCGGGCTCCTGAATCTCAACCGGCACTGGACCCACTCGGTGATCCACGAGACGCTCGTCGATCTCCTCCGCATTCAGAAGGAGATCCATCCCGGCATCTTCGCGGTGATGGACGGGACGATCGCCGGCGACGGCCCAGGTCCCCGCTGCATGCGGCCGCACGTCAAGAACTACATCCTCGCCTCAAGCGACTGCGTCGCCATCGACGCGATCGCGGCGAAGATGATGGGCTTCGATCCGATGAGCGATCTCAAGTTCATCCGCCTCGCGCACGAGAACGGACTCGGCGTCGGCCGGCCGGAGGAGATCGAGATCGTCGGAGAGGACATCCGCAACGTGAACTTCGGATTCCGCGGCAGCCTCAACGAGAACACGCTGGCCTCGCGCGGGCAGAAGCTCATCTACTGGGGCCCGCTGAAGCCGCTCGAGAACCTCCTGCTGCGCTCACCGATCGTGCCGTGGAGCTACTTCGCCTCGCGCGCCTATCACGACGGATTCTGGTATCCGGTGAACGGCAAGCCGCGGGTGAAGAACATCATGGCGACGCCGTGGGGCAAGCTGTTCCAGAACTACGGCAACGGCGGAGTCTGGCAGCGGGCGTAGGATTCTCGGCCCCGGCCGCGTCTCGGAACACGCCGTGGGCAACCGGGGTTCAGCCGATCAACCCTTCGCGGCCCGCTCGCACAGCTCGATCAGAACTCCGCCGAAGCTCTTCGGGTGCAGAAAGGCGACGCGGCTGCCATGCGCGCCGGCACGCGGCGTCTCATCGATCAGTCTCGCTCCCGCCGCGCGCACGCGTTCCAGCGTGGCGGTGAGATCCGGTACTTCGAAGCTCACGTGATGAAGACCCGGACCTCGCGTCGCGAGGAACTTCGCCACCGTGTGATCGGCGTTCCGCGGCTCCAGCAGCTCGAGCGTCACCGGGCCGAGGCGCAGGAACAGGATCCGCAGGCCGCCCTCATCGAGAATCTCTTCCGCGCCGCGCTTGGCGCCGAGCGACGCTCCGAGCAGCGAGGCCAGCGCGTCCGCATCAGGAGTCGCGATCGCGACGTGCGACAGCTCACGAATGCCGAGCTCCGCCGCCTTCGCGCGCGCCTTCTCGAGATCGCCGCTCATGCCCGCCTTTCCGAGTCCGCCGCCTTCGCGCGCGCCTTCTCGAGAACGCAGCTCACGCGTTCTTCGCCTGCGGGCGGTAGGTTCCGAACACCGCGCGCATCGTGTCGCACACCTCGCCGAGGGTGGCGCTCGCCTTGAGGGCCTCGAGGATCGGCGGCATGAGATTGCCGGTGCCCCGCGCCTCGCGCTCGAGCCGCTGAAGCGCCGATTCGCAGGCTGAAGCGTCACGCTCGGAGCGCCACGCCGCCAGCATCGATGCGCGCTCGCGTTCGACCGCCGGATCCGGTTTGAACGTCACGACGTCTTCGCCGCTTTCGGCGGAATCGGCGAAGCGGTTGACCCCGACCACCACGCGTGAGCCGGCCTCGACATCGCGCTGCCAGCGATACGCGGCTTCATGGATCTGCTGCTGCACCCAGCCCGATTCGATCGAGGCCAGCATGCCGCCCTGTCGCTCGATCGTCCCGAGAATCTCGCGCGCGCGTCGCTCGAGCTCCGCGGTCAGCGATTCGACGAAGTAGCTGCCGGCCAGAGGATCGGCGCTGTCGGTGACGCCGCTCTCGTGAGCCAGCACCTGCTGGGTGCGCAGCGCAAGCAGCGCCGCCTCGCTGCCGGGCAGGCCGAGCGCTTCATCGTAGGAGTTCGTGTGCAGCGACTGCGTGCCGCCGAGGATGGCGGCCAGCGCCTGGACGGTGGTGCGGACTACGTTGTTGAGTGGCTGCTGCGCGGTCAGCATCGAGCCCGCGGTCTGGGTGTGGAAGCGGAGCTTCGCGGATTCGGGATCGCGGATTCCGAATCGCACGCGCAGCAGCTCCGCCCACATCTTCCGCGCGGCGCGAAACTTCGCGGTCTCCTCGAACAGGTGATTGTGAGCGTTGAAGAAGAACGAGATGCGGCGCGCGATGCGGGCCGGGTCGAGCCCGCGATCACGCGCGGCTTCGAGGTAGGCGAGACCGTCGCCCAGGGTGAATGCCAGCTCCTGCGCCGCGGTGCATCCCGCCTCGCGCATGTGATAGCCGCTGACCGAGATCGTGTTCCAGAGCGGCAGCTCGCCGCCGGCGAAGTCGAAGACGTCGGTGATCAGGCGGAGCGAAGCCGCGGGCGGATAGATGTAGGTGCCTCGCGCGATGTACTCCTTGAGCACGTCGTTCTGCACCGTTCCGCCCAGCGTGGCGCGCGGCGTTCCGCGTCGATCGGCGACCGCGACATAGAACGCCAGGAGGAGCGGAGCGGTGGCATTGATCGTCATCGAAGTGGTCACGCGATCGAGCGGCAGGCGATCGAGCAGCGCCTCCATGTCGGCGAGGCAGGAGATCGCCACTCCGACCTTGCCGACCTCGCCGCGGGCCGCGCGATGGTCCGAGTCGTATCCCATCTGAGTCGGCAGATCGAAGGCGACGGAAAGCCCGGTCTGCCCCTGTGTCAGCAGGAAATGAAAGCGCTCGTTGGTGTGCCGCGCGCTGCCGAAGCCGGCGTACTGGCGCATGGTCCAGAGCCGCGACCGGTACATGCCCTCGTGGATGCCGCGCGTGTAGGGCGGATTGCCGGGTGGCGGCGTTCGTCGCGCGAGATCGCGCGGCAGGTCCGCCTGCTGGTAGACCGGCCGGATCGGAATGCCCGAGGTCGTCGAGCGTTCGGGGATTCCCGCGCGGCCCGCGCCCGGCTTCTTCGCGCCCGCGCCGGGCTTCTTCGCGCCCGCGCCGGGCTTCTTCGCGCGCGCGCCGGGCTTCTTCGCGCTCGCGCCGCGTTTCTTCGCGCGCGCCGCGGTCACGGGCGCGCCTTGAGCCGGAGCAGCGCCTGACCCGCGGCCACCGATTCCCGCTCCGCGACCAGCACTTCGATCACGACGCCACCATGCCGCGCCACCAGCTCGTTCTGCATCTTCATCGCCTCGACCACCGCGACCGCCTGGCCGGGCGCGACCTCGTCGCCCGAGCCGACGCGAAGCGCGACCACCACGCCCGGCATCGGCGCCGCGATGGTCTCGCCGGCGTTCGCGCGATCCACTCGCTGCGTGGCGCGCAGCATCTTCTCCAGCGGATGCCGCACCTCGACCGAAATCGTGTCGCTGCGCTCGGTGACCTCGACGCCGTCCGGAGCGGGAGACACGCGCACCTCGTGCGAGCGCCCGTCGACCAGCAGCGAATAGACCTCGCCGTCCGGCAGCCGGTGGAAGTCGGCGTCGATCCGACGTCCTCCCATCTCGAGCACCAGCTTGCCGCCCTCGGTATGGAACTCGACCTCGGCTTCCCGGCCTTCGAGCGTGACCCAGAACTTCATCGCCGCGGCCTCGCCGGACCCGGCTGCGCCGGGTGCCCGCCTCGCTCGCTCCAGCGCCAGCCCGAGCGGTCGGCGCGGTCGCGCGCCGGCACGGCGATCCGCAGCTGCTCCTCACGCGCGTGCAGCGCCGCGGCCATCACCGCCACGTCCGCCGTTTCCCGCTTCGGTGCGAGCGCCTCGGGGCCGAAGTGGTCGTCGAGGAATCGAGTCGAGAGCCGCCCGGCGGCGAACTCGGGATGCGCGAAGAGCCAGCGATGAAACGCCAGATTGTGGCGCGGGCCCTCGAGCACGAATTCGTCGAGCGCGCGCAGCATGCGGCGCCGCGCCTGCTCGCGATCATTGCCCCATACCACGAGCTTCGTGAGCAGCGAATCGTAGTGGATCGGAATCTCGAAGCCGCGATAGATGCCGGAATCGTTCCGGACGCCGGGACCCTGTGGAAGACGCAGTCGCTCGATCCGCCCAACCGACGGCATGAAGCCCTGCGCGGGGTCCTCGGCGATGACGCGCGCCTCGATCGACCAGCCGCGCGGCTCGGGCGGACTCGCGCCGAACGAAAAACCTCCGCCCTCGGCGATGCGGATCTGCTCGGCGACGAGATCGAGTCCGGTCACCATCTCGGTCACCGGGTGCTCGACCTGGAGCCGCGTGTTGACCTCGAGGAAGTAGAACTTCCTGTCGGCATCGAGAATGAACTCGACCGTGCCGGCGCTGCGGTAGCCGACGGCGCGCGCGATCGAGCACGACGCCTCGGCGAACTTCGCGCGCTGCGCAGGATCGAACGCCGGCGACGGCGTCTCCTCGATCAGCTTCTGATGGCGCCGCTGAATCGAGCACTCGCGCTCACCGAGGAATGCCACCTGGCCGTTGCCGTCGGCGAGGATCTGGGCCTCGACGTGGCGCGGCCGGTCGATCGCGCGCTCGAGATAGACCCGATCGTCTCCGAACGCCGCCCGCGCCTCGCCCCGGGTGGTGCCCCACGCGCTGTCGAGCTCCGCATCGGAGCGAACGATGCGCATGCCCTTGCCACCGCCTCCCGCCGCCGCCTTCAGCATGATCGGCCAGCCCATGTCGCGCGACAGCGCCCGCGCCCGCTCGAGCGAATCGACCGGACCGTCGGAGCCGGGAATCACCGGCACTCCGGCGCGGACCGCGGCGGCGCGGGCGGCCAGCTTGTCGCCGAGCGCGGCGATGGTCGCGCTCGAGGGTCCGATGAACGTGATGCCCGCGCTCTCGCAATCGCGCGCGAACGACGCGTTCTCGGCGAAGAAGCCGTAGCCGGGATGAATCGCGTCCGCCCGCACGCGGCGCGCGGTCTCGAGCACGCGCCCGGCATCGAGATAGCTCTCGCGCGCGGGGCCGGGACCGATCGGCCACGCCTCGTCGGCCATCAGCACGTGAAGCGCGGCGCGGTCCGGCTCGCTGAAGATCGCGATCGAGGTGATGCCGAGCTCACGCAGCGTGCGTATCACGCGCACCGCGATCTCGCCGCGGTTGGCGATCAGCACACGCCGGATCGGCGTGCTCACGCGCCGTCCTCGAGCACGACACAGGCGATCGCGATTCCGCCGTCGTGGGAGAGCGTGAGGTGCGAGCGCGCGCAGCCCATCGACTGAAAGCGCTCGAGCGCGGCGCCGCTGAAGCGCAGCTCCGGGACGCGGCCGCCGGGCTGGAGCACTTCGATGTCCTTCCAGCCGACGCCCTGGCTCATGCCGGTGCCGAGCGCCTTCGAGGTCGCTTCCTTGGCGGCGAATCGCGCCGCCAGGTGGGGGAGCGGATCACGATGCGTCTTGCAGTACGCCCGCTCGCCGTCGGTGAACAGACGCTTCTCCATCCGCTCGCCGAAGCGCTCGAGCGACGAGGCCAGCCGCGACACCTGGATCACATCGACTCCGATTCCCCGGACCGGCATTGCGCCTCGCGGTTAACGCCATGAGAGAATGCAGCTTGGCAATCTAGGGACCGCGGACGCGGGGGGTCAAGCCGATTCGCGGCTCCCGGCGACTCGCCGCGTGCGTGATTGCGCGCGCGACGCGGGGGGCCGATGCTCCTTCCCGGCCGCGGCCCGCGCAACCGCCGAGCCCCTTCGATCGTCCATCGAGATGACAGGAGAGACCGCTGGCACTCGAAGAGGAACGGCTGATCGCGCGGCTGAGGTCGCGGGACCTCGAGGCCCTCGGTGAGCTCTACCGCCAGATGGGAACCGCCATGCTGACGCTCGCGCGCAGCATGCTCCGGGATCGCGATCAGGCCGACGACGTGGTGGCCGAGTCGCTGATCCGGATCCACGACGCGGCACCGGGTTTTCGCGGGGAACGCGGGCTCAAGACGTGGGTGATGCGGATCGTGGCGAATCGCTGCCGCGACGTGATACGCCGTCGCCGGTTCGACGCCGGAACCGCCGATACGCTGGATCCCATCGCGCACGCCGGGCTCAGGGTCGAGCCCGAGGCGGAGTGGGACGAGTCGATGGACCGGCGTACCGTTCTCGCGGTGCTCGAGCGCGCGATCGTGGCGCTGCCCGAGGAGCAGCGCGAGGCGGTGATTCTGAAGGAGCGTCTGGGATACTCCGTGGCGGAGACTGCCGAGACGCTGGGCATCTCGGAGAGCGCGGTGAAATCGCGACTCTTCCGCGCACGGGCGGCGCTGCTCGAGCGCCTGCGCGAAGCTGGAATCGATCGGTCCTGATGAGGCCGGATCGCGGGGCCGCGACGATGGGAGGTTGGATTGAGCTTCGATGAACGTGATGAGGCTCGGCTGGGCCGGCTGCTGCGCACGGTCGGCGCCGAGAGTGACGATCGCGCCTGGAGCCGGGCGCGGGCGCGGCTGAGCGCGCGCGACGAGGTGCCGTCGTGGCTGTCCTGGGCGCTGAGGCCGGCAGCGCTCGCGGCGGCCGCCGCGTTGCTGGTGGTGAGCGTGGGCACGTCGGTATGGTGGCTGGAAGGCGCGAGCCGGCAGAACGTCGCCGAGCAATTGCTGGCGGCGGGCGGCGCCAACACCAGCGCCGACTTCGAGGTCGATCTTCCTTCCGGCGCGGTGAACGACAGCGGGGCGATGCAGTGAGGACCCGGTACCGCACGATGAGCCCGCGAAGGGCGCGATGACTCCGCGCGCGCAGATCGTGATCGCGCTGATCGCCGTGTTCCTGTTCGGCGCCACCATCGGTCTCGTCTCCGGAATCGCGGGCGCGAGCTTCATGCTCGGCTGGTCGCGCGGCATGGAGCACCGCGGCGGATTCGAGACGCACCGCTTCCTGTTCCCGGGCGGACCACCGGGCGGACCCGGCGGGCCCGGCGGACCCGGTGGTCCGCCGATGGTGGTGTTGCGGCTCGAACACGCGCTCGATCTCAAGCCGGCCCAGCGCGACTCGATCACGTCGATCCTGCTCCGCTCACGCGGCCGCTTCGCCGCGCTGCGCGAGACACTGAGGAGTCAGATCGAAACACAGCTCACACCCGCGCAGCGCGAGGAATGGCGGCGGATGGAGCGTCAACACCTGTGGCCCTGGCATGGCCCGTGGCCGGATCGCCCCGGCGAAAACCGGCCGTGACGTTCATGGCAAGGAGAACCGACGATGCATGGGATTCGTAGAACCGCAATCATCGCGACGCTGGCCGCGACACTCCCGCTGGGACTGCTGATGGCGCCGGTACGCGGGCACGCGCAGCCGCCCGGCGATCCGCCGCCGCCGCGCGAGGACCAGGGATATGCCCCGCGCCAGCGCCACCCGCAGGGCGACCGTGACGAACCCGGTGTCCGCGATCGGCAGGTCATTCGCGACCGCCGCGAGGACCGCGTCATCGACCGGCGGGACGATCGGGGGCGCCTGTCGCTCAGCGACGAGCAGCGCCGCCGCATCGACGACATTCGCTTCAGCCATCGCAAGCGCGCGATCGAGATGCGCGCCAACCTCGAGACCGCGAGCCTCGAGCTCGGCCGCCTGATGCGCTCGGACGCTCCGGACCGGCGCGCGATCGACGCGCAGATCGACCGCATCGCCGAAATGCGCGCCTCGCTGATCAAGGAACGCGTGGCGGGAATGTTCGAGGTCCGCTCGGTGCTCACGCCGGAGCAGCGGCGCGAGTGGCGCGAGGGTTCCGATCGCCCCGGCATGGGTCCGGGGATGCCCGGCATGCGGCGCATGCATGGCGAGCGCGGACCCGGAGACCGCATGGAGCGCGGGCCGCGTGATCGTGGCATGAATGACGGGTACGAGCGGGACCCGGGCGAGGATGGCAGCGGGTCCGACCAGAGTTAGCGGCCCGACCGGCCAGCGACGAAGCGGTGGCGCGGAGTCCGAAGTCGCGCCGAGAACGGGCGCGGCTTTGTGAGCCGCGCCCCGGCTGTGAGAACATCACGCAGTTCGTGATTCACCACGCACCGATCCCCCGGCCTTTCCCGATCCGGTGCGGCATCACCAACTCGGCCCCGAACGCTCCTCATTCATGCACATCGTCATCCTGATCGGCCGTTTTCCCCCCGGCGTGCTCGGCGGCGCCGAACGGCAGGCGGAAGGCTGGGCAGAGCGACTCTGCGACCGCCATCGCGTCACCGTCGTCACACGCCAGGAGCCGGGCGGTTACGCCGGCCCCGAGCCACGTCCGGGCTATACCCTGCTCCGGCTTCGCCGCTCCGGCATCGCCCTGTGGCGCAGTTACGCGGACCTGCGCGCGATCGAGCGCACCGTGCGCGGCCTCGAGCCGCGCCCCGACCTGCTGCTCTGCTTTCAGACCTTCATCAGCGGCTTCGCCGGAGTGAGTCTGCAGAAGCGCCTGGGAATTCCCGCGGTGGTCTGGATCCGCGGGGAGGGGGAATATCGGCTCGAACGGTCGCTGCGCTGGCGCATGATCGCGCCCCGAGTGTGGGCCGAGGCGACCGGCGTTCTGGTTCAAACCGAGGAGGCGCGTGAGCAGCTGCTCAGCGAGATTCGCCGGCACAGGCCGGCCGCGCTCGAACGCGTCGCGTCGCACCTCGGCGTGGTGCCGAACGGCATCGAGATGACACCCGACGGAGAGTCCGATGTCTCCAGCAACCGCGTGCTGGCGGTCGGGCGGCTGGTCCACGAAAAGGGAATCGATACGGTGATCGACGCGATGGAAGGAGCCGGCCGGCCGCTCACCGTCGCCGGCGTCGGCCCGGAACGCGAGCAACTCCAGCAGCGCGCGCTGGCCCGTGGCGTCGAGGCTCGCTTCGAGGGCCTGGTCGCCGCCTCGAGGATGAGAGCGCTCTATCGCGAGAGCGCATGCACCGTCCTGGCCGCGCGGTTTGGCGAGGGATTGCCGAACGCGTTGATCGAGGCGATGAGCCTGGCGCGACCGGTCATCGGCACGCCGGTGACCGGCATCCGCGAGCTGATCCAGGATGGTGTCAACGGCCTGCTGGTTCCGCCGGACGATCCCCGTTCGCTGCGCGCCGCGATCGACAGGCTGGCGGGGGATAGGGCGCTGGCGAGACGGCTCGGCGCCGAGGCGCGGCGCAGCGTCGAGCGCTTCGAATGGAGCCGCGTGCGGCCGCGGCTCGAAGAGATGCTCGAGCGCTGGTCGAGCCGTGAGCGCGCGTGAGGGCGCCCGCGGCCCGGCGCACGCCGCCGGCATGATGTCTCGATGAGCACGCGCGGCCGCGTCTGCTTCTACGCCGAGCATCTCTTCCCGGTGCTGCGGCCGCGCGACGGCGTCGCGTTCGCGGGCGGCGCGGAGACTCAGCTCGCCCAGCTCGGTCGCGGCCTCGTCCGCCGTGGCTTCGACGTCTCGGTGGTCACCTGCGATTACGGTCAGCCGCCCCGCCTCTCGATCGACGGCCTGACCGTGCTGCGCGCGTTCCGCCAGGACAGCCGGATCCCGGTGGTTCGCTTCTTCCATCCGCGCCTCTCCCGGGCGTTCGCCGCGCTGATGGCCGCCGACGCCGAGGTCTATTACGTCAATGGCTCGGGCATGCCGGCGGGCATCACCCACGACGTCGCGCGCCTGCGCGGCGCCGGGTTCGTGCTCGCCGCCGCCAGCGATTACGACGTCATCCGATCACTGCCGCGGCATACCGGGTTCGGCGACCGCTGGTGGTTCCTGCGCGCGCTCCGTGACAACGATGCGCTGCTCGCCCAGACCGAGTTCCAGCAGAGGAGTCTCGCCAGCGAGTTCGGATGTGCCAGCGAGGTGTTTCCGAACATCGTCGAGCTCCCCGCCGTGAGCGCCGATCCCGGCAGGGATGGCGCGGTGGTCTGGCTCGGCACCTACAAGGGAATCAAGCGGCCGGAATGGTTCACGCGTCTGGCTCGCGATTTTCCCGGCCGAAAGTTCGTCATGGCAGGAGTGGTTCCACCGCCTCCGCTCACCCAGGAACACTGGGAGGCGGCCCGCGCCGCCGCGGAGGACTCGCCGAATCTCGAGGTGCGCGGCTTCATCGATCACGCGCGCATCGCCGAGCTGTTCGGCGCGGCGTCGCTGCTCGTTCACACCTCGCCGATGGAAGGCTTCTCGAATGTGATGCTCGAGGCCTGGGCCGCGGGACTGCCCACGGTTTCCTCGGTCGACCCCGATGGCGTGGTCGAGCGCGAGCGGCTCGGCGCGGTCGCCACCGACTACGATGCGCTGGTCAACGCGGTCGGCCGCCTGCTGGCCGATCCTGCCGCGCGGATCGAGGCCGGCGCCCGCGCCCGCGCGTACGTCGCGAGCCGCCACGCTCCCGAGGCGGTGCTCGATCAGCTCGGCGGCGTCCTCGACCGCGTGATCTCCGCGACCCGGGCGCGACGCGGCCGCGCGGCATGAGCCGCGCGCCGTCCTCCACGTGAGCACCGAGCTGCTGGTCGCTCTCGCCAAGGGCATGGCGACGTACATCCCCGGACTCCGGCGCCTGTCGGGCCGGCACACCGGCGGCAGCGTTTCGGCGCGCTACTGCTATTCGGTTTGGCTGCGTCATCTCTCGATCGCGCACGCCCACGGGCTGACCGCGCTGCCGGAGTCGGTGGCCGAGCTCGGACCCGGCGACTCGCTCGGCACCGGGCTCGCCGCCCTGCTCTCGGGTGCGAATCGGCTGTACGCGCTCGACGTCGTCCGCTATGCGGAGACCGAGCGCAATCTCGCCGTGCTCGATCAGTTGGTCGATCTCTTTTCGCGCCGCGCGCCGATTCCCGGCGATGACGAGCTGCCCGACGTGAAACCGCGGCTCGATTCGTATGCGTTCCCGCACGCCGTGCTCGACGAGGGCCGGCTGGGACGCGCGCTCGAGCCGGATCGGATCGCGGCGATTCGCGCCGCGGTGCGCTCGAGCGGAGACGCGGCGCCGCGATCGGACGGCGCCGCGGCGGGAATCCGGATTCAGTACTCGGCGCCATGGAGTGATCCGAGCGTGATCGAACCGGAATCGGTCGGGCTGGTGTATTCACAGGCCGTGCTGCAGCACGTCGTCGACCTGGACGCGACCTACGACGCACTCCACCGCTGGCTCGCTCCTCGGGGCTGGATGTCGCACCAGATCGATTTCCGATCCCACGGCCTCGCGCGCGAATGGAACGGGCACTGGGGGTATTCCGACGCGACGTGGAAATGGATCCAGGGCCGGAAGCCCTACCTGCTGAACCGCGCGCCTCATTCGGCCCATCTGGCGCTGCTCTCCCGCCATGGCTTCGACGTCGTGGTCGACCAGACGCTGCGACGGGATCCCGGGATCGGTCGCGGCCGTCTCGCGCCGCGCTTCGCGTCGATCGACGACGACGACCTCCACACCAGCGGCGCCCTGATCCAGTCCCGCCGCCGCTGAGGCCTGTGCTATCCTTTCGCGGACTCCACCCGTAGCCCTTCGTGCTTCCGAATCCACCTCGAATCCCATGCCCATGACGGCTGCCACCACCAACGGATCACGCTCGCTCGCCGAGTTCGAGCGTACTTTGCGTGACGTGATCGCCTCGCCGCCCTCCGACGTCGATCCCGAGTTCCGCCACTATTTCGCCGCGCTCGAAGGCGAAGGCGGCCTCTCGACGTTCATGCGCCACAAGCGCCAGCTGGTCGGCTTGGCCGGCGGCGTGCGCGGGAAGGACGTGCTCGATGCGGGCTCGGGATTCGGTCTGTTCGCCAACCTGCTGTCGGCGTGGGGCGCGCGTCGGATCTACGCGGTCGAGCTGCATCCGCCGCGTCTGACCTCGCACCTCAAGCTCAATCGCGCGCGCTTTCCCTGGATCGACAACGTCCACCCGATCCGCGGCACGGTCAGCCAGATTCCGCTCGCCCGGGGCAGCGTCGATCTCGTTCTCAGCAACGAGGCGGTGTCGCACTACGTCGACCTCGACGCGTTCATCGCCGAGTGCGCGCGGACGCTCCGCCCGGGCGGACTGCTCGTCATCTCGGACGCCAACAATGGCGACAATCCCGGCATCCGCGCCATGACCGAAGGCTTCTGGGAGCGGCTCGAAAACGGTCCGGCCGGACGCTACGAGCACCACGACATCTCCGAGCCTCTGGTCGATCGCCGCGCCCGCATCATTCGCGAAGAGTTCCCCTCGATGTCGGAGGACGCCGCGCGCGAGCTCGCCCGCGCCACCTCGGGGCTCGATCGCGTGCAGATCCGTGACGTGATTCGCGCGCACCTGAGCGGCGGGCCCGCTCCGGCCTCGTTCTATCGCCGCGGAACCCTGGCGCGCGATCCGGAGTGGGGCGAGGTGGTGGAGCGCCTGTTCAGTCCGCGGCAGTTCGCCCGCGACATCGAGCGCTTCGGCTTCCGCGCCCGCGCGCTTCCGCACTACGGCGGCGCGCGCAACGACGTGCTTCGCCTCGCGAACGAAGTGCTGCGGCGGGTGCCGAGCTTCCGCTTCGCGCGCGGATTCCGCCTCGTCGCCGAGCGCGTCTAGAGCGTGATGGCTTCCGCACCGCCGGGAGTCGTGGTGCGCCGCATCCCGTATCCGTGGCGCGCGATGATGGCGATCTGCAGCGACCTCGACGAGACCCTGGACGCCGGGACCTACTTCGAGTCGATGCGGTTCCTGAACGGCACCGGGCCGACCGCGATGGGCCAGGGCGTCGGGCTCGAGGTCGGGAACTCGATCTACTTCGACATGGCGAAGGATCAGTTCTCGTACTGGAACGCGAGCGAGGCCGACCGGGAACGGATCCGCGTCCTGATCCGCAGCGGACACATCGACTGCCTGCATTCCTACGGCGACCTGGCCGACACGCGCGCTCATGCCGCCCGCGCCCTCGACGAGCTGCGGAAACACGAATGCCAGCTTCGAGTGTGGGTGGATCACGCGGTCGCACCCACGAATCTCGGCCCCGACATCATGCGCGGCTACGGCGATCAGCCCGGGCATCCCGCGTATCACGCCGATCTGACACTCGGCTACGGCATTCAGTACCTGTGGCGCGGGCGCGTGACCAGCGTCGTCGGCCAGGACTGCCGCACCAGCTTCGCCGGCATCTGGGATCGCCACCATCCTCTCGACTCCTGCGTCGCGATCGGCAAGGAGGCCGCCAAGCATGTGCTCGGACGGCTGGGACATCCGAAATACCAGCTCCACGCCTACAACCGGACGATCCGCCGGATGGCGCTGCGTGACGGCTCGCCGTCCCGGGCATTCCTGCGCTGCAACCCGCACCCGCGCGGCGTTCATCTCGGGGATCGCGGCGATGCGGTCCACGAGGTGCTGACGCGGGCATTCCTCGACCGCCTGGTGGCGCGGCAGGGGAACTGCATTCTCTATACGCACCTCGGCAAGCTCGACGTCGTGAACGGCCGGCCGCGTTTCGGCGCCGCTGCGGTCGACGCGTTCACGGCGCTCGCGCGCTACGATCGCGAGGACAAGATCCTCGTCACCACGACTCGCCGCATGCTCGACTACCGCCGGATGGTCATCGAGCTCACGATATCGCTCGAACAGGAGGGCGACGTGACCGTCATCCGCGTAGGCGGCGATCTCGCGAACGAGGGCGAGCCTCCCGCGGCGCGTTACGCGGGGCTGACGCTCCTGGTCGATTCGCCCGGGAAGATCAAACTGATCACGCGCGACGGAAGCGCGATCCCGTTCCGCGACCATGGACCCACCGCGACGGCAGGACGGACCCTCTCCGTCCCGTGGCCACGCCTGCGGTTTCCGGATCCATGACGTTCTCGTATCGTGTGGAGGCCGAGGACCGGAACACCGCCGCCCGCGCCGGAACGATTTCGACCGCGCACGGAGACGTGCTCACGCCCGCGTTCATGCCGGTGGGGACGGCGGGATCGGTGAAGACGCTGACGCCGGATGAGCTGACCGCGGCCGGCGCCGACATCCTGCTCGCCAACACGTATCATCTGTGGCTGAGGCCCGGCCCTGAGACGGTGCGGCGGCTGGACGGACTGCACCGCTTCATGGGATGGTCAGGCTCGATCCTGACCGACAGCGGCGGCTTTCAGATCATGAGTCTCTCGCCGCTGCGAAAAGTGACGGACGAAGGGGTGGAGTTCCGGTCGCATCTCGACGGCAGCCTCCACCATCTGACGCCGGAAAAGGCGATCCGCGTCCAGGACGATCTCGACACCGACATCGCGATGTCGCTCGACGAGCTGATCGAGATGCCTTCGCCCGCCGCGCGAGTGCGCGAGGCGGTGGATCGCACGGTGGCGTGGGCGAGGCGCGGCCTCGAGGAGCGGGAGCGGCTGCGCGCCGAGGGTCGTGGAGCGCTCGCGCTGTTCGGCATCAATCAGGGCGGGACGGTCGAGGCCGAACGGAGGCGGTGCTTTCAGAGTCTCGGTGGGATGCCGTTCGACGGATTCGCGCTCGGTGGACTCTGGGTCGGAGAGAAACGCGAGCTCGGGCTCGACATGGTGGAACGCGACTGCGCGGATTTTCCGCCCGCCAAGCCTCGCTACCTGATGGGCGTCGGCCATCCGGTGGACATGGTCGATGCGGTGGCGCGTGGCGTCGACATGATGGACTGCGTGCTGCCGACACGAAACGCGCGGCGCGGGACGGTGTTCGTTTCGACCGGCCGCCTGGTGGTGAAGAACGCGGCGTACGCGAGGGATCCGAGGCCGCTCGATCCGGAATGCGACTGCTACACGTGCCTCCGGTTTTCCCGGGCGTATCTCCGGCATCTGTTCGCCGCCGGCGAGCTGCTGGGAATGCGGCTGGCATCGATCCATGCCGTGCATCACATGGTCGCGTTGATGCGTCGTGCGCGCGCCGCGATCGTCGAAGGACGTTACGCCGCGTTTCGGGCGGCGTTTCTCGAGCGCTATGAGAGCGGCGCGACCCTCGCGCCGCCTGCCGGAGCCGCGGGATAGAACCGCGGATCACGGCTCGCAATCGGACCTGAGGACCTGAACATGTGGAACGATGCCTACGCGCAGGCCGCCTCTCCCGCCGCGCCCGCGACC
>DATJEP010000024.1:0-4942 GCA_035496475.1 Candidatus Udaeobacter sp.
GGAACTTCTCGAGGCAGCCATTGCCGCAGAAGTAATACGTCGCGCCGCGATAGACGTTGGACGGCGCGCGGCCGGGATCCACCTTCATGTTGCAGACCGGATCGCGAACCTCGGAGGCGATGCCGGTCGTCATGAGACCTCGGCGGCGCGCAACGTCAGCGCGTCCGAGTCCCTCGTGACCCGCGCCGTGGCGGCCGGAGCTTCTCCCGCCGCGAGCGCGCCGGGATCGGCGCGCTCGATCAGCAGGGACCACAGCAACCGCCCGATGGTGGGATCGCACCATTCGCCCGAGGTGCCATGCGCGTCGCGCCGCGCGGCCCCCATGATGGCGGGATCGGGCAGACCCGGCGCGGCGCCGACCGCCTCGATCAGCGACAGCGCGGCGCGATTCCACCGCGCCTCGAATCGATCTCCGGCGAGCGCGAGGTCTCCGCGCGCCGCGGCGAGCTGGCCGCGACGCGCGCGCAGCGCTCCGCGCTCGAGCCTGATCTCGGACGATTCGCCGCGCTCGAGCGCGCGAGTCAGCGCGTCGTCGGCGCGTCCAAGGTCGCCGCGCCGCTCGGCGGCGATGGCGAGCGCGCGCCACAGCCGCGCCTCATCGCGGGCGGGCGCGAGCCGCTCGAGTCTCTCCCGCGCATCGGCGTAGAGCCCGGAGGCGAGGAGCGCAAGCGCCGCCCGGGTCTCGGCATCGTCCTCCGGCATGAGGTTCGGCGGATCGAGATCGGTGAGGAACCGCGGCCGTTCGGGCAGAAGATCATGAAGCGGATCGTCGTCTCCGTCCCAGGCCGCGAGCACCGCGGCGAGGTTCTGGAGCGCGCCGTAGATCTCGGCGAAGCGCGGAGCGCCGGTGGTGAGCGACGCGCCGCAGCTCGGACACGAGCCGGCGGCGCCGGCGATGCGCGAGCCCCGCTGACACGATTCGCACCAGGCATCGTGCTCCGTGGACTCGTCGCGACCGCCGGCGGACTCGAGCGGGCCGACCCAGGCCGACACATCGCACGAGCTGCAGCCGATCCGCCAGCGCGGCATCACTGAATCCCTCCCAGGCTCGAGGACCGGCTGCCGCGCTCGAGATAGAGCTCGCGCTGATCCTTGACTCCGATACGGAAGTAATACTCCGCCCGGCCGCCGGGGTTGAAATCGCGGGTGAACGTCGCCACCCAGCAATGCAGATCCCGCGTGATCTGGAAACGGTGCGTGAGCAACCGGCGCTCGGTGATGTCGTAGGACGCAGAGAAATCGACCGTCCATCCCGGCGTCACCTGATAATGCGAGACCAGGTTCGCGGTCTGCTGGCTGGCCCACGGCACGTTCAGCCCGGGATAGCCGCCCGAATACGAATAGGCGACCGCCATCGACCACGCATCGTGGAAATCCGGCGAGACCAGGTCGTAGCGCGATCGCTGGGTCTGATCGACCGGCAGCGCGGCCACCGAGGCGGCCGGATGACCGCCACGGCTGCTCAGCGTGATGCTGCTGTTGCCGGTCAGATTCCTGAGCGGCCGGGGCGAATAGACATCGGTGACGAACGTCATGGTCGCGGCGACGAGTCCGGGCGGCTGGAGCAGGACGCTGTTGCCGATCTGGGACAACGGGTGCAGCTGGCCATGCTCGCGATAGAGAAAGTCGTACGAGCCCGACATCGTCCATGACAGCAGATTGTCGAGCCGCTGGATCTGGTCGCGATGCTGGAGCTTGGCCTGAATCCGCTGATCGAGCGAGAACGACAGCACTTCGCTCTTCACGCCCGAGACCCCGATGCCGCCGAAGCTCTCGAAGCGGCTGACCTGTCGGCCGAGCGAATCGCGCACCGTGAGACCCGGGAATTCCGGGCTGTAGCCGAGCGAGATCGTGGGGACCACGACGTGACGCAGGCCGACCAGCGACCCGATGTGCGTATTGAACGTTCCGTAGAGCGTGGTGCTGGTGGTCGCCGCCGCCGACCACACTCCGGCCGGGACCAGGCGGTTGCCGAACTCGTCGTGATCGAACACCGCCGCCGAGCCCGAGATTCGCGGCTGGAAGTTCAGCCACCCCAGCAGGCGGCGCGAATCGGACAGCGAGCTGTTGGTCTGGAGACCGCGCCGGACGTTCACGCGCTCGCCGATGATGGTGGTCGAATCGGGCACGGTGTCGCGCATGAACTGGCGATAGCCGGCGACGTATCCGCGCTGGTCGCGCTGCGACAGGAAGCGCGAGTCGAGGCTGAAATAGAGCGTGCTGAGCGCGCGCTGGAGCGGCGTGCCCCGCAGCGCGCCGAGCGATCCGATGGTGCGGGTCGGAAAGCTCACCGCGACGTTTGGCAGCGATTCGGTCAGATTCGAGAGCGGCGCGACGGTGCCGGGCGGCGGACCCTGGAGCGGCCCTTCGCCGTCCGGATCCTCGAGCGTCACGTCGGCGTCGAGATCCTGCCGCCGGTCGATCACGGCATTGAAGTTCGCCCAGTCGGCGGCGTGGGACAGCGCCACGCTCGACGTCAGGAAGCGGTTGAGCCGCTGCGCCAGCGTGCGTCCATAGGACGTCGCCGAGGTGTTGTAGTCGCGGCTGGAGATGAACTCGGCGCTCGCGGTCAGCCGCGTGCGCGGGCTCAGATCCTGATTGTGGTGCGCGTTGAAGTCCCAGTCGTCGCGCTTCAGCAGCTCGTTGCGCGCGAACGACGCCACCGCGTCGCCGTTCATCAGGTACTGCAGCTTGTATTCGCTGTCGCCGCGGATGATCCACGACGGATCGGCCTGGTAGTAGTCGCCCGAGCCGGTGAGATCGAAGTACTCGTTCGGCGCCCAGTAGTAGCCGGCGTTGCGGACGAACTGACCGCCGGTGCGATTGAGCCCGAATTCGGTCTGGGGGAAGAGGAATCCCGAGTGCCGGCCGGGCTTGATCGGAAACACGTAGAACGGCAGGGCGAAGACCGGAACGTGCTTGATGTAGAACACCACCGGCTTCGCCACCAGCTTGTCCTTGACGTAGATCTTCATGTAGTGCGACGAGAAATGATAATGCGGCTGGTCGAGATCACACGTGCTGTACGAGCCGTTGAGCACATCGAGCACGTTGTCGCCCGCCTTGCGGATGCGGTCGCCGTGATAGAGGCCCTTCTCGTAGGACGTCTCGGCCTGATAGATGGTGCCGACGTGGGCGGCCATGTCGTAGGTCATGAGGTGCCCGCTGACCTCGTCGCCCTTCTCGTGCAGCACCGGCTGACCCTCCGCCGTCATGGTCTGACCATCGACGTCGTATTCCACCCGCTTCGCGCGCAGCTCGAGGTCGCTGTAGGTGAGGTGCGCGGCGTGATCGAGGACGATCCGGCTGTTCGGCACCTCGAATTGGATGACGGGCGCGTCGTACCGGACGACTTCACGCCGCAGCGCGGTGGTGTCCCCGATCGCCGCCGCCAGATGATATTCGCCCGATGCCCCACCCTGGACGCGGGCGCGATCGATCTTGCGATCCTTGAAGAACACCGTGATGGTGTCCCCCACCGCCTCGTTGTGCTCCGGTGTCTTCCCCGCCTTGGGTTGGGCCTGGTAGTCATTGTGGGCCGCTCCGGTCGCCACCAGGCTGTCGATGTCCTCGTTCTTGAAGTAGACGCGGATCTCGTTTCCGGAGAGTCGGCTGGCCTCGCCGACCGTGTTTGGGCGCACGCCTTTGTAATCCATGACCGCGGCGCCGTGCACCACCACCTGCTTCAGCACGCGCTGCTCGCTCCAGATCTCGAGCGAATCGCCGGTCACCACGGTCTGATCGTCCCAGACGCGCGGATGGCCGAGCAGCCAGCCGCGGCCTGAACGGTCGTCGAACAGGGCGTAGTCCCCGCGGCCACGCAGCGTGTCGCGCTCGACGGTGACCGAATCCAGCGCCTCGGCGACGCGGGTGTCGGTGTTCATCCGCAGCCGGATGCCGCGCAGCGTCGCGACCCGGCCGTGCTCGTCGTGCGAGCGCAGCACGGGGTCACCGGTCGCCACCGCCTCCCGCGTGCGCCGGTCGAAGTCCATCGCGCGGGAATCGAGCTCGATCTTGTGCGACTCGTCGTAGCCGTGCACGTGCCCGCGGGCGTGGACCAGCATCGAGTCGCGGTCGTAGGTGGCGGTATCGCAGCGCAGCTTCTGATCCTTGTCCTCGCCCTCGACGCCGCCGACCAGCGTGACGCGACCGGTCTTGCGGTCGTAGGTGCCGGACGGCGCGCGCAGCACGGCATCGCGGTCGGTGATGACCACGTTTCCGTTCACGGTCAGGACGTCGTCGTTCTCGGAATAGGTGGCCTGATCGCAGGTCGCGGTGGTGGTCGTGTCGACCATCTTGACGTGACCATTGAGGTCGAGCATTCCCTGGGTCCTGAGATAGCGCCCGCGCTCCGCCGTGATCACGGTGCGTACGCGCGTGATCCGCACGTGGCCGTTGAGGAGAACGATGTCGCCTTCGGGTCCGCGGCTCCCGGTGACGTTGTCGGCGGCGATGTTGAGCGGCGGACCGGGAGCATTCGATCGCGGTGCCACCGTGCGGGTGGACGGTGGCGGCAGCGGCGCGAAGGGGCGGTGCAGCGTGTCGAGCGGCGCCGGTGCCGCGCGACGGGTCGTGTCGAGCGCCGCCGGGACGACGCGGCGCGTCGTGTCGGCGAGCGCGCGTGAGGAATCCGCCCGCGCCGCCGAATCGGCCGATACCGGCGCGCGGACCCGAGCCGAATCCGCGGGTGCGCTCCACGCCGGGCGCGGCACGATCGCCGCGGCGAGCCCGAGCAGCAACACGACCCCGGACCAAAGCCTCATTGCCATTCTCCGGGCGCGCCGCCGAGCGCCTCCATCGCCTCACCGACCGCGAACAGCGAGCCGGTGAGCAGCGCGAGCCCGTCGCGGCCGGCCCGATCGAGCGCCGCGCGGCAGGCGTCAGGCACGCCGGGAACCGATTCCGTGTCGAGGCCGGCGTCGCGTGCGAGGCGTTCGATTTC
>DATJEP010000025.1:0-2837 GCA_035496475.1 Candidatus Udaeobacter sp.
CGATGGACGCGCTGCCGATTGCGCTGACGGGCGTCTGCGAGCGCGTGGACGCCATCCGGGTCGATCGCATTCAGGACGCGCGGGTGCGGCGGCTCCCGTTCCAGCAGAAGATCGGGGCGGGGCTGACGCGGGAGCAGTTCCTGCGCAAGGTCGAGGAGGGCACCGTTCGCCACGTCGGGCTGGCGGAATCGATCTCGATGATCGCGGACGCGATGGGGTGGAAGCTCGATCGCGTGACGGACGAAATTCATCCGCGCATCGCGATCGAGACGGTCGCGAGCGAGTACCTCGCCGTCGATCCGGGGTACGTCTGCGGGATCGTGCAGGACGGGGTTGGCTACGTCGGCGGGAAGCCGCTCATCACGCTCCACATGGAGGCGTATCTGGGCGCGGCGGAGTCGTTCGATGCGGTGGAGGTGAGCGGGTCGCCGGCGCTGAAGATGAAGATCGCCGGCGGCGTCCACGGCGACATCGCCACGGCGTCAATCACGGTGAACTCTATTCCAAAGGTGCTGCAGGCGCCCCCGGGCCTCCATACGATGCGCGACATGCCGCTGCCCTCGTTCTTCGCCGGCGCGATCTCGTAGGGCGCAACCGTTTCGTACCGCGCAACTTTAGTTGCGCGCGCGACCGAGCCTGCCACGCGTAACCGCGGGGCTGGCTGCGTTCAGGAGGCGCGCTGCATCCCCCACCGGCGGCGCTTGAGGAACAGGCCCTTGCGGGAGATGCCGAGCAGCCGGGCGGCGTTCTCGTAGTTGCCGCCCGCGCGTTCGAGGGCGCGGCGGACCATCGCCTGCTCGATCATGTCCACTGCTTCGTGCAGCGGCTGATCCATGCGCACGCGGATCTCGGGCTCCTGTCCGGGCGTGACGCGGATCGTGCGGCGCGACGCCTGAATCTCTGGGGAGAGCATGGCGGGCGTGAGGGTGCTGTCCGGCTCCGCAAACACCACCATGCGCCGGATCTCGTTCACGAGCTGCCGCACGTTGCCGGGCCACGAATAGAGCAGCAGGAATTCGAGCATCTCGTCGTCGAGCGTCAGGCGCCCTTTCTTGAGCTCTTCGGCGAACTTGCGCAGGTAGTGATCGATGAGCGGCGGGATCTCCTCGCGGCGTTCGCGCAGCGGGGGCAGCCTCAGTCGGACGCCGTTGAGGCGGTAGAAGAGGTCCTCACGGAACCGGCCGTCGGCGACCAGCGTCTCGAGGTCGGCATTGGTGGCGGCGATGACGCGGACGTCCACTTTCACGGGCTGCGGCTCGCCGAGGCCGTGCACCTCGTGCGTCTCGAGGAAGCGGAGCAGCTTCGGCTGGAGCTCGGGGCCGATCTCCGCGATCTCGTCGAGGAACAGCGTGCCGCCCGCGGCGCCGCGAATCACGCCGTCGAACGCGGCATCGGCGCCGGTGAAGGCGCCCTTGCGGTAGCCGAACAGCTGGCTCTCCAGCATGTCGCGGGGCACGGCGGTGCAGTTGAACGGCACGAACGGCTTGGACGCCTGCGGCGAGGCGCGATGGATCGCGCGCGCGAGGACTTCCTTGCCGGTGCCGGTCTCGCCGGTGAGCAGGACGCTGATGTCGGCGGGCGCGACGCGCTTGGCGATGGACAGCAACTCGGTCATCTGCTCGCTGACCCAGAGGCCGCCGTCCGTCTCGAGCGTGTCGGCGGGCCACAGCGCCGCGCGCTGCTTCTCCTCGCGGCGGTAGCGATCGAGCGTGACTGCCGTCTCGGCGAGCTTCCGGAACGCGACGGCCGTGCAGCGATCCTCCAGCGAGGGCTTCACGTCGGCGATGATCTCCCACGTCTCGTCTCGGTGGACGCCGCAGGCGATCTGGAGGCGGTCCGTGGGGTCGGCGGCGGCATGGCGCGCATCGACCTCGCTCCAGCCGGAGGCGGCGACGCAGCGGACGGCGTTCTCGCCGCGCGCGACGAGCGCGAGGCGCTCGACGGCGCCGCTCGCCTGGAGGAGCGCGAACACCTCGCGCGCGAGCACGTGCGGGTAGCCCGCCAGCTCGATGAGAGCGACAGCGTCGTCAAGGGAGGGGGGGAGTGTGCTCGAAGTCTCCTTAAGGCCGATCGACGCAAGTTCGACGGCGAGCGCTTCGCTGCCGAGAGACTTCGCGATCCGCAACGCCCTTGATTCGCTGGCTTGAGCCCTATCTGGGCGGTCCAATTTGTTCCACGCCGTCGCAAGTGCAGCGGCAGACCGGGACTGAAGCGCTGCAGCGGGTGCAGTTGCTTCCATCGCCTCTATCAAAGAATCGACGGCGTCGTGGAGGTTTCCGATTGCGAGCTGCTCGCGGGCCCAATCTACCTGAAATCGAGTAAGCCATCCGCTATCTCGACTGTCCCTCGCAGTACGTAGACCTCTTCTCAAAAGTCGTTCCGCAGTTTCGTGATTACCCTTCCTTCGTGCCAGTTCTACTCTTGAAGAAACCTCGCTAAGAACATCCCAGTGCAATGCCAGTCTAGTACCGAGCTTCGGCCGTAAACCGTCTATTTGAGTGAAGGCTTCTTCTGCTGCTGTCACGTCTCCAAGTGATACCAGTATGTTGGCCATGCAATCTAGGGCCGCCACTGAGAGCTGTGCGTGATCTCCGAGTAATGGAAGGACCGCCCTGATAGTTCTGAGCGCCGCTGACGAGTCGCCCCTGGCTTGCAGAATGTGGCTTAGATCAATTAGCGCCGCCATTTTGGAGCGAAAGTGACCCGAAATGTCCGCCCATCGCTGCGCTTCCGCGGCGTGCTCTAGAGCGCCATCGAAGTCGCCCTGGATCACGCACAATAAGCAATGATCGAGTTCGAGAAAGGAGGACAATTTGGCGTTTGGCTCACTCAATAGC
>DATJEP010000026.1:0-21176 GCA_035496475.1 Candidatus Udaeobacter sp.
CCGTCGATTGTGGCGCGATCGAGGCGCCGCATCGCGTCGGCGGTGAGGAGCCGCATGATCAGTGGAGGATGAACGCGAACGGCATCAGGACGCGAAACATGACGCGACGACCGTCGACTTCGATCGGCACGAACCGCGCGCGGCGCGCGGCATCGAGCGCGGCCTGATCGAGCTCGGGAATGCTGTGACTCAGCGACGTCGCGACCACCGCGCCGCTGGTGTCGACGGTCGCGATCACGCGCACGACGCCCTGGACGCCGGCGTTCCGCGCCGCGTCGGGGTAGCGCGGATACGGCATGCTGCCGGCCAGCGCGGCCCGCCGCCCCGCAGCGCGCGGGTTCATGCTGAGCGTGTCGGGCAGCATCGGAGCTTCCGCCGCGCTCGAGGCCGCGGCGGTCGCGGCGCCCGCGGACGTGGCGGCGCCCGCGGATGTGGCGGCGCCCGCGGACGTGTCGGCGCCCGCCATCACCACTCCCGCCGCACTGTCGCTGGCCGCCTCCATCGCGGGTGCGGGCTCGGCGTCGGCAATCAGCTCTCCCGGCTTCCAGCTCACGCGCAGATGGACACGCCCGGTCCACAGGCATTCGTGTGATCGCGAATCGAACGTTCCGCACTCCGCGTGCATGCCCATGCGCCGCAGCTCGTCCTCGATGTAATCGCGCGAGTGGGTCGAGACGTCGGCGAGGCTGAAGCGCACGTGGCGGATGCGGCCGTCTTCGAGATCGATCGCGGCGTCGGCGGGAACTCCGAAGAACCGGGTCGAGCCCGACTTCTGATCCGGCTTGGACGCGGTCAGGTGGAACGACGGCAGCGAATCGATGCGGGCCGCCGACATGCCCAGGCGCAACGGCGTTCCGGGAATCGAGCTTCCTTCGATGGCGCCGTGCCCGGCGCTCGTGATCAGGACGGCGAGCGTGAACGCGAACATGCTCATCGGACCGCGGTCAGCGCTTTCGAGCCCGCGCGCGCGCCTCGGACGAAAGATCACGGATCAGTCGCGCGCGGTACTCGGGATCGCGCTCGATCCTCTCGATCAGCTCGGCATCGTGCGAGATGAACGGCAGATCGAATAGCTCGGGATCGGCCTCCTGCTCGGTGTAGATCCGCTCCTGCTCGTGGCGCTGGAACGAGGCCGCCTTCTCCGCCGTGTCGAAGACCTTGCAGGGGAGGAATTTCTGATTGAAGACATCGAACGTGTAGACGTGGAAGTGAGCATCGGCCGCCGCGGGATCCGGGGGGAGGTGCGCCTTGAGTTTCGCGGCCTTGACCTTGCCAACCGACATGGAACCTCCTGCTTTGAAGGACGTGGCGCTCAGCGCGCCGGTGCCGGCGGCCGCGCGGGCGCGCCAACGGGCGGAGCCGCACTGCCCGTCGCGCCGTTGATGCGATCCGCGATGCCCACCAGCTCGAAAATGTCGTCGATGTCGAAGTCGGCGCCCGACTCCTGCGTCTCGAACGTGTCGCCGTAGCGCGCGAACGCGGTCTTCATGCCGAGGCTGCGTCCTCCGACGACGTCGCGTTCGGCCCAGTCGCCGACCATCAGCGCCTCGGTGGCCGGCACTCCGAGCCGCGAGAGCACTTCACGGAACGGCGCCGCGCCCGGCTTGCGCTCGCGCGTGTCGTCGAACGTGACCACGGCGTCGAACGTGTGCTGGAGCGAAAGCTCGCACAACCTCAGCCATACCTGCATGCGCGGCGCGTCCGAGACCACGCCGAGCCGGATGCCACGCCGCACCAGCTCGTGCAGCGCGAGCTGGGTGTGAGGATAGAGCGTCAACGCCGACGCGCGCGCGCGGCGGTAGGCGATGATCCCCGAGGCGAGAATCCGCGGATCGACCTGGCCGAACTCGCGCTCGAGCAGCACATCGAACACCTGCTGGAACTCGAGCCCCCGCTCCTGGTAGATGGCGTCGATCCGCGCCCGCACGGTTTCGCGCGGCAGGTTGAGACCGGCGTCGATCATGCCCTCGATCGCCGCGCGCACCGCGTCGTCCTTCATGCGCATGAAGTCGACCAGCGTGTTGTCGAGATCGAAGACGATGGCGCGAATCACGTGGCCGCCATTCTAGCGCCCGCGAATGCCGGCGGCGAGCGGCCAGATGGTCACGTTGCCGACCGAGACGTGGTCCGGCGCGGCCGCGATCCAGGCCACCAGGGAGGCGATCTCCTGCGGCTCGAGATTGCGGTCGCGCTCCTCGGAGCCGGGCTCGATCGGGCGTCCGGCCGAGTTGATGTTGTGGGGCGAGACGATGCTGTCCCGCACCCGCTGCGGCTTGTGCTCGAGCGCGGCGGATTCCAGCAGTCCGCGCAGCCCCCACTTGCTGGCGGCGTAGGCCGCCGATCCGGGTTGGCCCGCCCATCCGCCGAGCGAGTCGATGCCGACCACGGTGGCGCCGTGGCGCTCGATCAGCGCGGGGATCGCCGCGCGCAGCGCGAGGAACGCGCCCTTGAGATTGAGATCGATGATCTGATCCCACATCGCGTCGCTGGTCTCCGCGATCGGCGCGCCCTGCCAGGTGCCGGCGTTGAGGACGAGGATGTCGAGCCTTCCCCACCGCTCGATCACGCCGCGCACCGCCTGATCCACCGCCGAAGACGAGGTGACGTCGGCGGGCGCCGCCGTGACGCGCGCGCCGTCGCGGCCGAGCCGTTCCACCGCGCGGCCGAGCTCGTCGCCGGGGCGCGCCAGCAACGCCACCGACGCGCTCTCCGCGGTCAGAGCCTCGGCGATCGCGAGCCCGAGTCCGCGGCTCGCTCCCGTCACCAGCGCCACCTTGCCGTCGAGTTTCACGAGCCCGCCCGCTCCGCGAGCAGCGCCGAATAGTCCTGGAACTCGGTGACGCAGGGACGGCCTTCGGCGTGCCGGTAACCGGTCTCGCTCGCGGTCAACCAGACCAGGGCCGAGGAAACCGTCACCATCGGCCCTTCGTGCAGGCAGGCGGCGGGGGGGTCGTGACCCGAGAGCCGGGTGATGAGTCCCGCCTCCGCGGCGGCGCGATCGCGGGGACGGACCTCCGCCAGCGAGTCGAGCAGCGCGGCGGTGCGGGGCTCGTTCCGGTCGTCGAGGTCGGCATGGGTGAGCACGTGCCAGCCCGCGGCCGGCTCGATCATGCGCGCGGTCACGAGGTCCCACGACAGGATCCAGGCCGCGCCCGGCCGTGCGGCCACCAGCGTGAACGGCGCGTAGCGCTCACGCACCAGGGACTCGAACGCCGTCGCGGGATCGGGCGAGCGCGCGACGTCCAGCGTCAGAAGACCGCGCGATCGCGTCGGCGGTGAGGCGCCCGGAGTCTCACCGGCTGCGGTCGCCCCCGGCCTGCGATTCAGCATCGCCACCGCGAGCGCGGCATCACCCTCGGCCGCGCGGATCGCGAGCCACGTGCCGCCCGCCGCTCGATCCCGGCCTCCCGCGATGCGGGGATCGGTCGAGAGCAGCGCCGGTGGCTCCGACGGCCGCTTCGGATCTTCGTCGCGGTTCGCGCCGAGCAGGATCGATCCCTTGACGACGACGTCGATGCCGAGGATGAGCGTGCACATCCCCGGAACGTTAGTGGGGAGCGGCCGCCGGTCGCAACCCCGCGCGGCCCGGAGGCTGCTACAATCGTTGACTTCTCCCCCAGAGAAAGGCCGTCTTTGCCGCACCGGTTCCCGGCGTCCCCCTCGCACGTCATCGCGCTTCTGGCCACGCTCGTCCTCGCGACGCCCGCGTGGGCCGTGCTCGACATCGACGATCACGGTCCGGTCCTCGATCCCGGCGGCTTTCGCCTGCGCGTCACCAACGCCGGGATCCTCGGGAACGCGTTCTTCGACGTCGGGCTCTCGAACGACCCGTCGTTCGAATACCCAGCCCATTCGGGCCACGAGTGCCTGAGCCACGCCGAGCTGTGGGTGGGAGGGCTCGACGATCTCGGCCACCCCCATGTCTCGGGCGGCCCCGCGCTGGAATGGCGTCCAACCACCGATCCCGCGGACCACGTGCGGATCGCTCACGCCGGCGACCTCGGCACGGCGCGCTTCATCGACGACGACGGGGACGGTCGGACGGATGAAGAGCAGCTCAACGGCCGCGACGACGATGGCGACGGCGAGGTCGATGAGGACATCGCCGTCACCGGCGACGTCATGGCCTCATCGGACTACGTCGACGACCGGCCGGAGGCGGTGAACTTCTCGTACTCGAATGGAGAGACGCATCAGCCGTTCGGGCTCAGTGTCCACGAAGAGGACTACGGTTGGTCGGACGCCATCGCGCGCGGCACGGCCGGGGTTCGCTACACCATCACCAACCACGGCACCTCCACCATCTTCGGCGTCTACTGCGGCGTGCTGGCGGACCTCGACTCGCGTGCCCTGTCGGATCGCGCCGGACATCTCGACGACAAGATCGTGATGCAGACCTACTCGCAGGCCTTCGACGACGGTTTCTCCGGCAGTGACGTCCACGGACACTTCCTCGGCAAGGAATGCGTCTCGACCGTGCGCGATACGCTTCCGGTCCTGATCGACGGCCGGCCGGGATCGGGCCTGCCGGTGGTCACCATCGTCGGTCTCGGGCACACCATCGATCCGCAGGCGAACATGGATCCGCTGAAGCCCTACGCCAACGCGCCGGGCCGCGTCTCGTTCCGGTACACGGTCCTCAGCAACTCGCGGCCCGGCCAGCCGGGCGGCGTCCCGACGGTGGACCCGGATCGCTATGGCGGGCTGGCGGGTCGGCTGCCGGGGATGCCGATCGACCTGCCCGACGACTATCAGGTTCTGGTCGCGTGCGGCCCGTTCCCGAAGCTCGCCCCGGGAACGTCGCTGACGTTCGACGTCGCGCTGGTCGCCGCGCCCGATCTCGACAGCCTGCGCAGCGCCGTCCAGAGCGCGCTCTACCTCTACCACGGCTACCAGCTCAATCTGCTTCCCGATTCGACCGGGCGTGGCGCGACGGAATACGACGTCGGCCGCTCGGGGCTCAACGGACACGAGGCCTGTCTCGAGCCGCCGGCGGGCGTGAGCTTCTACTGGGAGCCCGACTGCCCGATGAAGTTCAACACCGGGGAGACCGACATCGGAGATCCCGGCCCGACGGTGTTGTACGAGCACGGGCACTGCATCTGGACCGACGCCGACTGCGATATCTGCACCGGATACCACGGCAACGAGACGTTCGCGCCGTGGCTCGATCCCGGAACCATGCCGCCGCCGCCCGCGACCCGTGCGACGCCCGCAGACCATCGCGTCGCGATCGCGTGGGACAATCTGCCGGAGATCCTGATCCATGCCGGCCGCGTCGGCACGCCGCACTCGAACTTCATCGGCTACCGGCTCTACCGCCTTGCCGACTGGCGCGGACGCGAATCCGATCTGCCCCCGCTCCAGAACTGGGCGCTGGTCCATGAATACAATCCGACCACGACCGTGAACGGCGAGGTTCCGCTCGCCAGCGTCACCGACACCACGCTCGACTACGAGCGGATCCTCTACGAGCAGAAGCACTACCCGATCGGGCGTTATCACGACGTCGATTCCACCGCCCAGAACGGATTCGACTACCTCTACGTCGTCACCACCGTGATGGACCTGGCTTTCACCGACCGCTACGACAGCCGCTCCCTGCGTCGCGTCGAGAGTCCGATCGTCGCCTCGTTCGACCAGCGCGTCGTTCCGTTCGCGGCGGCAAAGCCGGCGGGGCATGGCGTGTGGGTGGTGCCGAATCCCTTCCGCGCCCATGCGGACTGGGATCGGCCGATCGTGCCCGGCGATCCGTTCCCGCGGCACCTCGATTTCATGGGCCTGCCGAGGGCGCCGGCGGTGATCCGCATCTACACCGTGGCCGGAGATTTCGTCGCCAAGCTCGATCACGATGGCAGCGGTGGAAACGGCGAAGCGTCGTGGGATCTGATCTCGCGCAACGGACAGGACGTCGAGTCGGGAATCTACCTGTTCACCGTGGACTCCCGGCTCGGCCACGAGATCGGCCACTTCGTGGTGATCCGATGACGAAACGCGCGCGGATCTGGATTCCGATCCTGCTCGCGCTCGGGCTCGGCTGCGCGAAGCACGTGAACGCGCCGGCTCCGCGGGCGAACCTGCCGCCCCTCGTTCTTGTCGTATCTCCGCCCGCGCGTGCCACTCACGTGCGAACCGATGTCGCGATCTGGGCGGAGTTCGACCGCGATCTCGATCCGACGACCGTTGACGCGCGGCACGTGCACCTCAAGGTCGACACCCGCCGGCTTCCGATCACCATCACCTATGACGCCGCGACGCGGCGCATCCGGATCGACACCGGCGGGAACCTGGGACTCAACCTGACGCACACGGTCGAGCTGGAGCCGGGCCTGCGCACCGCCGACGGCGATTCACTGGGCCAGCTCTACTTCTGGCAGTTCACCACCATGAGCGTTCGCCCGGCGCATGCGCCCGCTCCGGACGATGGTGCGACCGGCGAGTCACCGTTCGCCGAGCTGCAGTGGCAGGGCACCGAGGAATCGGCGGGCCCGATCCACTACCAGGTCTTCTTCGGCACCGACTCCGCCGCGGTCGCGAATCACACCGTTCTTCCCACGGCGACCACCGACACGCGTTTCCGGCCGTTCAGCCGCTGGGCTCAGGACGTGCCGGATTTCTGGAGCGTGCGCACGATCAATTTCGGCACCGGCGAATCGATCGACGGCCCGGTCTGGCGCTTCGATCCGCTGCCCTCCACGACGCCGATCGACTCCATGACCATCGGCCTCGCGAGCTGGTTCTACGGCTACGTCTCGAATCCGCAGCCGTTCTACATCTATCGCGTCAACTGCAATCCCACCCTGATCTTCGTCGGCGGCGTCTACGACAACCTGGAGCGCTGGGACCTGACGTCGTTGAGTCCCTCGATCCGGATGGCGGGAGCCACCATGGATCTGATGCCCACCGGGACCTATCTCGACGGAGACAGTCACGGCGTTCAGGTGTTCTCGGTTCGATCGACGGGGACGGTCTGCACCGTCAACGGGCCCAATCCGCCGGTGATCCCCGCGTCCTCGGGGCCCGCCCTCGCCGTGGCCAGCGTGCTGGCCAACAAGCATCTGGCGCTGGAATCGGACGCGCTGTCCGCGGCGGTCGAAGCGATGATCCGTCAGGGAGAAGTGAACGCCCTGATGCTGAAGGCGGGCACCGAGGACCACCTGGCCTCGACCTCCTCGTTCATGACGATCCGCTTCTATCGCCCGAGCTCGCCGGCGCTCGCGGCGAAAGGAAGCAGGCGCCCGTCGTCCTCGCCTTGACCTCGGCGGGGCGTTTCGATTCAACTTCCTGCATGCCACGCACTGAGTCCGCCGTCTCCACCGGCCGCCCGATGCCCGGCGCGGCGGGGGACGCGGGTTCGGGCCGTTCCTTCGCGCGCGTCGCGGCCTCCGCTCGAATCCTGGCCGCCGCGCTGACCGCGCTGGCGCTGTTCGCCGCGGCTCCCGCCCGGGCGGCCGCGCCGCTCGTCCATCCCTGGCTGCCGAAGCACGCGGACTCGCTGACGGTGCAGTCGACGCGGGCGCGCACCGGCTTTCGCGCCCTTCGCGGCGACAGCGCGACCGGGGACAACGCGCTTCCCTATCAGCAGGTGGCCCGCATCGCGCGCGACCTGCTCCGCGATCTCGGTCACGATCACATGTCCGAGAGCGCCGCGATCGAAGGAATCCTGAAGTCTCAGGGCCTGATCGGCGATCTCAGGCTCGATCCGCAGCAGCCGAGTATCGCGTTGCTGATGGTGCGTAATCCCTACGCCATGAGCGCCGAGGCGGTGGCATTTCTCTACTGGTGGCGCGGCACCGATCTCAAGTATCAGGGCCAGGTGGTGCCGGGCGGCCGCGACCCGCACTTCCGGGCATGGTGGAGTGGACAGGCGGCGCCGTATTCCTGCGCGTTCACGTTCCATGAGAACGACGCACGCCGCACGCTCGGGTTCATGATGCTGCGCATGGAACCGGACGCCGGTGGATGGGACCTGATCCAGTTCCCGGGGAACGGGCCCGAGATCTCGGCGAGCGGCGAGGCCGACTTCCACGACGTGAACGGCGACGGGGTTCCCGAGCTGGTGGCCTGGCTCCGCGTGCCCTCCGATTCGGCGTTCACCGAATGCACCGGCTGTCCCAGCGTCGAGATCGAGCGGATCTTCACGCTGCACGAAGACGGCTTCGAGCTCGAGGACAGCCGCGTCGTGCCGACCGCCTACACCACGTTCCAGCGACTGATTCACGAGCTGGTCGTCCGCGATCGCGGTGCCGCCTCGCGTCTGCTGGCGCGTCCGAGCCTGCTCGATTCCGCTCTGGCGGAGGGATGGGGAGTGGATCACGGCGCCCATTCGTGGCGGCTGGCGCGCGTCGAAGGCGGCCAGCAGTGGCCGCGCTGGCTGGACCTCAGGAACGAGGGCGCGACCGGCCATCCCGAGTACGCCGTTCACTTCGCGCAGCGGGACGGGCGCTGGGTGATCAATTACTGGTACCGCGAGCCCAGCGTGTCGAGCGCGCTTCCCTCAAAGCCCGAGCACGTCCCCGACGCCAGGCGAGGCTCACGACCGTGAACGGCCGCGGCCGCGTTCTGGTGGTCGCCGCGCTGCTCGCCACCGCGGCGGGATGCGGGCGGCGGACGACGCTGTCGACGTCGGGCAGCGACTCCACCTCGGCCATCTCGAGCGATTCGGTCGCCATCCTGGCTCGCGACGTTCAGGCGCAATGGGAGGGCGGCTCACCCGAGGACGGCGCGAGCCTTTCCGCGGCGCTCCTCAACGCGGAATTCGGGCGGCGGCCGCCCGAGCAATGGGATGATCGCGCGCACGCGCTGCTCGATTCGCTGTCGATCGGCGCCGAGCTCGCCTCCGGACCCTGCATCGAGGTCGCCAACTTCTTCGCGCGCGCAAATCCCGACGGCGGATCGTGGCCGTATCTCTTCTGGTGCGGCGACAAGCGCCCGCATTCCCAGGAGATCGACGGCCGCGGCCTCCATCTCGTCGCGGTCGCGACCGCGTCGATGGGCGCGCCCGCGCCGGTGGCGATCCGGATTCCCTTCGCGCCGAAGCCCGCCCCGGCCGCGCCGAAGGGCGCGGCGGCGGTCGCGGTTCTGTTCGCGCATCGCGCCGGAGGCGGATCACAGCCGCTGGTCATGACGTGGTGGCACGCCCATCGCGACGATCCCTGGATGCTGGCGCAGACTCTCGGCGCCGATTCGCTGGGCGGCGTCGGCACCGGCGAGTTCACCGTGGGCGACACCCTGACGCTGGTCACGCGCACCTACCAGCCTTCGCGCGGCTTCGACGAGTGCGCGACCTGCCCGCACGTCTACCGCACGCATCGATTCCGCTGGCGCGGCCAGGGCTTCACGCGGATCGAAGATCAGCGCGTCACCTCGCCCTACGCGACGTTCGTGCTCTACATCGCCGCGCTGGCGGCCAACGACCACGACGCCGCGATGCGCTACGTCACCGATCCCGATCTGATCGATCGCGCGAACCATCTCGACTGGGGCCGTCCGAAGGGCTCGTGGCGGGTCGCCCCCGAGACCGACGAGACCGCGAGCCACATGGTGTTCTTCCGCGGACCGAGCGAAACCTATCGCGTCGACTTCGTGCAGGACGGCGGAGACTGGAAGATCACGAACTTCGAGCCCACCACCCGAAGCATCGAGTAGTCGATCGCAGGCCGGCGCGTTATACTGCGCGCCTTCCGGGGCGATCCCGAGCGCCCTCGCGACACTCGGCGGCCCGCATGCGCGCGGCCCGCGAGGATCCACCCATGCAGGCTCACCCCGCCCGCTTTCTCGAGTGGCCGGTTTCGCGTGGCGAGGCCGGGCCGATCGCGTGGCTCGACACGCTGGGCTCGCTCGTTCCCGAGCGCGCTCTCGCCGCCTCGAGCGAGCCGTCCCTTCGCGCTCCCCACCCGCTGGCGCACGCGCGGACGCTACCCGTGCGTCCGGCGCGGTATGGGGATCTCTCGCTGCCGCTCGATCCGACGATCTCGGAAGCGCTCGCCCATCTCGGCATCGAGCGCCTCTACACGCATCAGGTACAGGCCATCGAAGCGCTGCGCGGCGGCCTCGACACGGTGGTCGTGACCGGCACCGCGAGCGGCAAGAGCCTCTGCTACCACCTGCCGGTGATGGAGACGCTGCTCCAGAATCCGGACGCGACCGCGCTCTATCTCTTCCCGACCAAGGCGCTGGCACAGGACCAGCTGAAGAGCATGACCCGGCTGATGGCCGGACATCCCGATCTCATGAAGGCGATCCGCCCCGGCGTCTACGACGGTGACACGCAGGCGGCGACGCGGCGTCGCATTCGCGACACCGCGAATCTCGTGCTCTCGAATCCCGACATGCTGCATCAGGGCATCCTGCCCGCTCATCCGCGCTGGGGGCGGTTCCTCCGCAACCTTCGCTACGTCGTGGTCGACGAGATCCACGCCTACCGCGGGATCTTCGGCTCCCACGTCGCGAACGTGTTCCGCCGGCTCGAGCGCGTGGTCCGGCACGTCGGCGGTGATTTTCGCTACGTGCTCTGCAGCGCCACCATCCGGAATCCGCGCGAGCTCGCCGAATCGCTGACCGGCCGGCGCGTGCAGGTGGTGGACGACGACGGCGCGCCGCGCGGCGAGCGTCACTTCGCGTTCTGGAATCCACCGTTCGTCGACGCCTCGAAGGTCGAGCGCCGCTCCTCGAATGTCGAGGGCAGCGCGATCTTCGCCGAGCTGATCGCCCGCGGCGCACAGGCGCTGGTGTTCACCAAGTCGAGGGTCGCGGCGGAGCTGGTCTATCGCTACGCGCGCGAGCGTCTCGAGCCGCGCCGTCCCGATCTGGCCTCGCGGCTCCGGCCCTACCGCGGCGGCTACCTGCCCGAGGAACGCCGCGCCATCGAGCAGGCGCTGTTCTCGGGCGAGCTGCGCGGCGTGGTCAGCACCAACGCGCTCGAGCTCGGTGTCGACATCGGCGGGCTCGACGCGGTGGTCATCGTGGGAGCGCCGCCGACCCTGGCGAGCCTCTGGCAGCAGGCCGGCCGCGCCGGACGTAAGGGCGGACCCGCGCTGGCGGTGCTGGTCGCCTACAACGAGACGGTGGACCAGTACCTGATGCGCCATCCGGACTATTTCTTCGGACGCTCGCCCGAGGCGGCGATCATCGATCCTCACAATCCCTACATCCTGGCGCAGCAGCTGGCCTGCGCGGCGCACGAGCTGCCGCTCTCGGCCGCCGACGAGAAGGCGTTCGGGCCGCAGTGCGGCTCGATCCTCGCCGCGCTCGAGGAGGCGGGCGAGACGCGCACGATCGACGGCCGCTCGTACTTCGCGAAGGCGGAGTTCCCGGCGGCGAAGGTGAGCCTGCGCACGATCTCGGATGACACCTACACGATCATGGACACGACGCGCTCGAACGCGGTGATCGGCAATGTCGATGCCATCAGCGCGCTCGAGCTCGTCTACCCGGAGGCGATCTACCTGCACGAAGGCGGAACCCATTTCGTGCGCGAGCTCGACCTCGAGCAGAAGGTCGCCTACGTCGAGCCGCGCGAGGTGGATTACTACACCCAGCCCGTGATCGACACCCACATCGAGATCCGGCACGAGCGCATGCGGCGCGAATGGCGCGGCGAGTCGGTTCGCTTCGGCGATCTCACCTACGCGTGGCAGACGGTGGCGATGAAGAAGATCCGGTTCCGCTCGCTGGATTCGATCGGCTATCACCCGCTCGCGCTGCCGCGGCTCTCGCTCGAGACCTGCGGATTCTGGTTCGCGCCCTCCGAAGCCGCGTGGTCCGCGGTGGCGAGGGCGGGGCTGAGCCCGATCGAGGGCCTGAGCGGCGTCCGCAATCTCTTCATGACCCTGCTCGCGATGCTCTCGATGTGCGATCCGTTCGATCTCGGCGGGACCATCGATTCGTCGAACCTGGGTCGTCCGGCCCTGTTCATGTTCGACCGATATCCCGGCGGCCTCGGATTCGCCGAGCAGGGCTACGCGCGTCTCGACGAGCTCGCCGAGGCCGCGCTCCAGCACCTCGAGAGCTGCGACTGTGGCTCGGGCTGCCCGGCCTGCGTCGGCATTCCGATCCTCCACGTCGCGCAGCAGCAGGATCCGGATCTCGGCCGCGCGCGCTCGATTCCCGGCAAGGACGCGGCGCGGCTCCTCCTCTCGCACTGGCTCGGTTCGCAGGGATGAGCTGGGGCCAGGGGGCCGCGGACTTCCTGCGCACCCGGCTCGGCGAGCTGGCGCGGGCGCGGCGAGCGGAGGGAGAACCTTCGGCCTCTTCCGGTGAAACGCCGGCGGCCGAAGCCGACCGCGTCGTGACGAATGACGCCCACGCCGTGCCGCCGGCGATGTTCCGTGAGCGCGCGGCCGACGCGGTGTCGGTCGAATCCTTCCTGCCGGGCGGCGAGTGGCGCGGCGAGCGAGGAACGGTCTACGTGCACGAGCGGCTGCGGTCCGACGTCGAGCGCCGTCACGCGCACTGGGGCACGCTCGGCGAGCCGTCCTCCGATCTTCCGGAGCTCGAAGCTCTGGCCGCGATCGGGCTCGGAGGGGCGATGTTCCTCGATCTCGAGACCGGCGGGCTCAGCTCGAGCCCGGTCTTCCTTGCCGGCACCATGCACTGGAACGGCGAGGACTTCGTCCTGCGCCAGTACTTCGCGCGCCACTACGGCGAGGAAGCGGCGCTGATCGAAGCGCTGGATCTGGCGCTGTCGGGATTCGAGGCCATCGTCACGTTCAACGGAAAGTCCTATGACGCCCCGTTCCTGCGCGGACGCGCCCTGCTCCATGGCGTTGGAATGCGTCTTCCCGCGTTCCATCTCGATCTGCTCCATCTCGCCCGCCGGCGCTGGAAGACCGAGCTCGCCGACTGCCGGCTGCAGACCCTCGAGCGATACGTATGCCGTCGCCGGCGCTACGGCGACGTTCCCGGCGAGGAAGTGCCCGGGCTCTACCACGACTTCGTGCGGCGCGGCGATCCCTATCGGCTGGTGCCGGTCTTCCACCACAACCTGCTCGACGTGATCACGATGGCGGAGATCCTGCGGGCGCTCGGGAATCCCGCGATTCGCCTGCAAAACCGGCCCTTCGAGCCCTTCCTCTACCGTTGACACGGTTCCACCCGCGGACGATACTTTTCGCGTTCGACACCGGCGCCGGTTTGCACTCGCGAGCGTGGTCACGTGTGAAATTCGGGAATCGCTTTCAGTCGTCGCGTTCGTGGGTCCGGTCGGTTCGGCTCGGTGCGTTCTCCAGCCCTGGCGGTCGTCGGCTGCCGGGGCTTCGTCATGTCTGCGTCACGCTTCAAACCGCTGCTCAACACCCCCTCGGAGGTTGAATCACGCGTCATGGTTACCGGCGAAGATCAGAGCATCACCTGCGCGGATTGCGGCGAAGAATTCATCTTCACCGCCGGAGAACAGGCGTTCTACCGCGAAAAAGGACTGACCAACGCGCCCACTCGCTGCAAGGCCTGCCGCGAGAAGCGCAAAGCCGAGCGCGGCGGCGCCGGCGCGGCGCCCGCACGCAACGCGGGAAACTCGCGCGACATGCACTCGGCGGTGTGCTCGCGCTGCGGAGCGGAGACGATGGTTCCGTTCGTTCCGAGCGGGGCGCGGCCGGTCTACTGTCGCGACTGCTTCAACGAGACTCGCGGCACGCGCGGCGCCGCGGCGGGAGGCCGGGCCGGCGGGGAATCGCAGGCGCCGAGGGGCGGCACGCGTCCACGCTCCGCGCCCGCGACGCTCGAACCCTCGGGAGACGGGCATCGCGCGCAGGGCTCGGTCAAGTGGTTCAACGAGAGCAAGGGCTTCGGCTTCATCCAGGATGACGGCGGGGAGGACGTGTTCGTCCACTTCAGCGCCATCCAGGGGGACGGTTTCCGCACGCTCCAGCAGGGTGATCGAGTCGAGTTCGACGTGGTTCCGGGCGCGAAGGGCCGCCAGGCGGCCAACGTCGTCCGCACCACTTGAGCGCCCCGGATCCACGCGGCGCGCGCCTGCCGCGTTTCCGCCGTACCGGAACGCCGCGCGCGCCGCTCCTCGCCGGACCGCGGCACGCATGATCGAGACCGAGCGCGCCTTTTCCGCGTTGCGTGAGGAATTCGTCGAGGTCTCGCTGCGCGACGATCCGGTCGCGGCGACGCGCGCCGGACTTCACGACTACGACGGCCGGTTTCCCGATCACTCGCCCGATGGCATTCGCGCGCGCTCGGCGTGGCTGCGCGACCTCGACCAGCGCCTGGTGGCGAGCGTGCCGTGGGAAGAGCTTCCGGTCACGACGCGCGTCGAGTTCGCCGATCTGCGCTCGCGCCTCGCCGCGGAGCGCGCGCGGCTGGACGATCTCAAGACGCCGTCGTCCCACGCCGCGGCGCCCACGCGGGTCGCGCTCGAAGGCGTCGAGCTCCTTGCCAACCGGTCGTTCGCGCCGCTCGAAGAGCGGAAGGAATTCCTGCTCGAGCGGCTGATGGCGATTCCGGACTACCTCGAGGGCGCGCGGCTGCCGCTCCAGCGTGCCTCGGCGCCGTCGCTCGAGCTGGCTCAGGAGCTCGGGCTGGCGGGGCCCGCCTACCTCGAGAGCGTGGTGCGGCAATTGCTGAACGCGTTCCCGGACGAAGCCGAGCGCATCGAGCATGCCGGCGAGCGCGCACGGGTCGGGCTGCTGCGCCATCACGAATTCCTCGAGCGCGAGATCAGGCCGCGCGGCGAAGCGCCATTCGCGATCGGCGAGCGCTGGTTCCAGCATCTGCTCGAGCGCGAGCACCTGCTGTCCCTGACCGCGGCCGCGATCCGCGAGCGGGCCGACGCCGTGATCGAGGAATGCGAAAAGGACCTCGCCGCCGAGGCGCAAAGGCTCGATCCCAAGCGTACCTGGCAGGAGCAGATCACGGCGGCACGGAAGCGCCATCCCGAGCCGCTGCGCGTACGCGAAGCCTGGGAGCAGGAAATCGCGCGCGCGGAGGAAGCCGCCGCGAAGATGGTGACGCCGGCTCCGTCCACCTGCGCGCTCGAGATCCGCGACGCTCCGGTCTACGCCCGCGCGTTCGCCGCCTACGCGGTCTACGAGCCGCCCGCTCCGCTCGAGAACGATCGCGCCGGACTCCTGCTGGTGGTCGCTCCGGATTTCAACCGCGGCGACGATTCACGGGATGCCGCGCTGGCCGGACACGACTTCGCGTCGCTCGCGACCCGGGTGGTGCGCGAGACCTGGCCGGGCCGCCATGTCGCGGCGTGCGCGTCGTTCGGCGAGGGTTCGCGTCTGCGCCGGCTGGCGGCGAACCCGGTGACGCGCGAGGGATGGGCGCTCGAGGCCGAGCGTCTGATGCTGGAAGCCGGATTCTTCACCTCGCCCGCAGCGCGACTGCTGTGGCTGCGCGACCGGCTCGAAGCCGCGCTCCAGAGCGCGATCGACGTCGGCCTCCACACCGCGGGTCTCGACCGCGCCGACGCGGTCTCGCTCCTCACCGGCCGCGCACTCGCGTCGCCCGCGGCCGCGGTCCTCGCGGTCCGCCGCGCCGCGCTCGAGCCCGGCCGCGCCCTTGGCGCGATGATCGGCAGCGATCTCATCGGCGAGCTGCGTGAGGAGGAGCGGGCGCGGGCCGGCGCCGGCTTCGATCCCGCGGCGTTCCACGGCGCGCTGCTGCGCCGGGGAGCGCTGCCGCTGATGCTCGTCCGCGAAGAGTTGAACGCGTCGCGCTGAGCGCGCCTAGAGTGCGGGCGGTCTTCCGAACAGCTGTTCGACGAACGCCTCGCCGTGCTCGAGCCAGGGCAGCGCGCGCCCCTTGCCAGCCGGCTTCGCGCGTGACGAGCTGAGCGTCGCGGCGGCGCTCAGGTTCACCGGCGGAATGTTCGAGCCGAAGGTCCGGTTCACCGATGCGATCATCACATTCGCGATCAACCCCTGCCCGAGATCGTTGGGATGAACACCGTCGAGGCCGAACAGCCCTCCGGTGATGTAGGCGTTGGTATAGGCCGTGCCCTGAAAGCGGATGCCGGTGGTCGCGGCTTCGGCGAGCAGCGCATGGAAGTCCACCAGCGCCAGGCCGCGCGCCGCGGCTTCCGACGCGATCGCGTTGTTGTAGGCGTTGACGGTGCTGCTGATCGCCGCGGCCTCGGTGCTCGACAGCACCATCGAGTTGGGCAGCGGCCGCCCGTTCCCGGGGGCGCCGGTGAGATACGAGTAGGTTCCGACCGGGAAGCCGGTGCCGACCGCCAGCGACTCGGCGGCGGAGAGCAGCACGTAGTCGCCGAACCCGAGCGGCGCCGGGCTTCCGGTCTCGTTTCCGATCAAAGGCACCGGGTATCCGCTGACGAGAATGACGTTCCCGGTCGCATCCAGCGCTCCGGCGGGAGGGAACGTGGTGACGAAAGGAATCGTCGTGGCATCGGGCACGTTGATGATCGCGAACTTCGCGGTGGTGAACGCCTGAAGTCCGTCGAGCGTGCCGTGGAGCAGCGCCGCGAACGTCCCCGCCGGCAACACCGGGATCGTCCCGCCCGCGAGCGCCGGGCCGAGCGCCTCGTTCGCGCCGTACTCGAACGAGATGAACGTCGGGGAGAGACTCAGGACCTGCTGCAAGATCGTCCCGCGGCTTCGCTGGATCAGGTTGAAGAAGGTGAAATCGGTGCGGCCGACCGGATTCGGCGAGCTGTGATAGGCCGAGCTGTCGGCGACGTCGAACACCACCGCGCCCGGGATGCCCATGTCGTGATAGGCGCTGGGCTGCGCGAGGTTGGTCGGCGCTCCGAGCACGCGCCCGGCGTTCGAGACGATCAGCGGGCTGAGTGAAATGATCTGGAGCAGCGGCGGGATTCCATCCGGGCTGATGCTCGGAATGGTGAAGCTCTGCGCGTGGACCTGATGCGCGAACAGCCAGGGGAAGGACCGCTGCTGATGTGTGACCACCAGGCCGCCGGATTCAAAGCCGGCGGAGATGCTGGTTCCCATCGCGACGTAGACGCTGAAATCAGCGCTACCGCTCTTGAGCCCGGGAGCGACCAGCGCGGTGATCTTGCTGCAGCCCGCGATCAGCGCCACGGCGGCGGCAGCGAACAGAACGAAACGGCGGGCCGACTTCATGAGCGCGATCTCCCGGACCATGGCGCGGTCACCAGTGCAGCTGAACGCTGATGCCGGCCAGGTTGACGAAGGTCTTGTACGTGCCGTCGAAGCCGTCTCGATTCACGCCGGCTGTGCTCCGCCGCTTGACGAAGAGCGGAAGCTCGTAGGCGTCGACCGTCCAGCGGCCACGCGGAATCCCGATTCCGAGCGAAGGTCCGTTGCGATCCGCATCCGGCAGCAGCGGCGATACCGACGACGTCGGTGCCGCGGCCTTGTCGAAATACCAGCCGAACCGATAGGCCCAGGCCGGGAGCCGGTGCTCGGCGCCGAGCCGGACCTGCCAGGAGTCGTTGTAGTTCTCGACGATGGTCTCGTTCGCCGACGGCGTCTGGTGGAACCGGATCGGCAGGTCACGGAAGACGGACCACTCGACGAAATTGAAATCGCCCTCGACCGTCCACGGCGGCCGCGGATTCCACGCCAGTCCGGCCGACCACACCGCGGGGAATCGCAGCACGGTGGTCACGTCCTGACTCGGCGGCAAACTGGCGGCGACGCCGGCATCGAATGCCGCGTTCCCGGTCGGGATCTGGGTGACGTTCGCGCGGCCGTCGAGGTGGACCACCACCTTGCCGCGGTACGCGGCGCCGAGCTTCCACGCGGTGCCGGGAGCGAAGCTCAGCGCGGCGTTCCAGCCGTATCCCGCGGTGAGGTCGCCCTTCAGATTCACCTTCGCGACGTCGACCTGTCCGCCGCCGCCGCCCGGCGCCGGCACGAGCACGTGGCGGTCCAGCTCGACGTTGGTGAAGACCGCGCTGGCGCCGGCCGCGACGCTCCACTCCGGGTTCGGCGCGAACGCCAGATCCGCGGTTCCATCGTAGGCCCTCAGCGTGCCCTTGGTGACGATGTAGCGGCCGCTGAAGGTGTCGGGATTCTTCCATTCGACGCCGAGGCCATAGGGCGAATTGAATCCCGCGCCGATCGCCCACGGCCCGCCGCCATGGCGCGCGTAGTAGATCGTCGGCGGGAAGAAATTCTGGCGTTTCATTTCTTCGGTGACGCCGTAGCCGGGGTAGGGATCCATGCCGGCGAAGCTCGTGACCGGGCTCAGCATGCTTCCCCCGACCAGGAGCCGCGAGCCCTGGAGGCGCGTGAGCGCGGCGGGATTGAAGAACATCGCCGACGCGTCGGAGACCGACGCCACACCGGCCCCCGCCATGCCGAGCACGGCGGCGCCCTGCTCATAGATGGCGTAGCCCGCGGCGCGTGCGGCCGAGGGGACAGCGATCACCAGCGCCGCGATCGCGAGCGTCCGCCTCAGCGCGAGGCGATCGTTGACGCACGTCATGCGCGTGATGCGGCCGGCGGCCCTCACGCGCTCACCCGGCTCTCGTGTGCGGCCCCATAGAGACCGTCGATAGTTTCCGCGAAGTGCTCGTTCACGATTCGCCTCCGCACTTTGAACGTCGGCGTCAACTCTCCGGCTTCCACGGTGAGCTCGCGCGGCAGCAGCGCGAAGCTCTTGATCCGCTCGAACGGCGCGAGATCGGCGTTCACCGAATCGATCAGCGGCTGATAGAGCGCGTGGACCTCGGGACGCGAGATCAGCTCATCGCCTCCGGCCCGCGCCGAACCCACCGCCGCCTCGAGATTCGGGAAGTTCGGCACCAGCAGGCAGACCGCATAGGGACGGCGATCGCCGATCACCACGGCCTCGGAGACCAGCTTGCTCATCTTCAGCCGTCCCTCGATCGGCTGCGGCGCGATCTTCTTGCCGCCGGCGGTCACCAGCAGGTCCTTCAGACGATCGGTGATGAAGAGAGCACCTTCCTCGTCCAGCCGGCCGATGTCGCCGGTGTGGAACCATCCGCCGGCGAGCGCGGCCTGCGTCGCCGCGGGGTTCTGGAAGTAGCCCTGCATGACCCCCGGCCCGCGCACCAGGATCTCGCCCGCCTCCCCGATCTGAATCTCGGTGCCCGGGATCGGGGGTCCGACCGAGCCCGGCTTCTCCTGTCCGCGACGATTGAGGCAGATGACCGGCGAGGTCTCGGTGAGGCCGTAGCCCTCGCAGATCGGAATCCCCACCGCGAAGAAGAACTCGAGAATCGCCGGAGAGAGCGGCGCGCCGCCGGAGATGCAGTAACGAATCCGTCCCCCCACGCGCGCGCGCACCTTGGCTCCGACCAGCTTGTCCGCGATCGCGGCGTGGAGCCGGGTGAGGGGCGGCACCGGCCGGCGCGCGAGCCGGGCCCGCGCCGCGGCGGTGGCCCCGCCGAGCGACCAGTGGAACATCGCGCGGCGGAGCGGAGGCTCGGCATGCGCCCGCTCCATCACCCGCGCGTAGACCTTTTCGTAGAACCGGGGCACGCCGGTCAGGATCGTCGGCTGCACGTCGGCGGCGTTGGCGGCGACGTGATCGAGGTCCTCGGCGTAGGCGATTGTCACCCCGGCGGCGAGCATGGCGTAGAGGCCGGCCATGCGCTCGAAGATGTGGCAGAGCGGAAGGAACGACAGCGACGTGTCGTCGGGCCGGAGCTCCATGATCTCGAGGCAGGACTCGACGTTGGAGGCGATGTTGTGGTGTGACAGCATCGCCCCCTTCGGCTCGCCCGTGGTTCCCGACGTGTAGATGATGGTGGCGAGATCGACCGGGCGGATGCGGGCCGCGGTGTCGCGGAACACGCGCGGCGCCCGCGCCAGGATCTCCGCCCCGCGTCGCGACACGTCCTCCCAGCTTCGAATCCGCGGGGAATCGGACGCGGTGCGCTCCATCGGGATCATGACGCCCAAGCGCGGGAGCGCCCCGGCCACGCTCTGGACCTTCCGGAGCTGCGTCTCGGTCGAGACGATCGCGAGCTTCGCGCCGGAATTCTCGAGGATGTACCGGCTCTGCGCGGCGGTGAGGGTCGGATAGATCGGGACCGTGACCGCGCCGAGCCCGAGGATCGCGAGGTCGGCGACCGCCCATTCGTAACGGGTCTCGGCCAGCAGCGCGACCGCGTCGCCGGGTCCGATGCCGAGATCGGAGAGACCCATCGCCAGGCGTTCGACCTCGCCGAGCGCGCGCTCGGCCGGGATCGATTCCCAGCGGCCCTCGATCCGGCGCATGAACTGCGCGGGCTTGCGATGGCGGGCAACGGTCTCGAGGAAGATACCGATCAGCGTGCCCGGCATTCGTCCTCCTGACGGTGGGACACCTTCCATTGGCGGCCAACCGCAAGCGATAGCACCGGGTTCGCGGGCCCACAAGCGGAAACGCCGCGGGTGCGCTGCATCGTCGGCCTCGATCGACCGCAGCACATTGACACTTCAGTGATTCGTGCGGGAGATTCGCGGGCGATTCTCGCGTGGTGCCCGCGGGAAGGACGGCGAGGAGGGCGGAATGAGAACGGATTCGACAGGACGGGCCGCGCCGAAGCGCGCGCCGTCAGGCCTTCCCGCGACGACACGGCGGCCCCGGCATCGCGCGGTCGCGGCCGGCGGGGGGGTTCCGTTCCTCATCCTCGCCGCGCTCTGCTTCGCCCCGCGTCCGGCCGGTGCCGCGGACGCCGCCTCCTGGATCACGAAGGGCGACGAATCGTACGCCCACCGTGATCTCCGCGGCGCCTTGTCGGCCTACGGCGCGGCCGTCCAGGAATCGCCGAAGAACATCCATGCGCTGTGCCGGCTGGTGCGCGCCGAGTCCGAGCTGTCCCAGGACACCACCGGCCAGGCCCGCCAGATGCTCCTGGCGACGGCGGTCGAGCACGCGCGGCTGGCGGTCGCGGCCGCCCCGGACAGCGCGCTCTGCCATGCCTGGCTGGCGGCGGCGCTCGGCCGTCAGGCACTGGGCGCGGGCCCGCGCGCGAAACTCGCGATGGCGCGGGAGATCAAGTCCGAAGCCGATCGCGCGATCGCGCTGGATCCGAGGAACGCGCGCGCCTACCACGTGCGGGGCGCGTGGAACCGCGAGCTGGCCAGCGTCAGCTTCGTCGAGCGCACGATGGCGCGCGCGATCGGCGGAGTTCCGAAGGGCGCGAGCATGGACAACGCCATCGCCGACTTCGAGAAGGCCGCCGTCCTCGAGCCCGATTACGTGAATCATCGGCTCGAGCTCGGGCGCACCTACCACCTGGTTCATCGCGACGCCGACGCGCGACGCGA
>DATJEP010000027.1:0-11879 GCA_035496475.1 Candidatus Udaeobacter sp.
GCTACGACCGGCTCGCGCGGGCGTCGCGCCTCGGATTCTCGCGGCTGACCGAGAACAGCGTCGACGCGGTCGGCGATCGCGACTTCGCGCTCGAATACCTGAACGCCGCCGCGGTGCTCGGCGTTCATCTGTCGCGCCTCGCCGAGGATCTCGTGCTGTGGTGCTCGCCGGGATTCGGCTGGTATCTCGCCCCCGACGGGTTCTCGACCGGCTCGAGCCTGCTGCCGCAGAAGCGCAATCCCGACCTGTTCGAGCTGGCGCGCGCCAAGGCCGGCCGGCTGATGAGCAACGCGCAGCGCCTCGCGATCGTGCTGAAGGGCCTGCCCTCCGCGTACCAGAAGGATCTTCAGGAGGACAAGGAAGCGATCTTCGACACCGCCGACACGCTCGAGCGTCTGCTCGCCGCGCTGACGCCGGCGATCCACGCGCTGACGCCGATCGAAGCGCGCGTGAGCCGAAGCCTCACCCCCGATCTGCTCGCGGTCGAGCTGGCAGACGCCCTGGTCGAGCGCGGCGTGCCGTTCCGCGACGCGCACGCCGCGGTCGGACGCCTGTGGGCGTTGGCCGAGAAGCAGGGCGCGACGCCGGCCGATCTTCCGCTCGATCAGCGTCTGGCGATCTCGCCGCACTTCGACGACCCCGCGTTCGAGCGGCTCACGATCGAGGCGGCGCTCGAGCGCCGCAGTCACGCGCCGGGCGGCGGCGCGGGCTCGGTCGCGGCGCAGATCGCGCGGATGGAAGCCCGCCTCGGCCTCGGCGACGGCGATCCCGACGGAATCGAAGAAGGAGCACGGTCGGGAGGGGAAGAGGCTGGAGGCGAGACTCTCGAGACGCGCGGGAGCCAGGACGGCGGGAGCGCGTCTCGAGTAGCGAGGCCGCGGCAGGAGCCGCGCCGAAGCGGGTCTCGCCACAGGCCTCTGCCCCTCCCGACCGAAGCTGAGCCCGCTTCGAGCCCGCCTGGCGCTGAATCGGGCCGGCCGAGCGAAGCCGATGCGAACGGCGTGCGGCTGCGGCGCGCCACGCTGCGCGACGTGCCCGGCATCGCGCGCATCATGTCCGAGTACGTGGCGCAGGGCGTGCTGCTTCCGCGCCCCGTCGGCGAGCTCTATCAGTGCATCCGCGAGTTCCACGTCGCCGAAGTCGTCGGGAGCGCGAGCGGAGAGAATGGCGAGCGCGAAAGCGAGATCGTCGCCTGCTGCGCGTTGCGGCTGCTGTGGGATGACCTCGGCGAGGTGCGGTCGCTGGCGGTCCGGCCCGACTTCCACGGCTCCGGGCTCGGCGCGCGGCTGGTCGCCGCCGTGGTCGAGGACGCGCGCGCGCTCGAGGTGCCGCGGATGATCGCGCTGACGCGCGAGGTGCCGTTCTTCGAGCGCTGCGGCTTCACCGTGATCTCGCGTGACCGGCTGCCGCGAAAGGTGTGGGCCGATTGCGTGCGCTGCCCGCGGCGCCACGCCTGCGATGAAGTGGCCGTCGTGCTCGATCTCGTTCCCGGAGCCACCGAAGCCGCTGAAGCCGCGGCCGGATCGTGGCTGCTTCCGATTCCTCAGCTGGCGCGTCCGGACGCGCCGGCGCTTCCGATCATTTCCTGAGGAGGATCCTCACGCCCATGTCCGAGTCTCCCGCCCATCTCGTCGACCTGCTCGGTCTCGATCGCGACTGGGTGCTCGACCTCTTCGAGCAGGCCGACCGACTGCGCGCCGTACGCGGCACGCCGCGGGCGAGCCGCCCGCTGGCGGGACGCACCGCGGCGATGGTGTTCCACAAGCCGTCGCTGCGCACGCGCGTGTCGTTCACGGTGGGCATGCACGAGCTCGGCGGGGACGCGGTCGATCTCAGCGCCGCCGAAGTGAGCCAGCGCGGCCGCGAGAGCGTGAAGGACGTCGCGCACGTGCTGTCCCACATGTGCGACCTCCTGATCGTGCGGACGTTCCTCCACACCCTGGTGCGCGATCTCGCCGAGCACTCGACCGTGCCGGTCATCAACGCGCTCACCGATTACTCGCATCCCTGCCAGATCCTCTCCGACCTCTACACGCTGAAGCGGGCCGGGCGCGACCTCGACCGGCTGACGATCGCGTGGATCGGCGACGGCAACAACGTGCTCAACTCGTGGCTCGAGGCCTCGACCATCTTCGGCTTCCATCTTCAGATTGCCGTGCCCGACGGCTTCGAGCCCGATGCCGGCCTCTTCCTCGAAGCCGAGCGCCGCGCGGCGGGCGGCATCCGGCGCACGCGCGATCCGCACGAGGCGGTGCGCGGAGCCGACGTGGTCTACACCGACACCTGGACCAGCATGGGCCAGGAGAAGGACGCCGACTGGCGGCGCGTGGTGTTCGCCGGCTATCAGGTCAACGCCGAGCTGATGACGCTGGCGAAGAGCGACGCCGTGCTCATGCATTGCCTGCCGGCCCACCGCGGAGAAGAAGTCACCGATGACGTGCTGGATGGACCGCAGAGCGTCGTGATCGAGCAGGCCGAGAATCGCCTGCACCTTCAGAAGGCGCTGATGGTCGCCCTGTGCGGTGCGCGAAGCGCGGCGAGCCGCAGGCGCCAGGTTCCGTCGGCCGCGATTGCCGGAGCGGCGGTCGAGGCGTCCTAAAGGCCGGCCGGACCCGCGGCGACGGGCCGCGCAAGCGCTTGCGGGTGCTCGCGGAAGATTCCGCCGAACCGCATCGCGCCGACGCCTCCTCCAAAGGTGAGTCTGACCACCTCGGAGGAACCATGGAAACGACCCACAGATTGTGGCAACGGAAGCTCTCCGCGATCCCGTCTCTGGCGCTGGTTCTCATGGTCGCGCTCAGCGGTTGCGGGGGTCAGCAGAAACCGCAGGGCGGGACGTCGGCGGCCGGTGGCACCCTGGTCCTGACCGGCGCCGGGTCGACGTTCGCCTACCCGCTCTACAGCAAGTGGTTCGACGAGTACCGCAAGGTGGCGCCGAACCTTCAGTGCAATTACCAGGCGATCGGCTCGGGCGCCGGCATCGAGCAGATGATCGCGGGCACCATCGATTTCGGCGGGACCGACAGCCCGATGACCGACGCGCAGATGGCGGAATTCAAGACCAAGCGCGGCGCCGGCGTTCTCCACTTCCCGGTCGCGCTCGGCGCGGTGGTGCCGACCACCAACCTGCCCGGCGTGAATGCCGAGCTCACGTTCAAGCCCGAGATCCTCGCCGGTATCTACCTCGGCACGATCACGAAGTGGAACGATCCCGCGCTCACCGCGGCGAATCCCGGCGTGAAGCTGCCCGCGACCGACATCGTGGTCGTCCATCGCTCGGACGGCAGCGGGACGACGTTCGTCTGGTCCGACTACCTCTCCAAGGTCAGCCCCGCATGGAAATCGAAGATCGGCTCGGCGAATTCCCTGAGCTGGCCGGCGGGGATCGGCGCCAAGGGCAATGACGGCGTGGCGGGAACGGTGCGTCAGACCCCGAACTCGATCGGCTACGTCGAGCTGATCTACGCGATCCAGAACAATCTCTCGTACGGCAAGGTCGTGAATCAGGGCAAGGAAGCGATCCGGGCCGATCTCGCCAGCGTGACGGCCGCCGCCGCGGGAACCGCGTCCAGCATGCCCGCCGACTTCCGCGTCTCGATCACGAACGCGCCGGGCAAGGGCGCCTATCCGATCTCGACCTACACCTGGATGCTGTTGCCCGACACGTTCGCCGATTCCGCCAAGAAGCAGGCGCTGGTCGGTTTTCTCGGCTGGGCGCTGACCTCAGGGCAGGAGATGCTGGCGCCGCTTTCCTACGCGCGCCTCGCACCCGAGGTCATCGCGAAGGAGCAGGCGGCGCTCCAGCAGATTCACTGAGCACGAGATCGCCGAGTTTCTCGCCCGGGGCGGGGGCGTTGCGCTAGAGTGCCCGCGATCTCATGCCTGCCCCTCCGAGCGCTCAATGGCCGTGAAGGCGCCGATGGATTCCGCGCGCATGCTGCTGCTGCTCGCGGTGGCCGTCGTGCTCGCGGCCGTCCTGTGGACGCTGCGCGGCGTCGTGATCCTGGTCGGCTTCTCGCTGCTGCTCGCCTACGCGCTCGATCCCATCGTCTCGGCGCTCGAGCGCGTGCCGATCACGCGATCGCGTCGATTGCCGCGCGGTGTCGCCTCCGCGCTGGTCGTGATCACGCTCGGCGTGCTGGCCGGCATCGGGCTCGCGGTCGGCATTCCGCGGCTGATCTTCGAGCTCGAGCGATTCATCGCCGGGGCCCCGCGATCCCTGGCCTCGCTGGTGCAGCAGGTGCGCGACTGGGCGGCGACGCGCGGGCTCTCGGCCACGCTCGCTCCGCTCCTCGATGAAGTCGATCGCCAGGGCGGCGGTCTGGTCTCAGGTCTCGGCGGATCGCTCGGCGCGCGTTTCGGCGCGGTGCTCGGCGGGCTCGGTCGCTCGCTGGAGTTCGCGCTGCTGCCGCTGCTCGCGTTCTACCTCCTGGCCGAGCGTCCGGCGGTCGAGTCGAGTGTGATGCGCTTCATTCCCGAGGCGGCGCGCGACCGCGTCATGCTGCTCACCGCCGCCGCCGATCGCGCGCTTCGAAGCTACGTGCGAGGCCAGGCGGTGGTCGTGCTCACGCTCGGCACGCTGGTCGGCGTGGCGCTCGCGCTGCTCGGATTCCGTCTCGCCCTGCTGCTCGGCGTGCTGGCCGGCCTCGGCGAGCTGATCCCCTACCTCGGCGCCGCGGTGGTGACGCTGTCGATCGTCCTCGCCGGGATCTCGGGCGGACCCGAGCACGCGCTGGCCGGGCTCTTCGCCTACATCGTCATCAACTGGTCGGTCGGAACCTTCATCACGCCGCGCGTGATGGGGCGCCACCTCAAGATGCATCCCTTCGTCGTCACCATGAGCGTGCTCTCCGGCGTGGAGCTGCTGGGTCCGCCGGGGGCGATGCTCGCGCTGCCCGCCGCGGCGCTGATTCAATCCCTGGTCGCCGAGCTCGCGCCGCCCCGCGACGAAGCCGGTGATGATCGGCACGCGACCGCCGCGACGTAGCGGAACGCTGTGCTAGGCTCGGGCTCGTGCCTCGCGTCACGTCCGCCGCGCTCGTCCTTCTGATCCTGATCGCAGCGTCGCCGAACGCCGCATCGCCGGCACCGCGTCCGGCCGCGAAGGATTCGGCCGCGGCGCCGGGATCGGGAGCGGGATTCCGCGGCTCGTCGACGCCGGCGTTCGCCTCACCGGCGCGGCAACGGGAGCCGGGCGCCGCGGGCGGACCCGGAGTCGGGCAGACGCCGTCCTCCGCGAACCCCGGGGCCCGCCCGGGGACGCGGACTTCGACGATGCCGCGCCCCGAAGACGTTCCGCTCTACTGGCGCACGCGCGCCGAGCGCTCCGGCTACCACATCACCCCCGACTACGACGAAACGATGCGCTATCTGCGCCAGATCGAAGGCGGGTCGGAATGGGTCAAGCTCATCAGCTACGGGCGGAGCGGCCAGGGTCGGGAGCTGCCGCTGGTCATCGTGTCGAAGGATCGCGCCTTCACCCCCGAGGCCGCGCGCGCGACCGGCAAGACCATCGTGCTGATCCAGAACGGAATCCACTCCGGCGAGATCGAGGGCAAGGACGCCTCGCTGGCGCTGATTCGCGACATCGCGGCGCTGCGCACGCGCGAGGATCTGCTCGATCACGTGATCCTGCTGATCCTGCCGATCTTCTCGGTCGACGCGCACGAGAGGTCGAGCCCCTGGAACCGCATCAATCAGAACGGCCCCGACCGGATGGGATGGCGGTTCACGCCGATCGGGCTCAACCTCAATCGCGACTATCTCAAGGTCGAGACGCCGGAGATGCGGTCGCTGATCGCATCGGTCTTCACGCAGTGGTGGCCCGACATCCTGGTCGACAACCACACCACCGACGGCGCCGACTTCCGCCACGACATCAGCTACGCCATGAACTTCGGGCCCGACGTGCCGGAGCCGCTGGCACGCTGGGTGACTTCGTCGTTCGAGGGGCGGATCGTGCCGCGCCTCGCGGAGATGGGACACCTTCCCGCGCCCTACCTCAGCTTCAAGAACGGCGGCGATCCTTCGAGCGGCGTCGACCTGACCGACAGCTCGCCGCGATTCTCGACCGGCTATGCGCCGATTCAGTGCCGCGCCGGGCTGCTGGTCGAGACGCACATGCTGAAGCCCTACGAGACCCGGGTGCGCGCGACCTACGATCTCATGGTCGCGCTGATCGAGGATCTGAACGCGCACCCCGGCGAGCTCCGCCGCGCGGTGACAGCGAGTGAATCGCTGGTGGTGGCACGGGCTCACGCGCGCCGCGCCGAAGACCGGCGCGTGGTGCTGAGCGTGCACTCGACCGACAAGGCGACGCCGTTCGCGTTCAAGGGATTCGTCCGGCGGATGGAGCCGAGCGACATCGCCGGAGCTCCGGTACCGCGCTACAGCCAGGCGCCCCTCGACACGATCATTCCGATCTTCCGCGATCTGGTCCCGACGCTGACGGTGACCGAGCCGGCCGGCTACCTGGTGCCCCAGGAATGGATCAAGGTTCAGGATCGCCTCGACGTGCATGGCGTTCACTACCGCCGCTTCGCGCGGGCCTGGAGCGATACGGTCGAAGTGCCGCGGCTGATCGAATGGAGCGAGGCGCCGGCGACGTTCGAAGGGCACCACAATCTGAGCGTGGCGCGCGTCGCGCTGGAGCGACGGCTGAGGAGTTATCGCGCCGGCGATCTCTGGGTTCCGCTCGATCAGCGCGCGGCGCTCGTCGCCATGCATCTGCTCGAGGCCCAGGCTCCGGATGGACTCGTCTACTGGAACGCGTTCGACACCGTGCTCGAGCTCAAGGAGTACGCCGAGGACTACGTGATGGAGCCGATCGCGAAGAAGATGATGGTGGAGCGGCCCGACGTCGCGAAGGAATTCCGCGCGCGGCTGGCCGCCGACACCGCGTTCGCGAAGAACCCGGCGGCTCGGCTCGATTTCTTCTATCGCCGATCGCAGTGGGCCGACCCCGAGGCCAATCTGGTTCCGGTGGCGCGCGCGCTCCGGCCGCCGCCCGAGAGCAGCCTCCAGCCCTAGCGATTCACGGTGGCGGGCGCGCCATGGCCGGAAGTTGCGCCGCTCAGCCCCGGAAAGCACCGCGCTGGTGGGGTCGACTGTCCGGGTTCGGGACGGTGAGGCACTCCGGCCTTCAGGGGCTAAAGCTCGCCGGTGGCGTCAGGCTGGGGCAAACTCACGCCCAACGTGACGAACGGCGCTTGCGGTAGGACCGGCGCGGGTTCTAGCATCGCAGGCGTGAAATCCCTTCGAGCCATCCTTGCCCTGATGGTCGTGGTCTCGACCAGCCGTACCTGCGCCGCGGAAAACGGCGCGTGTGAAGCGTCGCACGCGAAAGCCGCTTCGGTCACCGCATCCGCGCCGGCCTGTGAACACTCCAGCGCCAGCACGGCCAGCGCCATGGCCGCGAGCTCGACGCAGAAGAGCGGCAGCGATCACAGCAGTGCGTCCGCGCGCGGAGCCGCCGCCGGTCCGCGTCGCTGTTCGCAACCGTACGGAACCGCCTGCGATCTCGGCGCGTCGTCGACGGCGACCGCGGCCGCGCGCGCGATCAGCGTCGACGATGCCGCGATCGCGCACCACGCGCACGTCGTGGCTCAGCCGGTTCAGAAACCCGCCGCGCGCCCGCCGCAACCTTCGGGCGAGCCTCCCGCCTTCGGCCCGCTCTTCCTCGCGCATCAAGCCCTGATGCTGTGATCGCGGCGACCCGGTCTCGCCTCGAGCGATTCCGGAGCTCGCCGTGCCGCGCGTTCCGTCGCGGCGCATTTCATTCGATCACGACTCCGAGGAGAATCACGTCATGATGCGATCCGCTTCACGTGGCGCGCTCGCCACGTCGATGGTGCTGTCGATGTTCCTGGCCGCGCGGCCGGCACTCGCCGACCGCGTTCAGGTGTTTTCGATGCAGGGCGCCGACTGCGTCGAGTGCGGGCTCACGGTGGTCGACCGGCTGCACAAGGTGAAAGGCGTTCGCCACGCCGAGTTCGACAAGCAGAAGGTCGAGCTCCGCGTGAAGCTCGCGGATCGGACGCCGGACGACGTGGTGCTGAAGACCATCGCGGCGGCGGGCTATCAGGGGTTCGTCGGCGCCGGCCGCGGCGCCTATCTGCCCCATCCCGAGTATCCGGCCGGCGCCGACGTGCGGCTGGTCAGCAAGGATGGCTCGGCGGTCGGGCCGCTCGACCAGCTGCGCGTTCCGGGCAAGTACACCGTGCTCGACGTCTATGCGGACTGGTGCGGGCCGTGCCGGGTCGTCGATTCGAAGCTGCGCGATCTCATCGGCCGGCGCTCCGATCTGGCGGTGCGAAAGCTCAACGTCGTCGACTTCGACTCGCCGCTCGCGCGGCAGCTCGGCAGCCGGCTGAGGGCGCTGCCGCACGTCATCGTCTTCACTCCGTCCGGTCGCAGGATCGAATTCGAAGGCGCCGAACCCGCGAAGCTGGACGCCGCTCTGGCGGCGAAGTGAGCCCGGCGCGCGATGCGCGGCGGTGGAGGCGCGCATCGATCCTGATCGCCGCGGCGCTGTCGTTCCATCCGGGATTCGCGATCGCCGGCGGCTGAGCGGGCTGAAGCAATCCCAACCTGCCGGTCGGCGGGTCCGCGATCGTGGTTCCGGCGCCGGGCCACTGGCGGTTCGGCGGCGCTCTGGCGGGGACCCCGATTCACATCGAGCACATCGAGGACGATGACTTCTACAACGTCGTCCCCTACTGGCACGTTCAGAGCCTGATCGTGACCGAGCTCGATGGCTCGGCGGTGCGCGGCATCGGGCCAGGGATCGGCGTCTCGGTCACCGTGCCGCTCCGCATGGTGCGCGATCGAATCCACTATCTCGATCTCGCGAGACAGCCCTACACGCCGCCGTTCCCCGACTACCATCATCGCAACGAGACCCTGTTCCATCCCGGGGACGTCGCGGTCGGCCTTCCGCTGACGCGGCCGTTCGGCGCGTGGACACTGGGCGCGAGCCCCGGCGTCTCGCTCCCGACCGGCAAGACCGAGCCCGATCCCTTCGCGCTCGGCGATCTCGGTCTGCCGCATCAGCACATTCAATTCGGCACCGGAACGTTCGATCCGCTGCTCGGGGTTTCGGCAACGCGCGCGCTCGGCGCCGCGACCGTGACCGCGAGCGGGAGCGCGCACCTGACGCTCTATTCGAACCGGCACGGATACCGCGCCGGCGACCGGTTCGCGCTCGGCGCCGGAGCCGGACGCAAGCTCGGGCAGGATTGGAACGCGAGCGCGGGGCTGGCGTTCCTGAACGAGCAGGCCGAGCGCTGGCACGGGCGGATCCAGAGCGAGGGCAATCTCGGCCGCACCGATCTCAACCTCGCGCTCGGGCTCGGGCGGACGATCGGATCGAGCGGCGTCTGGTCCCTGAACGCGCAGGTGCCGCTGGCCTCGCACTCCAACGGGAATCAGGTGCGCTACCCCGTGATCTTCGGCCTGGGCTGGTCGAGGTAAGATGCCGGCCGTGAGCCCCACCGAGCCCCCGATCGAGAACGTTTCCGACACCGCGCGCTGGGTCGCGGTCTATCGCGCGATGGAGTCGGACCGCCGCGATGCGCTGTTCCGCGATCCCTGGGCGCGGCGCCTGGCGGGCGAGCGCGGCGTGGCGATCGTTCGCGCCATGCCGAACGGGCGCGCGCTGGCGTGGCCGATGATCGTGCGGACCGCGGTGATGGACGAGATGATCGCGAGCGCGATCCGCGGTGGGACTCGAACCGTGCTGAATCTTGCCGCCGGTCTCGACACGCGCGCCTGGCGGCTGGATCTGCCGAAGAGCCTGAGATGGATCGACGCCGACCTGCCGGCGATGATCGCCTATCGCGACGACATGATGCGCGGCGAGACGCCGGTCTGCCGTCACGAGAGCGTCGCCGCCGATCTGCGCGAAGCCGGTCCGCGACGCGAGCTGTTCGCCCATGCCGCCTCCGAAGGCGAGACGCTGGTGATCACCGAAGGATTGCTGATCTATCTCACCGCCGATCAGGTGCGCTCGCTCGCCGGCGACCTCCATCGCGAGCCGATGATCCGCGGCTGGATCTCGGATCTGGCCTCACCGTTCCTGATCCAGCGCGTGGCCAAGTCCTGGCAGTCGAAGCTGACCGCCGGGGGCGCGCCGTTCCAGTTCGCGCCCGCCGAGGGCACGAAATTCTTCGAGCCGCTTGGCTGGCGCGAGGTCGAGTTCCGCTCGACCTGGCTCGAATCGAAGCGGCTGAAGCGCGAGATGCCGATGGCGTGGCTGTGGAAGATCCTCGGCACGTTCATGCCCGCCGAGCGCCGCCGCGAGATCGAGCGCATGTCCGCGATCATCCGGCTGGAGCGGATGTAACCTTCGCGCGGAGTCCCGGTCACGCCGGAGCTTCCCCCCGCTCCACCCGATCACGCGGATCGGGCGCGCTCCCACACCCGGATCGGCAGCACGACCATTTGAATGCCGAGGAACTGCAGGCGGCGCTGGATCGAGAACGCGGTCTGGTGATGGAGCGAGCGCGTGAACAGCGTCTCGCGCTGGAAGACCAGTTGCCCGGCGAAGACCACCGGCCTCCGGAACTCCCGCACCAGACCCGCGCACAGACGCTCGAGCTCATCGATGAGATCGGTGCCGAGCGCGCTGCGGTATTCGGCGTAGAGGCCGAGGCGGTGGGCGAAGAGGACGTAGCGCTCGAGATCCTCCTTCACCTGCCGCTCGAGCGCGTGCAACTGATCGACCCCCTTGAACTGCGCGGAATCGACGAGCCCGACCGAGACGAAGACGCAGTTCGGGAACCGCTGCGGAAACAGCCGCTGCAGCGACAGCAGAGTATGAATGCCGAGCCCGCCATACGATTCGACCAGCACGATCGCCGTCGGACCGTCGGGCGCGAGGGCGGGCGCGGCGCGGTCGGAGCGAAGGGGCAGATTCGTGAGAGTCTCGTCCAGCGACCACAGCATCGCCCGCACGCGCCGATAGTGGCGGCGGATCAGGAAGCAGAACGCGATGAACGCGCCGGTGGCCGCGAGGGTCACCCAGCCGCCCTGCTCGAACTTGAGAAACGTGGTGATGACGAGGATGGACGCGGTCACCACCGTGCCCACCACCGCGACCGCGAACCGGCGCCGCCAGCGCGGCTCGGCCCGGCGCTGCTCGAGCCAGTGGCGCGCCATGCCGGTTTGGCTCAACGTGAACGTCAGGAACACATTGATCGAGTACATCACCACCAGCAGGTCGAGCGCGCCGCGGGTGTAATAGAGCACCGCGCTCGCGGCGATCCCCATGGCGACGATGCCGTTCTGAGTCACCAGCCGCTCCGAGAGATGATTGAAGCGGCGCGGCACCCAGTGATCCGCGGCCATCGCGGCGAGCGTGCGCGGGCCGTCGAGGAATCCCGTCTGGGCGGCGACGAAGAGCAGTGCGCCTTCCGAGATCAGCGTGAACGCCACCACCGCCGGGCCGATGTCGACGCGGCCCAGGTGCCAACCGGCGGTGAGCAATTCCCACAGCGAGGCGTTCAGGGTCTTGCCGTCCTGATGGTGGACGTCGTTCAGTAGGTAACAGAACAGAATCCCGCCGGCAGTGAAGGCCAGCGACGTCGCCATGTAGAGCATGGTGCGCTTGCCGGTCCGCACCCTCGGCTCGCTCAGGATCCCGACCCCGTTGCTCACCGCCTCGATGCCGGTGTAGGTGCCGCCGCCCAGCGAGAACGCGCGAAGCAGGACCAGCGCGACCCCGAGGAATCCGAGCTGCGACGTCGCGAGCCGCGAATCGCTCGCCGCCTGGGTGAAGATGCCGGAGAGATGCGACGCCTGGTGCAGCACGCCCCAGGCGATCAGGATCACGTGGCTGACGATGAATCCGAGGAAGATCGGCGTCAGAATCAGGACGGATT
>DATJEP010000028.1:0-15546 GCA_035496475.1 Candidatus Udaeobacter sp.
GGAGATCGTGGCCACCGGCGCTCATCACTTCCTCCCGCGCGGTCACGCCCGCCGCCGTCAGCGCGGTGGCGAAGGCGTGCGCCTGCGACGCCGGCGCGACCGAATCCGCTCCGCCGTGAAGAACGAGGACCGGCGCATGAATCTGGTTGACGGCGGCGAGCGGGGATCGCGAGCCGGCAACACCGGAAGCGCAGGCCTTGGGGTCGTAGCAACCCGATTCGCAGATCACCGCGCGCAGGTCATGCCGGTCCGCGGCAGCCAGCGCCGCGACCGCGGCGCCGCGCTGCACGCCCCAGATCGCGAGGCGCGAACCGTCGATTCCCGGCATGCGTTTCATCTGATCGATCAGCGCGGAGGCGGCCGCCACCGCCGCGGCGCCGGACACATCACCGCTCGATGAGCCGCTGCCGGGAAGACTCAGGGTCACGACGTGGATGCCGCGCCGGACCAGCGGCTGAATCGAGCGCAGCGCCGAGCGCGCGTTCTGGTCGTCGGCGGGGATGTAGAGCAGACCCGCGGCCAGGGAATCGCTCTCCGGCTTCACGCTCACGTATTCGATTTTCCTGTCGCCGACGGCGAGGAATTCCGAGGGCGTGCGTGCCGAAGCCGGCCCGGGCTCCGCCGTCGCGGCCAGCGTGGTCATGGCGGGAGAGCCATCCGACCGGTGTGCGAAATAGACGAACATGAGCTGGGCGTGCTCCGCCGGCGGGGGCACGCGCACCGCGAAGTGCGCGACGTCACCCGCGCTCACCGTCGGAATCAGGCGGGCCGCGCCGGAGAGATTCAGGCGGGTGTGGCGCTTCGCGTCGGCGACGCCGGGATCGAGACTCTCGACGTCGCAGTACAGGCTGTCGAAGTAGAGGCCGGTCGGGCCCGTGTTCGCGACCGTGAACGACAGCGTCCAGAGAAAATCGTTGTCGGCCTGAACCGTCGGCGTCTCGAGCCTGAGCTGGACGCCCGGGGCGATCGATGCGCCGTTCCTGGCCGCGCCGGTGGTGAGCGCGAACACCGAGAAGAGGACGAGCAGGGGCGAGAGGTTCAATCGGGTCTCGGAATGGGGGTCGACGGAGAGCACGACATGATCATGTTAGCATGCGCGCTCGATCGTGCCGACCTCCCTTCCCGACAACTCCGGCGCCGCATGATGGATGCCCCACGCCTGGCGTGGCTGTTCGACATCGACGGGACCATCCTCCTCACCGAGGGCGCGTCGCGCGAGGCCTTCTCGCATGCGCTCCACCTGCGCCATGGCCTCACCGACAACCTCCGCGACATCCGCTTCGACGGCCGGACCGAGCCGCTGATCCTGGCCGACATCGCGGCCAAGCACGGTCTCGACTTCTCGAACGGCGAGGAAGCGGAATTCTGGAACGCGGTATTCGACCGCATGCGGCAGATCCTGAAGGCTCCCCGCGGCCGGTTGCTGCCGGGGGCCGAAGCCCTGATCCGGCGCGTGGGCGGCGAGCCGGGCTGGGTGATGGGGCTTCTGACCGGAAACATGACCGAGATGGCGCGCATCAAGCTCGCGCGGTTCGGTCTCGGCGAGGACTTCGCGTTCGGGGCATTCGGCGAGCAGGCCGAGAATCGCGAAGCGCTGGCGCGGATCGTCGTCGGCAAGGTGGGCCGCGATTATGGAATCCCTCCGCTGCGCTGCATCGTCATCGGCGACACCGAGCACGATGTCTCGTGCGCGCGCAGCGCCGGAGCGCGTGCGGTCGCGGTCGCGACCGGAACCCGGACGCGCGCCGAGCTCGCGGCGCTGGAGCCCGACCTGCTCCTCGACGATCTCTCCGATCCCGCCGCCCTGCTCGACTTCGCGCGCTCGATCGAGGGCTGAGGATCGAACCACGAATCGAAATGACCGGCACGGAACATTCCGGGCCGGTGGGGCGTTGCGAGCCTTCTGTTCGAGTCGTAGCCTGCGGACATCGTGCTTTCAGCGCCGTACCCGCTCCCGCGGCCGCCGTCGAGCGAGTCCAGCACCAGGGACGACGGAAGGGGGATGGAACCCCCGCAGTCGGCGCACGAACCTCCGTGCGCGGGGAGCCCAACATGACCCAGAAGACGATCACCGAGAAGGAGCAGTACCTCCAGCGATTCGAGACCGAGTGCCAGACCACGCTCAAGCTCCTGAAGTCCCTGCCCGAGACCAAGAGCGAGTACCGGCCCAACGACAAGCTGCGCACGGCGCGGGAGCTGGCGTGGGTATTCATCACCGAACAGGGCCTCGCCGATCACGCGCTGGCGGGGAAGCTGGATTTTTCGAAGCGCCTGCCCGACGCGCCGTCGAGCTACGCGGAAGTGATCAAGGCGTTCGAGAAGAATTACCGTGACACGCTCGACAAGGTGACGAAGGCGGACGAGGCGACGCTCCATCGGACCGTCGCGTTTCCGACCGGGCCCGGGAAGATGGGGGACATGCGGGTTCAGGACATCCTCTGGTTCGCGCTCATGGACCAGATTCATCACCGCGGTCAGTTCTCGATCTATCTGCGCATGACCGGATCGAAGGTCCCGTCGATCTACGGGCCCACCGCGGATGAGCCGTGGATGTGAGCTAGCTTCCACGGGCGGAGTCGTTTGCCGGGCCGGAGCCCACGCTCCGGCCCTTCCCGTTGGTGGGCGCGGACCTTGCCTAATCCGAATACATTACAGTTGACGCGGTATATTGCCGAATGTAATCATGAGTCATGGTCACTAAGACGAATGTGCATCAGGCAATCGACGCGAAGGATCGGGCCATTCTGGCCCTGGTCCAGCGTGACGCCAAGCTCCAGCAGGCCGAGATCGCGAAGCGGGTCGGGCTCTCCGCCGCGTCGGTGAACGAGCGGCTGCGGAAGCTCGACGTCGCCGGCGTGATCCGGCGCTACGCCGCGCAGATCGACCCCCATGCCGTCGGCGCGGGGATCACCGCGTTCGTCGAAGTGTTCATCGAGCAGCCGCGCTTCGAGCGCGACTTCATCGAGCGGGTGCTGGCTCTCGATGAAGTGCAGGAATGCCATCACATCACCGGAGAGTTCTCGCTCCTTCTCAAGGTGCGCGTCCGCGACATGGCCGAGCTCCGGGACCTCCTGCTTCATCAGTTCAACTCGATGGACGGCGTCCGCCAGACGCGAACCATCATGGTGCTCTCGACCGCGAAGGAAGAGAGCTTCGTTCCGACCGGAGTGAAAGGAGTCGAGCCATGACCCGAGCGCGCCGCCCGCGCATTGCGCCCGCCGACGTGCACCAGACGCTCGGCCGCCACATGCTCGTCGATGGCTACGACATCGTGCTCGATCTCGACAAGAGCCAGGGCCGGCGTCTCTACGATTCCCGCCACGATCGCTGGTATCTGGACTTCTTCTCGTTCTTCGCCACGCTGCCGGTCGGCATCCATCACCCCGGCATGCGCGAGCCCGGCTTCCTCGAGAAGCTGACGCGCGCCGCGGTCGTCAATCCCGCGAACTCCGACGTCTACACCGTGGAGATGGCGGAATTCGTCGACACCTTCGGCCGCCTCGCCATGCCCGACTACCTGCCGCATCTCTTCCTGGTCTCGGGCGGCACGCTCGGCGTCGAGAACGCGCTCAAGGCCGCGTTCGACTGGAAGGTGCGCCAGAACTTCCGCCGCGGACTGCGCGAAGAGAAGGGGCACCAGGTCATCCACTTCCGCGAGTCGTTCCACGGCCGCTCGGGCTACGCGCTCTCGCTCACCAACACCGCCGATCCGCGCAAGTATGAATACTTCCCGCGCTTCGACTGGCCGCGCATTCCCAGCCCGAAGCTGCGCTTCCCGGTCGATGCCGCGGAGATCGAGCGCGTGAAGAAGGCGGAGGGAGAAGCCCTCGACGCCATCAAGGTGGCGTTCGCCGAGCGCAAGGACGACATCGCCTGCATCCTGATCGAGCCGATCCAGGCCGAGGGCGGCGATCACCATTTCCGATCCGAATTCCTGCGCGCGCTGCGCGACCTCGCGCACGAGAATCACGCGCTCCTGATCTTCGACGAAGTACAGACCGGCATGGGCATCACCGGACGGATGTGGGCGCACCAGCACTTCGACGTGCGGCCCGATCTGCTCGCGTTCGGAAAGAAGACTCAGGTGTGCGGAATGATGGCGGGCGGCCTGATCGACGAAGAGCCCGAGAACGTGTTCCGCGTCTCCAGCCGGCTGAACTCGACCTGGGGCGGCAATCTCGCGGACATGGTGCGCTGCCAGCGCTACCTCGAGATCATGGAAGAGGAAAAGCTGGTCGAGAACGCCGCGCTGGTCGGCGCGCACCTGCGGGCCGCGCTCGAGACGCTGCAGCGCGAGCGGCCCGACCTGCTGTCGAACGCGCGCGGCCGCGGCGTGATGTGCGCGATCGACTTCCCCGACGGCGCCACGCGCGACGCGGTGGCCGACCGCGCCTACGAGCTCGGCATGATCATCCTGCCGTGCGGAACGCGGAGCCTGCGCTTCCGCCCGCCGCTCGACGTCACCGCGGCCGAGGTCGACGAGGGCGTCGCCCTGCTGTCGCGCGCCATCGAGCACGTCGCCGCGAAGAGCGCGTAGGTCGCGTCCGCGCGGCCTGCGGTCGCCGGGACGCGACGCCGGCCGCCGGGACGCGGCGCGTGGGTTTCCAGTATCGTGCTCGCTCCATGAGCGAGCCTTCGCGCGCGGCCGAGCCCCCGATTCCGTCCCGTGATTCCTCCGTCGTGGTGCTGATCCGCGGCCACGGCGAGTCGCTCGAGACCTATTGGGCCCTGCGCAGCGATTCGGTTCCGTACATGCCGGGCTTCATGAGCTTCATCGGCGGCTCGGTCGACGCCAGCGATCGCGAGCTGCCGATCGAGGGCGGCGACGAGAGCGAGCGCGTGCGGCGCGCCTGCGCCATCCGTGAATCCTTCGAGGAGGCCGGCGCGCTGGTCGCGCTCGCCGAGCCCGTCGACGTCGGGCGCCTCGCCGAGGCGCGCCGCCAGCTGCTGGCGGGCGAGAAGACGTTTCCCGAGCTGGCGCGCGAACACGGCTGGCGTTTTCGCTCCGACGGGCTCGCGTTCGCCGGTCGCTGGCAGTCGCCGCCGTTTCGTCCCACCCGATTCGACACCAACTACTATCTCGCGCGCGTTCCCGAGGCCGAGCCGCTGAGCGTCATCCCGGGCGAGCTGGCGCGCGGGGAATGGGTGAAGCCCCTCGCCGCGATCGATCGCTGGCGGCACGGCGAGACCACGTTCGCCGCGCCCATTCTCTGGACGCTGATCGCGCTCGCCGAAGGCGAGGCCGGTCTCGAGGAGCGGCTGATCGCCGGGCCGGCGCGCTCCGGCACACCGGTGCGCCGGATCGAGCTCAAGTGGGGCGTGGTGCTGCAGCCGATGAAGACGCGGCCCCTGCCGCCGGCGACCCATACCAATGCCTATCTCGTCGGTGAGAAGGAGATGGCGCTGATCGATCCCGGCAGCGGCGAGCCGGACGACGTGCGCGATCTCTTCGCGCTGATCGAAGCGCTGGAATCCGAAGGGCGGACGCTGAGCACCGTGCTGCTCACGCATCATCATCCCGATCACATCGGCGGGCTCGAGGCGGTTCGCTCGCGGCGCAGAGTCCGAGTCGCCGCACACGCCGAGACCGCGCGCCACGTGAAGGTCGACGCGATCCTGAAGGACGGTGACTGGATTCCGCTCACGCGCGGAATCAACGACTGGTCGCTGCGCGTCGTTCACACGCCGGGCCACACCCGCGGCCATCTGTGCTTCCTGCATCCCTCGACCGGCTCTCTCTTCAGCGGAGACCATATCCCGGGAGGCACCGGCACCGTGATCATCGATCCGCCCGAGGGCGACATGGGCGCCTACATCGCGTCGCTCGAGCGGCTGCTGAAGGAGGGCGTGACCACGATCTTCCCTGGGCACGGCGCGCCGCAGGGCGGCGCCGAGCGCCGGATCCGCGGGCTGATTCGCCATCGCCTCGAGCGCGAATCGAAGGTGCTCGGCGGGCTCGGGCACGAGCCGCGAACGGTCGCGGCGCTGGTCGAGAGCGCCTATGCCGATACGCCGAAGGAGCTGTGGCCGTATGCCGAGCGCTCGCTGCTCGCGCACCTGCTGAAGCTCGAGTCGGAGGGAAGGGCGAGGCGCGAGGGAGAGCGCTGGAGCCTCGGCGAGTCGAACCCGGGCCGCACGCGGAGCGCGTGAACGGGGCCCTGCTCCTGGCCGCGCTGGCGTCGGTGGTCTTCGGCGCCAGCGATTACACCGGTGGCATGGCGGCGCGGCGCGGGAACGCGATGCTCGTCACCTGCTTCTCCGGCCTCGGCGCGCTGGCGATTCTGCTGGTGGCTCTGCCGTTCATCCACGGCGCACCGAGCCACGCGGATCTGGCCTGGGGCGGCGCGGCGGGAGTATTCGGCGCCGCGGGCGCGACGCTGATCTATACATCGCTCGCGCTCGGGCCGGTGAGCGTCGCGTCGCCGGTCTTCTGCCTGATCGGCCTCAGCGTCCCGGTGCTGTTCGGCGTGCTGAACGGCAACCGGCCTTCCGCCCTCGGCTGGAGCGGGATCGTGCTCGCCGTCATCTCGATTCCACTCCTGACCGCGGGCTCGGACATGAGCGACGGAGCGGCGCGTGCCCGGATTCGCAAGACCCTCGTCGTCGCGAGTCTCGCGGGTCTCGTCGCCGGGGCGTTCCTGATCAGCGTCTCGCGCATCGGCGCGCACGCCGGCCTGGCGCCGCTCTTCATCGCGCGCGCCACCGCGATCGGCCTGTTCGTCGTGGTGTTTCTCGCGCGGCGGATGCCGCTGCTTCCGCCCCCGCCGACGCGGCGCCTCGCCCTCGCCGCCGGAGTGCTCGACTCGGCGGCCAACGTGCTGTTCTGGATCTCGAGCCAGCGGGCGCCCCTCGCGCTCGCGGCGACGCTGGTCTCGCTCGCGCCCGCGACGACCGTGCTGCTCGCGCGCTTCCTGCTCGGCGAACGCTGGAGCATGACGCAACGGATCGGGCTGCTGGTCGCGCTGGTGGCCGGCGGCCTGATCTCACACGGCTGAGATGAGTGTATGCTGATCGCTCGACGTCCCTCGGAAAGGACCTGTCATGCGATGGCTCGGCATCGTCATGGGCGTACTGATCCTCCTCGCCGGCGCGATCCTCCTAGTGTCGCCCGGTGCGGTCCTCTCATGGGGACGATCCATGATCACGCCTCGCGGCCTTACCGGGATCGCGGCCGGGCGAATCATTCTAGGGTTGATCTTCGTGCTCACCGCTCCGGCATCACGAGCTCGGTGGGTGCTGCGCGCGCTCGGCGCGCTGGTGATCATCGCGGGATTGATCACACCCTGGTTCGGAGTCGAGCGCAGCAACGCGGTGCTCGATTGGATGACGAGGGCGGAGCCGGTGTCCACCCTGTGTGCCGCTGCCGTGGCGATGGTGATCGGCGGCTTGCTCGTCTTCGCCTACTGGCCGCGAGCGCAGGCGGCCGCGAAGTAGCGGCCGCCCGGCGTCGGCGGACCGGCGAGCCGCGGCCGATTCGTCACTGGTCGGCCTTCCACCCCAGCTTCTTTATCTTCTTATAGAGATGACTGCGCTCGAGTCCGAGCTGGGCCGCGGCCTGGGTCACGTTGCCGCCCGCGGCGGCGAGCGCGGCCTCGATCTGCTGCTTCTCGAAATCCCGCACCGCGTCGCTCAGTCGCCCGCCGCCGGAGGATGATCCACCGATCGAGGGCAGTACCGAGCGAATCGCATCCGCGCCAATCGGTCCCGGCGTCATGATCACCAGGCGCTCGATCAGATTGCGCAGCTCGCGCACGTTTCCCGGGAACTCGTAGCCGCCGAGCAGCGCGACCGCGTCAGCCGAGAACTTCCGCGGCCGGCCGCCCTGTTCCTTCGCCAGCTCGGCGGCGAAGTGTTCGATCAGGAGCGGTACGTCGGCGAGGCGCTCGCGCAGCGGCGGCACCGTGATCGGGATCACCGCCAGCCTGAAGTAGAGATCCTCACGAAACTCCTCGGCCTTGATCCGCGCGGCGAGATCGCGATTGGTGGCGGCGATCACCCGGACATCGACTCTGATCGCGCGATTGCCGCCGACGCGCGTGAGCTCGCCTTCCTGCAGTACACGTAGCAGCTTGGTCTGAGCGCGCGGGCTGAGATCGCCCACCTCGTCCAGGAACAGCGTGCCGCGATGCGCGTCTTCGAACAGGCCGTGCCGCGCCTGCGTGGCGCCGGTGAAGGCGCCTTTTTCGTGGCCGAACAACTCGGACTCGATCAGCTCGTCCGGAATCGCCGAGCAGTTCACCGCGATGAACGACATCGCGTGTCGCGGGCTCGAGGCGTGAAGCGCTCTCGCCACCAGCTCCTTGCCGGTGCCGTGCTCTCCCTGGATCAGCACGCGCGCCGAGCTCGGTCCCGCGCGCTCAACCTCGCCGAGCAAGCGCTCAACGGCGGCCGAACGGCCGATGATGGCGACCGGCCACGCCCGGCGAAGCCGGCGATTCTCGGCCTCGAGCGCGCGTGATTCCGTCGCGTTGCGGAGCAGGATCAGCAGGCGATCCAGCGAGATCGGCTTTTCGAGAAAGTCATAGGCGCCGAGGCGGGTCGCCTGTACCGCCAGATCGACCGTGGCATGGCCCGACATCATGATCACGGCGCCGGCGAGATCGTTCTTCATGATCTCGGCGAGTAGGTCGACGCCGCTGCCATCCGGCAGCCATACGTCGAGCAGGACGATGTCGACGGCTTCGCGCAGCCGGGCTCGCGCCTCGGCGACGTTCGACGCGCCCTCGACGGTGTAGCCCTCGCGGCCCAGCGCTCCCTCGAGGCTGCGCAGAATGTTGGCTTCGTCGTCGACGATCAGAATGCTCGGCACTCAGGCCCTCGCTTTCGCGTCATCGGGTGTCGCCTGGAGCGGCAGCCGGATCCGTAACGTGGTTCCGGCGTCGCTGCCTTCGTCGACCGCGATCGTGCCGCGATGATCATTGACGTTTCGCTCGACGATGGTGAGTCCGAGGCCACTGCCTTCGGCCTTGGTGGTGAAGCCCGGAACGAAGAGATTCGCGCGCTGCGCCGCGCCGAGGCCGGGCCCCGTGTCGGCCACCGCGATTTCGAGCGCGCCGTGCTTCTCGGATGCCGACACCGTGACGCGGCCGCCAGACGCGGTGGCCTCGAGCGCGTTCTTGATCAGGTTGACCAGCGCCTGTCTCAGCTGAGCGGCGTCGGCCGAGATCTCGACGTCGCGTTCCGGTCGAGCGAAGGAGAGCCGACCGTCGGCGACGTCGCGGGTGTAGAGGGCGGACAGATCGTCGAGCAAGGCGTTCACGCGGCACGGCGCCAGGTTCGGCGCCGGCAGCCGGGCGAAGTCGGAGAATTCCTGCAGCAGGCGCTTCAGCGATTCGATCTCCTCGCCGATGGTCCGCACCGCCTGCTCCAGGATCTGCGGGAAGTCCTCGCGCTTCGCCGCGTAGCTGCGCTCGAGGTCGGCGATCGAGATCGCGATCGGCGTCAGTGGATTCTTCACCTCGTGGGCGACCTTGCGCGCCATCTGACTCCAGGCCGCGTGCCGCTCGCTGGTGATGAGCCGCGTGCGATAGGAGCGCAGGTCGCTCCGCATCTGATCGAGCGCCGCGACCAGCGTCTCCAGCTCGCGCACGCTGCGAAGCTCGAGCGGCTCGTCCCATTCGCCCTGGGCGAGGCGGCGTGAGAAGGCCGCGAGCCGCTCCACCGGCGAGGAGATCTGGGACGACCAGAAGACGCCGAGCAGGATCGCGATCGCGAGCCCGCCGAGCGCCAGAGCCAGCGCCGCGATCTGCAGCGCGCGAACCGTGCGGACGAATGGCGCGGTCGAGATCAGGCCGGTGATCCGCGCCGAGCCCTCGAGAGGAACGGTGCGCGAGAGGTAGCCGCCCGATTGCTCGCCGAGGGTTGCCGCGACGATTCGGCCCGAGGCGTCATGCAGGATCAGATCCACGCCGCTCGATTGCTTGAGGCGTGTGAGGAACGAGGCGTCGAAGAACTCGCCGCCTCGTACCACGCCCGCGATCTCGTTCTCGTACGGAATGGCACTGCTGGCGATCAGAGCGAGGCCCAACACACCGTCACGATCGATCGTCGCGACGCCGTACGCGCGGCCGTGGACCGCGAGAGCAGTGGAATCGCTGAGCTGTACTTCGCCCGCGGTGTCCGACGAGGCATCGCCGACGACGACGCGCGTCGTGTCCACCACCTGAAGAAAATCGAGATCGAGCAGGAATCGACGCTGGCTCAGGTAGTCGGAGAGATCGCGCGTGCTGGTCCTGACCAGGTAGAGGCGCTTGAGCTGCGGATCGCGCGCGAGGATCTCGAGCTTGCCGGCGATGCGCATGCCGTCGGCTTCGACGCGTGCGCGGAGTCCGGTCAGCGCCGCATTCATGCGCTCGTCGGCCTGCCGGCGCACGATGTCCTCGATTCGCCGCGAGAGCATGAACGTCACGATGGCGAGCGGGACGACGGCGATCAGCGCCGAGCCGAGAATCAGACGAGAGCGGAGTGACCTCATCGGCGTCGAGAGATATGGTACTGAAGCATCCCGTCGAGTTCGTCACGCAGTCGTTCCAACGAGAGGTGATCAGTGTCGACCGCCGACACCGCGATCAGGTTCACTCGGCAAATCTCAGTTACACCGCTCGAATCCCGCATGGCGTCGGCCTCGGTAGTCGGACCCCACCCGAACGCATCAATGGGAAACTCGGCTCGCTTCAACCGAACGCCTCGTTGGCGAATGGGCGCCGCGAATCTCGGGCTCGTGAGGTAGTCCGCCACGTTGCCGACAAGACTGCCCGATTCACCCTCAGCAATAAAAAGTCGAATCGACGAGCGATGCGGTTTCTTACTGCGATTCAGATTGCGTTCGATGATCGGCCGGCCGGGACAGTCGGGATCGACTTCATAACGAACAGTGCCCGACGCCCCGGAGGAGTCCTGTCTAGCCTCCAGCCCAAGGTCCCCACGAAACAGATCGCGATCCAGGGTCGCAAGGTCAGCGAAGAGGGGCATCGAACGCGCGATGGTCGAGTCGTGCGTCTGGACGTCCATGGCCATCAAGTGAATGGGCAATCCTGCCTGCACGAACTGCCAGCGGGGCTGCCGTCGAATCTCCTCTGACATCTCGCCGGGCCAGAAGACTGCGACGTCGAGATCGCCGCGCTCGAGCGCGATTTCCTCGTCAGTGCTCTCGTCGAAGAGGCGAATGAAGAGGGTGTCCGGGTATCCCAGGGCCATGTCGGGCTTGCGGACCTGCAGGAACGTTCGCTGGGATACCTGCTCGAGGCTGTAGTAGGTACTGGAGACGTATGTGTGTACCGAAAGGCTGTCGCAGCGAAAAAGAAATGATGAGCGGGCACTCGAAGGTACTCCAACGCGGACCTTCGGCACTGAGGGCAGCGCCAGTCTTTCCAGGACCATCGATAAGCGCTCAGGCGACACTCCCGTCAGCGAGCCGGACACGACTGCCGCGACGACAAGTTCCCGATCATAGACGTGCTCGACATAGCCGACGGCAATCACGCTGTCGCCTAGCATGAATCGGATCTTGTCACTGAATCGCATCGTCAGGGGGCCGGTGGACAGGACGTACGCGCGCTCGTCTCGCACCCCGATCAGGTGGGCATTGAGTGCCGCGAGCAGCCGTGGGGGCTGGGAGTGCGGCTCGGGCTCCGAGCGAATCTCCGATGCGGTGCTGATTAGCGTCACCAGCGCGACAGCGATCGCGGTGTGTCTCAGGTCTCGCACTCCGTGTCCCGGATGCCTCGCGGCGGGAAGCTCAGGCGCCTCAGCCGAATGACCACCTCGGCGCCACTCCGCGCACTCCAGACGCGTGTCAATCATGACACAGATTCCTCCTCACGTGTGAGCCGCTATTCTATTAACACGCTGCGGCACAATCACATCACTCTGCGGCACAAGCCTTGAGATACGCGGGATTCGAGCCACGGCAAACGACCGCGGCTCAGATCCTGGCTCGAAGCATCGCGCTCGCACCGCCAGGGAGTCCGCCAAACAGTCGCCGGCCATCTGCGGCGGGCTCGCTGCTCTCAGCCGGAGCGGAGAAGAAAATGAAGAGCACGTTCGCATTCGAGCTGGTGCGTCATCGCAACCGCGGTCTCATCGCCGCCGCGGCGTTCCTCGGGGTCGTCGCGCTCGGACTCGCGTGCGCGGGCTGCGGAAAGCACGAAGTCGCGGAGCAGGCCTCGGCGAGCAGCACGGGATCGACGGTCGCGGTGCCGGCGGTTCAGTCCGGAACGACCTCCGGGACGGAGGCCAAGCTGGCGCAGCAATCCGACGAACCGATCAAGTCGGAGGAGCTGGTGCCGCCCGAGGTCTCGGCCTGGGCCGCCGATACGCTGGTCGCGCCGGGATCGGTGATCGAGATCCAGGCGAAGAGCTCGGATGACGTGACTGCGGTCCTCCTCAGGGACGGCATCGGAAGGCAGCAGCCGTTCGCGTTCGACTCGAGCTCGGGCGCCTGGCACACGTTCTATCGCGTGCCGATGCGCTCGGAGCCGGAGCGTCTCGGCGTGTCGGTCACGGCGAGGACCGAGCACAATCGCTGGCGCCGTGTCTGGATCTTCTTCAACGTCCAGCCCGAAGACGCCGAGGAGTGATAGCGCCTCGCGCCGCCGAGTTGCGGCGACAGATTCGAGGGACCCGGCGCGAAGCCGGGTCCTTCGTATTTATTACAGAGCCGCGGATGCCACCGAATGGCAGATATACACGTGTCCCTGAGCGCTGAGGAGAATCGAAGAAAGTCCCGGGAGTCCCCGTCACCTCACTGATGGCACCTCTGCTCCCGTGTCGGTCGCGCGCCGCGAAGGATCTGTTCCGGCCGCGGAATGGGAGGCATCATGCTGGGAACGGAATTGCTCGGAACCAAAGACGCGGCGGCAACGATCGCGGTCAGGAATCTCAAGAACGCGAAGGATTTCTATGGCACCAAGCTCGGACTCACGCCGGCCGACACGCGCGAGGCGAGCGTGGCTCGATTCAAGACCGGAAGCTCATCGCTCCTGATCTACGAGTCACCTCAGAACGCCGGAACCAACAAGGCGACGGCGGTAACCTGGATGGTCGACAGCGGCGAGGACGTCGAGCAGATCGTTCACGCGCTCAAGGACAGGGGTGTCCGCTTCGAGCACTACGACATGCCCGATACGAAGCGCGATGGCGACATCCACGTCTCGGGACGGATGAAGATGGCCTGGTTCAAGGATCCGGACGGGAACATCCTCTGCGTGGTCAGCGGTTAGCCTGAGGCAGGGGCGCGGCGCGGCTGGAGGCACCGCCGCCCCTGCAACGCAGGGCCGCGGTCCAGATGCAAAGTCTCGCAACCCGGGAGCCCCCCAGGCCGTATTCAAAGGGTCAGCTCGTTCCGACCGCTCTCCGGGGGTTCCCATGAAATCCTTGCCACTGATGCTCGCCCTGCTCGGCTGCCTGATCGCGCCTGCCGCCTACGCCTGCGACCACGATCCCGATCATTGCTCGCTGAATTTCTCCGGCCATGGTCCGGCCTATTGGTCCCATCGCCACGACCTCGACGAAGCGCGGTTCGCGATCATGAACCGGAACGACAAGGTCGCGCTGCTCATCACCGATCACACCGTGGCGATGCAGCTCTCCGACCGCGTCCTGCACCGGCTGGACCGCAAGTTCCGCGACGAGGAAGAGGATGACGACGGCGGGATCGGGCACGTGATCAAGACGGCCGTGTTCACCAGCGTGCGCTCGGTGCTGAATCACAGCGCGGAATGTGAGATCCGCGACATCTCGAACGCCGACTATCGCGACGGCGAGCTGATCCTGACGTCGCGGAATGGCCATCGAATCTTCGGCCATCCCGACGTGGACGACCAGGACGTGATGCGCGACTTCTCGCCGGCCGACGCACGCGCGTTCGTTCGCGAGCTGCGCCAGAGGATGGCGGCCGAACGGTAGAAGAGGCGGCACGACTCGGCGCGCCGCCCGTGGCAATATCGCCGGAATGAGCACGCCATCCGCGGGGGGCCGGGCAAGACGCGTCGCGGTCGTCGGCGCGGGCGCGGCCGGTCTGACCGCCGCCCTGCGCGCGGCCGAAAGCGGCGCGCAAGTGGCGCTGCTCAACGCGCATCCTCGGATCGGGCTCAAGATCCTGATGTCGGGCGGCACGCGCTGCAACGTCACCCATCGCGAGGTCGATGCCCGTGACTACAACGGCGGATCGCGGCCGTTCGTGGCACGCATCCTTCGCGCGTTCACGCCGGCAGAGACCATCGAGTGGATGCAGTCGCTCGGTGTCGAGCTCAAGCTGGAGGAGACCGGCAAGTACTTCCCCGTGACCGACGATGCGGAAACCGTGCTCGACGGGCTGTTGTCCGCCGTCGGCGCGGCGGGCGTCGACGTTCAGTACGGCGCGCGCGTGGTGCGGCTGGAACGCGGCTCTTCATCGTGGCGACTCGGTATTCAGCGCGTCGCGGACAGTGCCGCGTTCGGCGCCGGCGTCAGCGCGGTGGGAGAGACGCGCTGGCCGCTGCCGCAGGTCGAGGTGGCGGAGTGGATCGAAGCCGACGCGGTGATCCTCGCCAGCGGCGGTCTTTCGTTCCCGCGCACCGGAAGCGACGGCACCGGCTACGCACTCGCGATGTCGCTCGGCCACACGCTGGTCCCACCCGTGCCCGCGCTCACGCCGCTGGCGTCCAGCGATTCGCTCTGTCGCGAGGCGCAGGGCATCACGCTCGATGCCGAGCTCACGCTCTGGGTGGATGGGCGCCGGGACCTCAGCACGCGTGGCTCGCTGCTGATCGCGCACTTCGGCTTCAGCGGTCCGGTCGCGCTCGACCTCTCGCGCCACTGGCTGCGCGCGGATGGAAAGGAACGCAGAGTCCGCGCCAGCTTCGTTCCGTCGATGAACGCCGAGAGCTTCGAGGCGCTGTGGCTCGAGACAGGGAAGACGGATCCGCGGCTTTCCGTCCGCCGATTCCTCGGGCGCCATGTGCCCGATCGCGTCGCCGTCGCGCTCCTCAATGAAGCCGGGATCGATCCCGCACAATCGATCTCGCAGCTCCGCCGTGAACATCGGGCGCGGGCGATCTCCGAGATCACGGCGCGTGATCTCGGGATCAGCGGCACGCTCGGCTACGAGAAGGCCGAGGCCACCGCGGGTGGGATCACACTTTCCGAGGTCGATCCCAGCACGCTCGAGTCACGGAAGGCGCCGGGCGTGTTTCTCTGCGGTGAGATGCTCGATGTCGATGGTCGCCTTGGCGGGTTCAACTTTCAGTGGGCGTGGTCGTCGGGGACGGTGGCGGGCCGGAGCGCTGGAGCCGTTGTCTCATGAGTGAGACAACTCTTTGGTGGAGTTGGTCATCGGGATCGTGCGCGTCGCCGTGGCTCCTGCCGTCCCACACGGTCACGTGGCCTAGGCCGAGGACGGTGCCGATGTCCGCGCAACTCGAGCGCGGTCGCCTCGTCGATACGAGCCGTTCGTGCGCATCTCCGACGCGAATCACATATCGCCGGCGGCTCTCCAGGGTTAACATGCTTAGTTGGCCACTCCCGACCCTGGTACATGCGGCGGCCGGGCACCTGAGGGAACGATGC
>DATJEP010000029.1:0-3557 GCA_035496475.1 Candidatus Udaeobacter sp.
CAGTTCGACGGCACGGCCGTGCTCGTGGAATGCGGCGCCGACTACCTCGAGTTCATTCGGCTGTGCCAGGCGCGTTCGCTCGCGGGCCTCGCGTACGCGGCCGGCATCCCGGGTTCGGTCGGCGGCGCGATCTACGGAAACGCCGGGTGCTACGGCAAGGACATCGGCTCGCGCGTGATCGAGTGCACGGTCGCGACGCTGGACGGCGGCCGGGTCGAAACCCTGCCGGCCGCGTGGTTCGAGTTCGCCTACCGGGACTCCCGGCTCAAGCGCGAGCCGCGGGCGCTGCTGACCTGCCTGCTGCAGTTCAAGAAAGGTGATCGCGCCGCGATCCAGAAGGTGATCGACGAGAAGCTCGAGATCCGCCGGGTCAAGCATCCCCAGTGGCGGATGGAGCCCACCGCCGGGTCGTACTTCAAGAATCTTCCGCCGGACTGGCGGATGCCGGGTGCCAAGCTGTCGCCCGGGACGCCGCGCGTCGCCGCCGGCCAGCTGCTGGACGAGTGCGGCGTTCGCGGCATGCGCGTCGGCGATGCCATGGTGTTCGCGAAGCACGCCAACATCATCGTCAACGTCGGGCACGCGACCGCGGCCGATGTCCTCGAGCTCACGGCGGAGATGAAGCGGCTGGTGCGCGAGAAGTTCGGCGTCACGCTCGAGGAAGAGGTGATGTTCCTCGGCGAACGCCCCGGAGCGAAGCGCAGCGCTCGGGTTTAGGTGCGGTGCGCGGCGGCCGCGGCCCGCCGCTAGCGTCGCCCGCTGCCCGCTGGTCTGAGGCTACGCTCCGTACTGCGCGCTTCGACGTACGGTCCAAAAAATAATTCTTGACGCGATTTCGGCGTCCACATTCGCGGTGTCCCGTCCTCGATTGGCAATGCATCGCGAGCGTGCTCAGATCGTCGGGGCAGCCACGTGAATGAACTGTGGCGAGAAAGTTTCTATGGCTCTCGACGTTCGCGAGAATGGAGCGCTCTCAGAGCGTCGCAATCGCCCGTGATATGAAGTAGATAGTTGTTTGCGCTTGATCCCCCCGTGACACCGCCCCCGCGGAGTCACCGCCGTGAATCAATATTCGAGGAGCCATCTCACCAATCAGTCGCTGCTGCGTGGTCTCGATGAGCACCTGAGCCGCGAGCGAACTTCGACCGCCGAGGTGCTGGCCGATCTGGCCGAGGTCGAAGAACGCAACATCCACCTCGCCGCTGCCTATTCCTCGATGTCGGCCTGGTGCGTGGGCGAGCTCCACATGTCCGAAGACGCCGCCCATCGCCGGCTGCGCGTCGCCCGAGTGGCGCGCCATTTCCCAGCCATCTTCGCCGCGATCGCCGAAGGGCGCGTCCATCTCAGCGCCGTCAGCTTGATCGCGCCGAAACTGACGGAAGAGAATGTGGAGGATCTCCTCACCCTCGCCAGTCGCAGAAGCAAGATCGAGATCGAGAGATTGCTGGCCGAGCGCTACCCGCGTCCCGATATGCCGACGTCGACCGCGCCGCGCGAAGGTCAACCATATCCCGGAATAATTCAGGAACCCGTCCCAGGACGGGTTGAGGAACTGTCAAGCGTCGAGGCGACCGCCGGCACGAACCGCACGAGACTCACCCCGCTTTCGCCAGAACGACTCGCGCTGCAGGTGACGATCAGCCGACATGCTCATGAGCTCCTGCTGTACGCGCAGCAGCTCATGAGCCACGAAGTACCGTCGCACCGGATCGAAGACGCTCTGGAGCGCGTACTCGAGATCGCGGTGCGGTCCCTGGAGACCCGGAAATTTGGAGCGACGTCACGGCCCGCCGCGGGAGGACGTCGAAGGCTGGACACGCGCTACATCCCACTCGCGGTCAAACGGGCGGTGTGGGATCGGGATCAAGGTCAGTGCACATTCACGAGCGAGTGCGGGAAGCGTTGCGAGGCACGCAACCGAGTCGAGTTCGATCACATCGTGGAGTTCTCGCGCGGGGGACAGGCGACCGTTGAAAATCTCCGTCTCCGCTGCCGGGCCCACAATCAGTACGCGGCGGAAATGAAATTCGGCGCCGAGTTCATGAAGGCCAAGCGCGAGGCGGCGCAGCGCGCTGTAGCTGGGCGCTCGATGGCCGGTCGCGAGAGTGCTGGGCGTCCAATTGCCGGGCGCGAGGCTGCTGGCCGCATTGAGCAGCGAATGGAGGCCCCGAAAGCGCCGCTCACGGCGGACACGCCGGAGGACCAAGACGTGATGGCCGGGCTGCGAACCCTCGGCTTCCGAGTCGATGAAGCGTCCTGGGCCGCCAAGCTGTGTCAGTCCATTGCCGGCGCATCGCTCGAAGAGCGCATGAAACTCGCGCTGTCATATCTCGTTCCATCGCGCCGGCCCGCGGCCTGAAGGGCCCCCAAGGCCGGCAGGTGAGTTAGCAACGAGCGTAAGAGCGTGTTGCAACACACATCGCCGTCGGGCATTCTCCAGCCATGGGCATCGTTCTCCAGCGCCGGCTCCAGCAGACGCGATTCCACAGTCCCCATCACGAAGCCATGCTGAACCTGATGGTCGCGGCGTTCCATGTGCGCGACGAGATGGAGCGCGCCTGCCGCGCGCACGACATCACCGAGGCGCAGTACAACGTGCTGCGGATCCTGCGGGGCGCGCGTCCCGAGGGTCATCCGCGCGGCGAGATCTCGCGACGCATGCTGTCGCGGGCGCCCGACCTCACCCGCCTGATCGATCGTTTGGAAAAACGCGGGCTGGTCGAGCGCGTGCGGTCGGGCGTGGATCGCCGTCAATCCGTGAGTTGCATCACACGGCGCGGGCTCAAGCTGCTGGAGGACATGCAGCCGACGATCGACGGCATCGACCAGACCTTCGCGCAGCATCTCTCGGCGCGGGATGCCAGGGAGCTGTCGCGGATCTGCGAGCGGCTGTACGGAGACGGCGCGCCGCAGCGTTGATCCGCGTTGCGGACGTGCGCCGGGTCGCGAAGGCCAGCACGATCATCCAATGCCCGGCGCCTGCAGCGATCAGCCGCCGATCGCGCTCATCCCGCGTTCGGGCTGACGGAAGAACGGGCTGTTGATGAGATGGCCCGGCTCCTTGCGCCACACCGCGGCCGCCAGCAGCGACGCGATTTCCTCATCGCCGGCTCCGCGGCGCATCGCCGAGCGGAAGTCGTACTCCTTGAGCGAGAACAGGCAGGTGCGAATCTGCCCATCGGCGGTGAGACGGATCCGATCGCAGTGCCCGCAGAACGGTCGCGTCACCGAGGCGATGACGCCGACCTTGCCGCGCCCATCGAGATAGCGATAGAGCGTGGCCGGCGCGCTGGGATCCTCGCCGCGAGCGGGCTCGAGCGGGAATTCCGCGCTGATCTGCGCCAGGATCTCGTCGGCGGGAACCAGCTTCTCGCGCGACCAGCCATGCTGCGCGTCGAGCGGCATCCACTCGATGAAGCGCAGCTCGTAGCCCTGCTCGCGAGCCCAGCGCGCCAGCGGTACCGCTTCGTCCTCGTTGAAGCCGCGCATCAGCACCGCGTTGATCTTGATCGGATGGAATCCCGCCCGCCGCGCCGCATCGAGTCCGGCCAGCACCT
>DATJEP010000030.1:0-59022 GCA_035496475.1 Candidatus Udaeobacter sp.
GTAACGTGAAGGTCCTGGACTTCGGTCTGGCGAAGGGGGGCGGCAGCGGAAATCCCTCCGACCCCGCGCTCTCGGCCTCGCCGACCATGACGTACGCCGCGACCACCGCCGGCGTGATCCTCGGCACCGCCGCTTACATGAGCCCCGAGCAGGCCCGCGGCAAGGCGGTCGACAAGCGCACCGACATCTGGTCGTTCGGTTGCCTGGTCTATGAATGCCTGACCGGCCGTCAGGTGTTCGAAGGCGAGACGGTGTCGGATCTGATCGCGCGCATTCTCGAACGCGAGCCCGATCTCTCCGCGCTGCCGCCGCAGACGCCGGGGCGCGTGCGCGATCTGCTGAGGCGCTGCCTCGAGAAGGACGCACGGCGGCGGATGCGCGACATGGGCGATGCGCGAATCGAGCTGGAAGAGGCGATCGCGGTGCGCCAGTCCGCGTCTTCGCGCCGGGTCGCGGGCGCGGCCGCGGCGAGTCCCGTCGTCCGCATGCGTCATCTCGCCATCGGCGCTCTGGCGGGAATCGCCGTCGCGACGCTCGGGCTCCTGATCCTTCACGTGATCCGGCACCAGGCGGCGATGCCGGTCACCCGTTTCGCGATCACCGCGCCCAAGGATTTCAAGTTCGGGCCCGACGCGAGCTTCTCGTCAATCTCTCCGGATGGACGCCAGCTCGCGATCATCGTGCGCGACACGACCGGGAAGTTTCTCATGGGGATACGCCCGCTGGAATCGCTCTCGCTGCGGCTGCTGCCCGGGACCGAGAACGCTCAGGGCGGCCTGTGCTGGTCTCCCGACAGCCGCGCGATCGCGTTCTTCGCCGACGGCAAGCTGAAGAAGGTCTCGATCGACGGTGGTGCCGCCGAGGTTCTGTGCAATGCCAACAACGGCCGCGGCGCGGCCTGGAGTCCGAAGGGCGTGATCGTGTTCGCGCCGGCCGGAGGCGGTCCCTTGTTCAAGGTGCCGGACAGTGGCGGAGATCCCGAGCAGGTGACGACGCTCGATTCGACCAAGAAGGAGACCGGCCACCGCTTTCCCTCCTTCCTTCCCGACGGACGCCACTTCCTCTTCGCTGCGTTGTCGAGCCAGCCCAAGCGCGAAATCTGCGTCGCGTCGATCGATTCACACGAACGCAAGACGGTGATGACCAGCGAAGCGGGGGCCATCTACGCCGAGCCGGGATATCTCGTCTGCACGCGCAACAACATCCTCGTCGCGCAGCGATTCGACGCTCGAGGGTTGCGCCTCATCGGGCAGCCACAAACGCTGGGAGAGGTCCCGTCCGGCTCGCAGTTCCTCGGCGCGGCCCACGCGACCGTGTCGTCGAATGGGATCCTGAGCTTCGCGCCGCTCGGGTTCGCGAACACGCGGCTCGATTGGACCGATCCGATGGGCAAGGATCTCGGACCCACGGGAATCCCGCCGGATCAGTACGTCACCGCCGAACTGTCACCCGACGGCCGTCGCGCGGCGATGATGCGGTTCGTCTCCGGCACGGAGACTGACATCTGGCTGGCCGATCTCGAACGGCGCGCGGTGACGCGCTTCACGTACGGGCCAGCCGTCAGTGAGGAGCCCCGATGGTCGCCCGACGGCAGCCGGATCATTTTCAGGTCGAACCGAAACGGTCCGTACGATTTCTTCATCAAACCCTCGAATGGCTCCGGTCAGGAGGAGCTGTTCTATCACTCGAACGTGATGTTCAAGGAGCCCGACTCCTGGTCGGACGATGGCGCGTACATCGTCATGAGCCAGCTCGATCCCGAAACGGGATGGGATCTGTGGGTGATCCCGACTCAGGGCGACCACACGGCGCGGCCCTACCTGCGCACCCGGTTCACGGAGCGAAGCGGCACGATCTCACCCGACGGCCACTGGATGTGCTACACGTCCGACGAATCCGGACCGGTGGAGCTCTACGTGCAGTCGTTTCCGACGCCGGGAAACAAGGTGCAGATCACGAATGGAGGCGGCGGTTCCGGCGGCTGGTCCAGGGACGGGAAGAAGTTCTATTACCCGATGAAGGACCAGTACATGGTTGCCGATGTCCTGCCGGGCCCGGAATTCCGACTCGGGCCACCGCGGCTGTTCGGGAAGCAGGACGACAAGGCCGTGTACGGCACTGCCGATCGATCCCTGACGAAGTTCGCGGCGCTGATGCCGGTCGAGGACGCGCAGCCGGGAAGCATCACCGTGATCCTGAACTGGACGGCGGCGCTGAAGAAGTTGTAGCCGGGCGGCCGCACGAGTTCACCCGTACCGGTACGGGTGGAACTGACAACCGCGTTCACGAATCGTCACCGAAGTAGTCATGGCAACTCTCCGCGCGGAGAGTTGCGATCACTCGGCGTCCGGCATTTCCTCCGGCCACTGCTGCGGCGCGATCGCCGGACCGCGCGCCCGCCTTGCCAGCAGCACGCGCGGGGCGCCGCTGAGATCCTCACGCAGCTCGACACCTTCCCAGTCGTGCGCGCCCTCGAGCCATCCGGCCACCTCGGCGGCGCGCGATTCCGGCAGCTCCAGCGCGAGCAGGCCCCCGGCGACGAGATGGCGCGGCGCTTCGTCGATGATCTCGCGCAACGCGTCGAGCCCGCTCGATCCCGAGAACAGCGCCTGATGCGGCTCGAACGCGCGCACGTCGTTCGGGAGCGCGTCCCATTCGCCGGTGGCGATGTACGGAGGATTCGCGACCACGACTTCGAATCGCTCGTCGGCATCGACGGCGTCGAACCAGTCGCCATGCCGGAAGTTGATTCGCGGGGCGAGGCCGAGCGAGTTGGCGTTCTCTCGCGCGAGTTCCAGCGCATCCGAACTCCAATCGGTCGCGGTGACGACCGCCGCGGGATACTCGCTGGCGATCGCCAGCGCAATCGCGCCCGAGCCACAGCCGAGATCGACCACCCGCGGCGATGGCCAGCGCTGCGTTTCAGCGCGGAGCGCTTCGAGCACGGCTTCGACCAGGCCTTCGGTCTCGGGCCGCGGAATCAGCACGCGGCGATCGACCGCGAGGTCGAGATCGCGGAACGCGGCGCGGCCGGTGATGTACTGCACGGGCTCACCCGCGGCGCGGCGGCTCAGCCAGGCTTGGAATTGTGGAGCTTCTTCGGAGCTGAGCATCCGCGAGCCGGAGGCACGTAGCTCGGGAAGCGTCAGCCTGAGCAGGCGGCTGAGCAGCTCCTCGGAATCCGAGCGGGCCGTATCCGCCGCGGCCAGCACCGCGATCGCATCCCGGAGAACGCCGGATACGGTCGGGCTCATCTCGATGCCGGCGTCAGCCCTCGCTGCCGAGCGCGGCCAGCCGCTCCGCCGCGTCGGCCGCGGCCAGCGCCTCGCTGAACTCGTCGAGGGCGCCCTCCAGCACCGCCGGCAGATTGTGCGTGCTGAGATTGATCCGATGATCCGTTACCCGACTCTGAGGAAAATTGTAGGTGCGGATCTTCGCGCTGCGGTCGCCGGTCGAGACCTGCGACTTCCGCTGCGCCGCGTATTTCGCCTGCTGCTCCTGCAGCTTGGCGTCGTAGAGCCTGGCGCGCAGCACCTTCATCGCCTTCGCGCGGTTCTTGATCTGCGAACGCTCGTCCTGACACGTGACCACGACTCCGGTCGGCAGGTGGGTGATGCGCACCGCGGAATCCGTGGTGTTCACGCCCTGGCCGCCGGGACCACCCGCGCGATAGACGTCGACGCGCAGATCCTTCTCGGCAATGTCGATGTCGACGTCCTCGACCTCGGGCAGCACCGCGACCGTCGCGGCCGAAGTGTGAATGCGCCCCGAAGCCTCGGTGGCCGGCACGCGCTGCACGCGGTGGACGCCGCTCTCGAACTTCATCTCGCGATAGACGCCGTCGCCTTCCAGCGAAAAGATGACTTCCTTGAGCCCGCCGGCCTCGGCGGGCGTCGAGCTCATCACCTCCTGCTTCCAGCCGCGGCGCTCGGCGTGCTTCGAGTACATACGGTAGAGATCGGCGGCGAACAGCGCGGCCTCCTCCCCGCCCACTCCGGCGCGCAGCTCGACGATGACGTTCTTGTCGTCGTCGGGATCGCGCGGCACCAGCATGCGCTTGAGGTCTTCTTCGAGCTTCGCCAGTTTTTCCCGCAGCTCGGGCAGCTCCGCCTCGGCCAGCTCGGCCAGCTCGCGATCCCCGGAGGCCACCGCGCGCTCGTCGTCGGCGATCGTCGCGGCGGTGCGGCGGTAGGTGGCGTGCGTCTGCACGGTGTCGTCCAGCCGCGAGCGCTCGCGCGCGAAGTCGCGCAGCTTGCGGGGATCGCGCGCCACCTCGGGATCGGAGAGCAGGGCGCCCAGCTCCTCGAAGCGCGTCTCGACCTTCTTCAGCGCCTCTTCGAGGTTCGCGTCCATCACTGGACGAACGCGACTTCCGCGGCGACCGGGGTGGTGGCGCGCTCGAGCTTCACCACGGCCTCGTCGCCGCGGACGCGCTCGAGCGCCGCGATCGCGACCTCGCACATCGACAGATCGGGCTCGCGCGTGGTCAGACGCTGGAACTGGATCCCGGGCCAGGTCAGCACGCGCACGATCGGCTGATCGGCGTAGCGGCCGGAGAGACGGATGAATTCGAACGCCACGCCGGCGATCAGCGGCATGCTGGCGATGCGCAGCAGGTGCTGGACGATCGAGGTCGGGCGGCCGATCAGCGTGAACACGATGATGCTGATGATCACGACCAGGAAAAGGAACGTGGTGCCGCAGCGCGGATGGAAGCGCGTGAAGCTCTGAACGCTCTCCGGCGTCAGCGGTGCGCGATTTTCGATGGCGTGGATCGCCTTGTGCTCGGCGCCGTGATAGCCGAGCACGCGCGCCATCTCCTTCCACTGGCTGATCAGCAGCAGGTAGAGCACGAAGAAGAGCAGGCGGAAGCCGCCGTCGACGAGACCGAACTGGAAACGGTCGTGAACGCCGAGCCAGCCGGTGAGCTTGGCCGGGAGCACCACGAACAGGAAGAGTCCGAGCGCGAACGCGAAGATCATCGCCACGCCCTGGAGTGCCGACATCGCCGCCGCGCCCTTGGCGCTGGAGCTCGGAACGGTCGCGGTGTCAGCAGGGTCGGCCGGCGTCACCGCTTCGGGAGCACGATCGGGCACGGCGTCCCGCGACGCCTCCTCGGCGCTCCAGTTGAGCGCGGTGATCCCGAGGAACAGAGTCTCGAACAGCGAGACCGCGCCGCGAATCACCGGCAGTTTGAGCAGCCGGTGTGAAGCGATCACGGACTTGAAAGGTCGCTCGGTGGTGGCGATCGAGCCGTCGGGACGGCGCACGGCGACCGCGATCCGCGAGGGCGATCGCATCATCACCCCTTCGATCACCGCCTGACCGCCGACTGGGAGAAACGGCATGAGCACTCCAGACAAGGCAACGGCTCCCGGCCGCTCGCGGAATCGCGACGACGGGGAGCCGTGCCGAGGCAGCTAATTCTGTGACGTCGTCGCTTCGGCCTTCTCGTCCTTCTTTTGGCCCTTCGAATAACGCTTGCGGAAGCGCTCGACGCGACCGGCCTTGTCGAGCAGCTTCTGCTTGCCGGTGAAGAACGGGTGGCAGGCGGCACAGATTTCGACGTGCAGCTCGGGCTTGCCGACCGTGGAGCGCGTCTCGATGACGTTGCCGCAGACGCACACGATCTTGGTCAGCTCGTAGACCGGATGAATGCCAGCTTTCATGGGATGGACCTCAGGAAGCCGACGGCGGCGTCGGACGATCCGTACGCCAACCCGCCGGGGATTGCGGCGAGGGAGTATGCCCGAAGCGGCAGGCGAATGCCAGCCGCCGCGGCTCGCTTCAGATGCGGGAGGGCCTGGGGCGGTTCAATCGCCCTCGTAATGGTCGTAAACGCGCTTGAGATCGATCGCCGGCCGGTCGCCGCGTGAATCGCGGTGCGTGATCACGATCAATTGCTTGGCATCCTTCGAGAGCTCGAAGGTCTGCGACATCTTGCCGCCCCGATCGGACGTTCTCTCGGCCACGAGATCGGTGCCGCGCCATTTCGCCTGAACATGCGGGGATTCGGGCTCGACTGCGGCGGCCGCCGTCGCGACGTCGCCGAGCGTGATCACCTCGATCGTCTGCCCGCGTTCGCTCAGCACCACGGTGCTGTCGGTCTGTTCAACCAGCATGGTGAGCGGCGGCCGCGCGAGCGAACGCATCATTGGGTCGGCTGATCGGCCATCCGGTGGAGCGCCTTCCGGCCCGCCACTCCCCGAAGTGCCTTCTTCGCCCTGCCTTCCCGATTCGCCGCCCTCGCCGCCACCATGCCGATGTCCACCCCAGCCACCACCACCGCCACCGCCATAGCCACCGCCGCCGCCCATTCCACCACCCATGCCGCCGCGATGGCCGCCCCAGCCGCCTCCTCCGCCCCCGCCGTGCTCCGCCATCTTCTGCTGCAGCGTCTCGCTCTGTTTTTCGTTGAGCTTCCACAGGCCTCCGAGCGTGGGCACAGACTTGGCGTCATCGGACGCGGCCGAACGCGCGAGCAGCGAGGCGGCGATGATGAAAAGGGCGGTCATGCCGGGTAAGCGTCCGTTTCGTGGGCTCATGCAGTTCCTGACGAATGACCTCCGCCCCGGTTGCTCAGGCTTTTCAGGCGTGGAAACACCGCGTTTGATCGGCATCGAGCGGGAGTATGATTCCGGGCACCTGAGATCCGGGCTCCCTTCCCCTCGCCCGCAGGAGGCCGCCATGACTCGCCCCGCCCGAGCGTGCGCACGCTCGATCCTCGCCGTTGTCGCCGTCGCGCTTTCAGGAATCCTCGCCGGGACTCTTCCCGCGTCGGCCGCGGGGGTCCTCTATGGATCCACGAGCTACGGCGAGTACCTCAGTATCGACCTCGCCACCGGACATGGAACGCTTCTCGGCTATCTGCCATTCGGGGTCACGACCGGAGCGACCGAGATCGAGTACGACCCGATCAGCGGGCGAGCATTCATGCAGGCGCGTGACGGCACGTTTCAGGGCTCGGAGTTCAATCCGCTGAATGGCTCGGCGATCGGCGGACCCATCGCCGACGGCGGTTCGTTCACCGGCCTCGAGTTCATTGGAAGCGTGCTGTACGGCACGGTGATCTACGGAGCCTGTGCCTCATCGGAGCTGCGCATTCTCGATCCCTGGAGCGGGAGCTCCACGCTGATCGGTTCCACCGGAGTCGGACCGATCTCCGGGCTGGCGTATGACGCCGGGACCGCGACCCTGTTCGGAATCACCGGATGCTCGGCCGGACATTCGAAGCTGCTGCGGCTCGATGTCTCGACCGGCGCGGCGACCGTGCTCGCGACGCTGGGATTCGAAGCCGGCAGCCTCGAATTCGGACCGGACGGGAAGCTCTACGCGGGAGGAAGCTATCAAGGCTCGGGCGCGTTCTTCCGCATCGATCCCGTGGCCGGAACTGGCACGTTCATCGGATACACCGGATTCGTTTCGCTGACCGGGCTCATGCTCGGGCCCGAGTGCCACAGCAGTTACGCCGACATTCGACTCGCCGGGACGTTCACGAGCCCTCCGTACGATCTTCCGACTTCGCCCGCGATGACAAACGTGTCCGGCTGCAGCTGGCAGGTCACACGACATCTCGATGCGGGAATGTATGACATCAAGTTCGTGACCGGCGGCGTGCTCGACACGCCGCCCGACTATGGCGATACGACGGGAGTGGCGCGAACGCTGCCCGGCTCGGGATTCCCAACGGTTCCGGTGTCGTCCGCCGGCCATGCGATCCGCATCCAGGTTCTCAATCCCGACGACTACACGTTCACTCTCGATGAGGGCACCCGTTTGTGGTCCGCCACCGCGGCGGGCGGAACGCCATCGGGGTCGATCAGCGGCACCGTGGCGTTCGAGGCGGGGTTCGACTTCCCGCCCTATCCGCCGGCGACGGTGGAGTTCTTCCGCGGCAGCACGCTGATCGCGACCCAGCTCACCGATCGCTACTCGCCGACCTTCGACCTCCCTGGTCTCGCTCCCGGATCCGATTTCCGCGTGAGGGTCAGCGCGCCGTTGTTCGGCCCGGTCGAGAGATCGCCCATCGCCGTCGGCACCGGGCCGGTCGATCTTGGCTCGATCCTTCTGTCATCGCTGCCCTCGTCCTACTCGCGAATGGATCTGGTCGGCGATTTCAACAGCTTCGCCGTCGGCGCGAACCCGATGATCCAGACCCTCAATGGCTTCTGGTCCACGCATCAGACGCTCACCGCCGGCGACCATTACTTCAAATTCGCGACCAACGGCGCTCTCGACACGCCCCCGGACTACGGCAACACGCCGTCGGGACCCGTGATCTTCTATCCGCCGGCGAGCGGCGACGTCGCCCTCGGAACTGGTCCGGAGACCGCGCTGCGGCTCTATGCGTTCGAGGCCGGCGATTACCAGTTCAACCTCGACGAGCGCAATCTCACGTTTCAGGCGTTCGAGCTGCCCCCGCCCATCCCGGCGATCGACATCAATCAGGTGCGTATGGTGGTGTCGAATGCCGGATCGTTCTCCTACGATCAGCAGACCGGGGCGGCCGGCCTCGAATTCCCGAAGGGCAGCGGCAAGACCGCGGTGTTCGCGGCCGGGCTCTGGTTGTCGGCGGGCGCGAACGTCGCGATTTCGGAATACAGCGATGAGTTTGCGCCCGGCAGCATGATCGGTGGCGTGCCCGACAATCCGAATCAGCCCGTCTACAAGGTCTATAAGCTGAACCGGCACTATGCCTCGACTGCCGACCGCGACGCTGCCCTCACACAATACAACGACGGCGCGGTACCGCACGGCGCTCCCCCGGTGGCGTTGCTGCCGAGCGGCGACCTCGACATTCTCGGCGACCAGATGCTGTGGCACGTCTACAACGACGCCGATCCGAACCAGCACACCAATCGAGCCGGCATGACGGCACCGCTCGGAGTCGAGATTCAGCAGACCACGTTTGGCTTCAATCGGCCGGGCGCGCTCGGGAACACGGTGTTCATGCGATTCAAGATCATGAACAAGGGCGCGAACTCGCTCACCGACATGCGCATCGGCGTGTGGAGCGATCCTGACCTCGGAGACTACCTGGACGATCTCGTGGGCTGCGATCCCGCCCGCGGACTCGGCTTCTGCTACAACGGCGACAACGACGACGCCATCTATGGAGCGACCCCGCCCGCGGTGGGCTTCGATCTCCTGCAGGGGCCGACGCCGCCGGGCGGCGGGCCGCGCCTCGGAACCACCGCGTTCATCAAGTACATCAACGGCACCGATCCCAGCAGCTCGACCCAGACCATCAATTACCTCCACGGATTGAATTCGGACGGCAGCGCGATCATCAACCCGACCAATGGGCAGCCGACGCTGTTCATGGTGTCGGGCGACCCGGTGGCGGGCACCGGCTGGCTCGACTCGAATCCTTCCGACCGCCGCATGCTGCTGTGCTCGGGGCCGTTCACCATGGCTCCGGGCGATACTCAGGAGATCTACGTCGCGATCGTGATCGGCCAGGCAGCCAACCGATTCGCTTCGCTCAGCGCCCTCGAGCTCTCCGACGACGAAGTGCAGAACATCTTCGACAGCGGGTTCTCGAACCCGACCGGGACCGAGATCTCGCTGGTGAGCGCCGATCTCGAACCCGGACGCGTGCACATCGTCTGGCACGCCACCGATCGCGCGGCGACGGCGATCGTCTACCGGGCCGACCCGAGCACGTCGTGGCAGCCCGTCGGCATGGTCACGGCCGATGGAACCGGGCGCATGGAGTTCGTCGACACTCAAGTGCGTCCCGGCGGACACTACGGCTATCGCCTCGGCGTTCGCGACGGCACGTCCGAATTCGCGGCCGGCGAAGTCTGGGTGACGGTCCCGGTCGCGCTCGAGCTGGCGCTCGAGGGCCCTCATCCGAATCCCGCGCGCGGCGAGCTGTGGGTGTCGTTCTCGCTGCCGAACGATGATCCGGCGTCGCTCGATCTACTCGACGTGGGCGGTCGCCGCGTGGCCGCGATCGATGCCGGGGCGCTCGGCGCCGGTATCCATCGATTGAGGATGGCCCCCGCGACCGATCTCGCTCCGGGCGTTTACCTGATCCGGCTGCGGCAGAGCGGGCGGACGCTGATCGCCAAGGCCGCCATCATCCGCTGATCCTGGTGCACAACGCGCGGCGCCCGGCGTATTCATCGCGTCATACCCGTCGCCGGGCGCATTCATGGCGCGACCGGGGACGGGGACGGCTCATCCAAGGCTCATGATGGGCGTCCTCGTCCTCGTACTCCACAGCATCGCGGCCGTGCTTCTGCTCGGCGCGGTCACGCATCAGGCTCTGGCGATGTGGTGGCCGGCCGCGCAGCGGAAAGCGGGCTGGTGGCAGTCGCTGAGGGCGGTGCATCCGGAGCGCTACGTGCCGGCGATCGTCGTTCTCTTCGCCGTGGTCGTCGCGCTCGGGTCGATCGCGTACCTGCCGTTTCGGTCGGTGACGCGAGCTCTATATCTCGACGCCCACGCGCCGTGGGCGACCGGGCTGTTCGAGATCAAGGAGCACGCCGCGGCGATCGGGCTGGCGCTGCTCCCCGCCTACTGGGCGGCGTGGCGTGAGCCGGAGGCGAGTGATCGAGGCGCCCGCCGCGCGCTGACGACGTTCCTCGCCGCGATCACGTGGTGGAACTTCCTCGTCGGCCACATCGTGAACAACACGCGCGGTCTGTGAGCGCTCTCGCCGAGCACCGGGCCTCGGACGAATCTTCGCGTCGACTCCATTACAATCGCCGGGTGCGTTCCAACTCTCTACGTGGCGCCTCGCTCGGCGCCCTGCTCGGTTATGCCGCGGCCATGATGGCCCCGGGCCTGCCGATCCTCCACTTCTTTCCGAGGCTCGGGATCTGGCGATTCGCGCCGATGGCGGGCCAGCCCGCGATCAGCTGGTATGGCGCCGTGCTTTACGGCGCGCTGGGCGGCGTGCTCGGCGCGGCCCTGTGCGGGCGAATGGGGCGGGCGCCATCGTGGAAATGGATCTGCGTCACCGCCGCGCTGGTGCTGGTCGCGCTCGCGTGGCACGAGCGGCATTGGTTCGCGCGCTGAGGCGCTGACCCGGGTCGCGGCGTCAGCCTCAGACCGATCCCGGCTCCATCCACTTGAAGACACGCCGGCCCTGCTGATCGGTGAACGAGCCGAGCAGGATCATGATGAGATCGATGAACGCCCACAGGCCGAGCCCGCCGCACGTGAGGATCATGAGGATCCCGGTGCCGTTCTTCCCGACGTAGAAGCGATGGACGCCGATGATGCCGAGGAAGAAACACAGCAGCAGGGCGACCAGGCGGGACTTCGGAGAGATGTTCGAGGCTTCCATTCCTCACCTCCCTACTGGTTCATGCTCTCCAGGAACTTCTTGTTGGTCTTGGTGTCGCTCATCTTGGTGATGAGGAACTCCATCGCCTCGACCGGATTCAGCTCGTTCAGGAACTTGCGCAGGATCCAGACGCGCTGAAGCGTCTCGGGCGTCATCAGCAGCTCTTCCTTGCGCGTGCCGGAGCGGTTGATGTCGATGGCCGGGAAGATGCGCTTGTCGGACAGCTTGCGATCCAGCACCAGCTCCGAATTACCGGTGCCCTTGAACTCCTCGAAGATCACCTCGTCCATGCGCGAGCCGGTCTCGACCAGCGCGGTGGCGATGATGGTCAGCGAGCCGCCGTCCTCGATGTTGCGCGCCGAGCCGAAGAATCGCTTGGGCCGCTGCAACGCGTTGGCGTCGACGCCGCCGGAGAGAATCTTGCCGGAGTGCGGCACCACGGTGTTATGGGCGCGCGCGAGGCGCGTGATCGAATCCAGCAGGATCACCACGTCGCGCTTGTGCTCGACCAGTCGCTTGGCCTTCTCGATCACCATGTCGGCGACCTGCACGTGGCGCTCGGCGGGCTCGTCGAACGTCGATGCCACGACCTCGCCTTGTACGGAGCGCTGCATGTCGGTGACTTCCTCGGGGCGCTCGTCGATCAGGAGCACGATCAGCATCACCTCGGGGTGATTCTCGGTGATGGCGTTGGCGATCTTCTGGAGCAGGATCGTCTTGCCGGCCTTGGGCGGCGAAGTGATCAGCGCGCGCTGGCCCTTTCCGAACGGGCAGAGGAGATCGATGATGCGGGTCTCGATGCAGCGGTCCTTGGTCTCGAGGTTGATCTTCTCCTGCGGATAGAGCGGCGTCAGGTTGTCGAAGAGGATCTTGTCCTTGGCCGCTTCGGGACTCTCGAAGTTCACCGCCTCGACGCGCAGCAGCGCGAAGTAGCGCTCGCCTTCCTTGGGCGGGCGCACCTGGCCGGAGACGGTATCCCCGGTGTGCAGGTCGAAGCGCTTGATCTGCGACGGCGAGACGTAGATGTCGTCCGGCCCCGGCAGGTAGTTGTAGCTCGGCGCGCGCAGGAATCCGTAGCCCTCGGGCAGGATCTCGAGCACGCCTTCGGCGAAGATCAGCCCGTTCTTCTGAGTCTGGGCTTCGAGGATCTTGAAGATCAGCTCCTGCTTGCGCAGGCCGCTGATGCCCTCGATGTGGAGCTCCTGGCAGAGGTGGAGGAGCTCCGACATGGTCTTGCCCTTGAGCTGCGTCAGCTCGAGGGTCTGCGTCGGGGTTGTGGGTGCGGCGGGTGTCGGTGTCTGAGTAACCGAAGATTCCATGCGTGTCGCCTTTGCTGCGGCGCGCTCCGGGACGGCGGTGGGAATGCCTGCCCGAAGCGGCTGGCCGAGGTACGAAGCGGATGCTTCGCGGGCCGAGGGTTGAGTGGGTGTGAGAGTTTCGACGAGGTCGTCGAGTCTCGACTGTTCCTTCTGTGAAGGCTGCGTCGTGAGGCGGGAGGACGGGGTGCGCCCGTAAGGTGCCTGCGAGAGTCACCGCGCCCGCGAGTACTCAGCGCGTTCGGTCGGGCTCGCACGCAGGGCGCTCGGGAGCGCCAGCGAGCCTCGACTGGAAAAAGATTCTAGAGGCGCCCTCCGCACGTGTCAAGGATGCGGCACACCGTCGCACGACGCGGCGCGTCTCCAGACTCTCCCTCCGTCTCTTCCCCCCACCGCGATGCAAAGCACGGCGGGTCGCTGTGCGGAACGCGCGCGCTTGGTTGCGGCATTTCCCCCGCGCCGGCGCGTCAGTCGGAGGGAGCGAGCGATTTCAGGCAGTTCGGAGCGGCGAATTCGCACGGTCGATCTGGCACATGGCTTGCGGTTCAACTGGTTGGCGGTGGCGCGGAGCGCCGCGTTCCTACCAACCGAGCCTGCCATCTCGCGTGGCCTCTCTCACCGCCCCACTTCAACCCCAGAGCGTCCGGTCCCGAGAGGTCCGGGCGCTCTGTCGTTTTCGGCGGGTTTTCAGGCGGAGACGAGATGGGCGTTCGAGCGAACCGGCATCGCGACGTCAGCGGGCGGTGTGGTGGATCGGGATTCGCACCGCGACGGTGGGCGGCTCGCTCGTGCACCAGTCGGGCAGCGACAGCGGGGACACCTGAGCCCGAACGGTGTCGCGCCGCGAATCGATCCGGACCATGCCGAGCACCACGCTGTCGAGCTTCGTGACCGCGGCCTCGGGCCCGGTCACCGTGACGAAGCCCGGCTGCGTGCTGATCTCGCCCCAGGTCACCGAGCCCGCCGCCGGCGCACCCTGAACGCGCGGCGCCACCGGGACGCGCCGCCGTATCTTGCGGTCGAGCTGCATCTCGAGCATGCGCGAGCCCATGATGCGCTCGACCTCGACGCCTTCGGTGTTGCTGATCGGCAGGTCTTCGGCGGTCAGCGCGCGCTCGAATCGCCCGCGGCTGACGCCGGCGAGCGAGATCTTGAGGACCGGCTCGCCGAGCCTCAGCCGGATCAGCTGCTTGCCGGTGCCGCGCAGCTCCGCGGTCACCGCGGCGGGCACCGGACCCGACAGCGACAGGGTGGAATCGAGGTCGGTGATCTGGAGCGGGAACTGAACCACGAGGTGGGCCGGCCGCTCGGTATAGACGTGAAGGTAGACCAGCAGCGCGAGCAGGAGCGCGGTGAGCTTGAGGCCGAGATTGTCGAGCAGAAGTCCGCGCAGGAGGCTCATGGCGTGGGCAGACTAATGGATTCGGACGCGCGCGGGAATGCGAAACGCCTCGATTGCTCCGCGTCAGACGTCGTTGTCGTCACCGCTCGCGTCGGCCTCGCCTTCGCCCGGCTTTCGCAGCCCGTGGCGTTCCATGCGCGAGTAGAGCGTTCGGCGCGTGAGCCCGAGCAGACGCGCCGCCTGACTCTTGTTGCCGCCCGCGCGCTCGAGTGCCTGCACGATCAGCTCGCGCTCGAGCGTCTCGAGCGACAGGCCCTCGGCGGGAATCACCGGCACCCAGGATGGCGCTCCGGCGGCTGCGGCCGAAGCGCCGGTGGTGCCGCCGAGCGCGAGGTGCTCGACGTCGATCGGCTCGCTGCCGGCCAGGATTAGCGCGCGCTCGAGCGCGTGCTCGAGCTCCCGCACGTTGCCGGGGAACGCGTGGCGTTCGAGCAGGCCGAGCGCGGCGGGAGTGATCTGCTCGGCCGAGGATCCGTGGCGGCGCAGCACGTGCTCGACCAGCCGCGGAATGTCGGCGGCGCGCTCGCGCAGCGCCGGCAGACGAATCGGAAACACGTTGAGCCGGAAGAAGAGATCCTCGCGGAACTGCCGCGAGCGCGTCATGTCCTCGAGGTCGCGGTTGGTGGCCGCGATGATGCGGACGTCGGCGGTGATCGGCTGGTTTCCGCCGACGCGCGTGAAGGTCTTCTCTTCGATCACCTGAAGAATCTTGACCTGGAGCGGCATCGGCAGCTCGCCGATCTCGTCGAGGAAGATGGTGCCGCGGTGGGCGTCCTCGAAGCGGCCCGGCTTCTGGCGCACCGCGCCGGTGAACGCTCCCTTCTCGTGTCCGAACAGCTCGCTCTCGAGCAGCGCCTCGGGAAGCGCGCCGCAGTTGACCTTGATCCACGGCCCGGTGGCGCGCCGGCTGGAGAAGTGGATGGCGCGGGCGAAGAGATCCTTTCCGGTGCCGCTCTCGCCGCGCAGCAGCACGGTCGAATCGGTGGGCGCCACCTTGCGGGCGAGATCGACGGCCTGCTTGGTCGCCGGCGAATCGCCGATGATCTGCGCCAGACCCTGCTTCAGCGATTCGACCGTGCTCTCGAGCCGCGCGTTCTCCGAGCGCAGCGCCCGGCCGCGCGCGAGGCGCTCGAGAATCGTGCCGAGCTCGCCGTGGAAATCGCCTTCCTTGCTGACGTAGTCGACCGCCCCACTCTGGAGCGCGGTGCGCGCGGTCTCGAGACTGGCGTAGGCGGTCATCAGCACGACGTCGGTTTCGGGCCAGCGCCGCCGGCTCTCGGCCAGCAGCGCCATGCCGTCGGGCGGCGCCATGCGGAGATCGGTGATGACGACGTCGAATCGCTCGGCCTCGAGCCGCTTCAGCGCCGTCGCGCCGCCATGAACGTGCACGGCCTCGTGTCCCGCATCCTTGAGCGCGAGCGCGGTCAGCTCGGCGTTACGAATCTCGTCGTCGACGACCAGCACCTTCATTTCGCGGCGCCTCCCTTTCGCCGTGGCCAGCGCACCACGCACGTGGTTCCGCGGCCGACCTCGCTTCGAATCTCGAGCTCCCCTCCCGCCGACTGCACCAGACGGCGCGTGAGGAAGAGTCCGAGGCCCGACCCCCGCGCCTTGGTGGTGAAGAACGGGCTGCCGATCCGGCGCAGCGTTTCTTCGGGAATGCCGGCACCGGTATCGGTGAGCGCGACCTCGATCTTCCCCGCGTGCTCGCCGGCCGCGACCGTGAGCGTTCCACCGTCCGGCATGGCTTCGAGCGCGTTCAGGATCAGATTCAAGTAGACCTGTTTCAACGAGTCCCTGTCGAGCGCGACGCGCGGCGACCCGCGCCCCGCCGGCGCCTCGACCGCGGATCGCGCCACGGTGACGTGGCGGTCGCGGAATTCGCCGTCGAGCAGGTTGAGTGTCTGGTCGAGCGCCTCGATCGGATCGCCCGCCTCGCCGTCGGCGACGCCGCCGCGCGCGAACTCGAGATACCGGCTCACGGTCTTGGCCAGCCGATCGGCTTCCTCGACGACGTAGTCCGACATGCGCCGGGCCTCCGGCTCGAGCTTGCCCAGCCGTTCCGCCGATCCACGGATCACCGCCAGCGGATTCTTGATCTCGTGCGCCAGCGTCGCGGTCAGGCGTCCCATCGCCGCGAGATTCTCGGCCCGCGACAACCGCCGCTCCAGCCGCGCGGTCGATGCCGCGACGCGAATGAACAGCGCGGCGAGCACGGTGATGGCGAGCAGGCTGACGAGCGCGATCAGGAGCAGCGTGTGACGGAGATCGGCGAGCGCGCCGAGATAGGCAGCCTCGGCTTCGATCGCGACCACCGCCAGGGCGTGTCCGTGCTCGTCGCCGATCGGCGCCACCGCCGCCCGCCGGACGGAGTGATCGCGCAGGTAGGGAGTCGAGACCGCGGCGTGGCCGGCGAAGGCGCGATCGAACGCCGGGCGCGCCAGTGAATCGAGCACGCTCGGCAGGCCTTCGATCTCCTCGCGCTCGCGCGCGTCGACGAGGGTCACGCGCGCGGAATCGACGATCACCGCGTCTACGAGGTCGGCGGTCGCGGGCAGCGGGCCGATCAGGGTCTGAAGCGCCGTGTAGGATGCGCTCTCGGTGCTGCGCACCGCGGGATCACGGATGTCGGCGGGCGCGATCTGGCTGGCCGCGCGCCGCACGATGCGCTCGAGCCTCGATTCGAACTCGGTCTCGAGCGCGGTCCGGACGCCGCGATACGCGAACGTGGCGCCGAGCGCCGTGACGAGCACGGCCGAGATCGCGAAGCCGACCGTGAACGCCAGCGTGCGCTGCAGACCGCCCTCCCGCTCGGTGCCGCCGTCAGGCCGGAGGTTTGGCGGAGACCGGATGGCCGGGCGCGGCCGCCGGCGCCACGGCGAGCGTGTCGCCGACCGCGAACGTGCCGGGCGTGACCACGCGGGCGAAGCGACCGCGGCGACCTTCGAGCGCGAGCTGCAGGCCGGGCTTCAGCTCCTCCATGCGCTCGCACGGAGCGCAGGGACCGAGCAGCTCCATCACCGCGGTGCCGGCATGGAGCCGCGCGCCGTCCGGAAGCGCGTGAATGTCGAGCCCGCGAATCGTCACCTGCTCGCGCACGTCGCCGGGGGCGAGCCCGAATTGATCGAGAATTTCGGCGGGCATGATCAGCACCGCGCGCTTGCTGCCCGGCTTGGCGTGGCGGTCGCCGTCGATGCCGCGATTCTCGAGCGCCTGAACGCTCTCTTTCGGCGTCAGCGGGACACGATTCGCGGTGCTGACGAACAGCGCGACGATGGTGGGGTTCATGGCTCAGTCCCTCGCGGTCACCGGTTCCGTCCCGGCCAATCCATCGAAGCGGGCCAGGACCACCGTGATGTTATCGTGTCCGCCGCGTTCGCGCGCAAGCTCGATCAGGGCCGCGCACGCCGCGTCGGGGTCGCCCGCCGCGATCCCCGCCAGCTCCTGGTCATCGACCAGCCCGTGCAGGCCGTCGCTGCAGAGCAGCAGCGTGTCGCCCTTGCGCAGACCGCCTTCCAGCGCGCCGGAGTCGACGTCGATGTGGTCGCCCACCCCGATGCTGCGGGTGAGCACGTTGCGCCGGGGATCGACGCGCGCCTGCTCGGCGGTCATGAGCCGCTGCTGAACGAGCTGCGCCACCAGCGAATGATCGGCGGTGAGCTGCTCGATGCGCCCGCCGCGGACGAGATAGGCGCGGCTGTCGCCGACGTGGGCGAACCAGACTTGATTGCCGCGAACCAGGACCGCGGTGCAGGTCGTTCCCATGCCCGCGAGCTCGGGCTGCTCGCGGCTCATGTCATGGATGGCCTGATGCGCGGCCTCGAGCGCCCGCGGCAGCGCCTGATCCAGCGCGTCTTCGTGGGAGCGGACGCGGCGCGCCACGGTCTCGATCGCGGTGCGGCTCGCGACCTCGCCGGCCGCCGAGCCACCCATGCCGTCCGCCACCACGAGGAGCTGGCCGTAGCGATCGCGATCGGCCGGCTCGGCGGGCGACCACACGACGTAAGCGTCCTCGTTGTGCTCGCGTCTGAGACCGACGTCAGTGGCGGCGGCGACTCGAAGCATCGTTGATCCCGGCGCGGCGGACCGTGAGCGCGATCAAGCCGACGCCACGCCGGTTTCCGCTCAGCGTACGGCGGCCCGGGCCTCCTGCCTCATCAGGTGGATGGCGACGCCATCGGCGTCCTCAGCCGCCTCGGCGAGGGTTTCGGTAAGGGTCGGGTGCGCGTGAATGGCGTGAGCGAGGTCGCGGATGTTGAGATCCGCGGCGATCGCCAGCGAGCACTCGTGGATCAGCTCGCTGGCCCGGACGCCGAAGATGTGGGCGCCGAGCACCTGATCGGTCTCTTCGTCGCCGATCAGCTTCACGAAGCCGGTGGTCTCGCCGTCGGCGATGTTGCGGCCGTGGGCGCGGAACGGGAAGCGCCCGATCTTGAGCTTGCGGCCCTCGGCGCGCGCTTCGCGCTCGGTCAGGCCGACACTCGCGATCTCGGGGCTCGTGAACGTCGCCGCCGGCACCGCGCGCCAGTTGGTCTGGGACGGATGTCCGGCGATGATCTCGGCGGCCGCCTTGCCCTGCGCCGAGGCGAAGTGCGCGAGCTGCTTGATGTCGGTGACGTCGCCGATCGCGTAGATGTTGCGAACCGTGGTCTGCAGGCGGTCGTTGACCACGATCTTGCCGCGATCCGCGGTCTTGACGCCGGCGGCTTCGAGGCCCATGTCGGAGGACCACGGCCTCCGGCCCGTCGCGACCAGCACCGTGTCCACGTCCACCGTCTTGCCGCCGCCGAGCGTCAGCGTCATCGAGCCGTCGGGATTGTCGCGGCGGTTCTCGAGCTTGGTGCCGAGGCAGAGGTCGATCTTCTGCTTCTTCATCTCGCGCTCGAGCGCCTGGCTGATCTCGTCGTCCTCGGCGGGAACCAGCCGCGGCAGCATTTCGATCAGCGTGACCTTGCTTCCGACCGCGGCGAAGAAGCAGGCGAATTCGCTGCCGACCACGCCGCCGCCGAGAATCGCGATCCGCCTGGGCTGCTCGGCGAGGTCGAGCGCCTCCTTGCTGGTGATCACCCGCGAGCCGTCGAGCGAGAATCCCGGTGGCATCCAGGCATAGGCGCCGGTGGCGAGCATGATCGAGTCGGCGGTGAGCTCGGTCTTCTGATCGCCGGCGGTCACCACCATCTTGTTCGCCGAGGTCAGGCGCGCGGTGCCGCGATGGATGTCGACGCCGCGGCCGGAGAGCAACGTCTTGACGCCGCCGGTGAGCTGGCGCACGACCTTCGTCTTGCGCTCGATCAGCCAGTCCCAGCGTACGCGCGGCTCGCCGACCTCGATGCCGTATTCCTTCGCGCGCTTGATCTGCTCGAGCAGGTGCGCGGTGACGATCCAGGCCTTGGTCGGAATGCAGCCCCAGTTGAGACAGGTCCCGCCCAGCTCGTCCTTCTCGACCACCGCGGTCCTGAGCCCGAGCTGCGCGGCGCGGATGGCGGCGACGTAACCGCCGGGACCGGTGCCGACGATGATCAGCTGATAGGCGCGTGAATCGGGCATGGGAAGGGCTCGGGCCGGGACTGGAGCGGGAGGCGCGTGGCGCGTGGCGCCGGGAGCGCGCATTCCGGGAAACGGCGCACGGACTCTAGGCAGCGGCCGCGGGGCTGTCAACCGCGACCGATGATTCCGTTATCGTGCGCGCGTGAAGCGACTCGGACTCTTCGCCCGCGCGCCGGAAGCGGGCCGGGTGAAAACGCGGCTCTCTCCCGCGCTGCCGCCGCGGCTCGCGTGCGATCTCTATCGCGGGCTGCTCGGGGACGCGATCGATGTTCTGGCGTCCGCGCGATCCGAGGACCGGACGCTCTTCGTCGCGGGCGACGGACACGCCGGCATCGAGGCCGGCGGGGGTGTTCGCGTCGAGCCGCAGGTCGGTCGAGATCTGGGCGAGCGGCTCGAGAACGCGTTCGCCGGCCTTCTCCGCGGTGACGGGGACCGCGCCGTGATCTTCGGCGCCGATTGCCCGGCGCTGTCCCCCGCCGTCATCGATCGCGCCTTCGCCGCGCTCGAGCGCGAGGACGCGGTGGTCGCGCCCGCGCGCGACGGCGGCTACGCGCTGATCGGGCTCAGGAGGCTCACGGCCGAGTTGTTTCGCGGCATCGACTGGAGTACCGATCGCGTGATGGCTCAGACCCTCGAGCGCGCACGATCGGCGGGGCTGCGGGTCGACCGGTTGGAGACGCTCGACGATCTCGACACGCCGGAGGATCTGATCCGCGCTCTGCTCGCGCTCGGGTCGGACCTGAGGCTGGCGCCGCGGACGCGCGGCGCGCTGGAGCGGATGAGGCTGCTGCCGCCGCTCGCGCTCTAGAGTCCCGCCGTGGGCGCTAGTGTCCGCCCTCGGGCATGGCGGGCGCCTTGACGCCCAGCGCCTTCTGCACGCGCTGCATCGCTTCGAGCAGCGGAGGCCGCATGTTCTCGGGCGGCGCGCTTTCCAAGGCGCGATGGAGATACTGGAGCGCCGCGCGATTGTCGCCGCGGCGCTCGCTCACGATCCCGAGGTTGAAGAGCGCCACCGGCTGATGCGGATCGCGGCTCAACGCCCGGGTGAACAGCGACTCGGCCTGATCCGAGTCGCCGAGGTTGTAGTAGCAGACGCCGAGATCCACGAACGTCGTCGCCCGGCTCGAATCGCGCGCCAGCGCGGCGCGATAGTGGATGATCGCCTCGGACCAGTTGCCGGTGTCGTAGAGCACGTCGGCGAGGCCGATGTGCGCATCGACGCTGGTCGAATCCTTCGCGAGCTCGGCGCGGAAGCGGTCGGCGACCTGCTGCTGGCCCTCCTTCGCGCCTTCGACCGCGGGAAAATTGTTCTGGTGGAATCCGCGGATGCCGGCGATCACCACCGTGATCGCCACCACCGCCGCCGCCATCAGCCAGATCGAGAGCGCCTGCGGCTGCGGCCGCGGCGGGCGCGGGCGAACGCGGCGCGGCGGCGGCGGCGACCAGGTCATCGCTTCGTCGGCCGGGGTGCTCGCCTCGGCCGCCACTGCGATGTCCTGGTCGCGATCGAGCGGGAAATTGCAGTTCGAGCAGGCGGCGCTGCCGGGCGGGTTCTCGCGGCCGCAGTCGGGACAGCGGATCGAATCACTCATCCGCTGAAGTTATGCCGGATCGCCACGTGCACGCAATTCTGCTACTTTTTCTCGTCTCATGCGATCGCGCGCGCTGCTCCTGCTGCTCGGGTTGCTCGCCGCGGTTCCCGCGCGGGCCGAGTCCCTCCGCCTCACCCTCCTTCATACCAGCGATCTGCATGGCGCGCTCGATGGCTGGGACTACCTTGCCGACCGTCCGGCGGCCCGGGGTCTGACCCGGATCGCGACGCTGGTGCGGCGCGCGCGCTCCGAAGGCACGCCGACTCTCCTCGTCGATGCCGGCGACGCGATTCAGGGCGGTGTCGAGGTCGCGATGCCGCACGTGAGCTCCGCTCCCGTCGCCCGGGCCGATCCCATGATGTCGGCGATGAGCGCGATCGGATACGACGCGATGGCGGTCGGGAATCACGAGTTCGACTTCGGCCAGGACGCGATCGAGCAGGCTCGCCGGGCCGCGCGCTTTCCCTGGCTCTCGGCGAACCTCCTTCGCGACGGCAGCCCGCTGCCGGTCTTCGCGCCGTCGGTCATCAAGATCCTCGGCGGCGCCCGCGTCGGGATCGTCGGCCTCACCACTCCCGCCACCGCGGCCTTCGAGGATCCGGAAAACCTGGCGGGCTGGCACTTCGTCTCGCCGCTCGAAGCCGCGCAGCTCGAAGTCGGGCGCCTGAGGGAGACCGAGCACTGCGACGTCGTCGTCGTGCTGGCGCACACCGGACTCGAGCGCGATTCGCTGCGCGGCGCGGCGCGTGCCGGCGAGACGCCGGACGAGAACTGGGGGCTGCGTCTCGCCACCGAGGTCCCGGGCGCCGACATCGTGATCCTCGGCCACACGCACGAGGTGATTCCGTGGCGGCGTTACGGCAATGTGCTCGTCACTCAGGCCGGTCGTTCGGGCGAGCAGCTCGGACGCATCGACCTCACGCTCGAGCGCGACGGAGCCCGCTGGAAGCTGATCAATGCCTACGCTCGCATGATCGCGGTCACCGACTCCGTGCCGGATGACTCGGCGCTCACCGCGCTCGCCGAGCCCTATCACGCCGCGGCGCGTGACAGCCTGAGCCGCGTGGTCGGCACGCTGAGCCAGTCCCTCGATTCCGGATTCGGACGGGCCACGCCGAATCCGGCCTGGCGTCTCGTCGCCGAGGCCATGCGCCAGGCCAGCGGCGCGGACATCGTCCTCACCACGCTTCCCGACACCGCGTCTCGAATCCCCGCCGGCCCGGTTCGAATGCGGGACGTGAGACGGCTCTATCCCTACGACAACACGCTCGACGTCGTGGAGCTGACCGGCGCCGAGCTGCGCGGGGCGCTCGAACAATCCGCCGAGGCGTTCAATACCTACACCGGCGAGGCCGGGCGTCCGCTCTTCGACTTCGCGTATCCATCATGGAATTACGACGCCGCGCTCGGCGTCCGTTACGCCTGGGATCTGACCCAGCCGCCCGGCCACCGCGTGGTCGCGCTCTCGATCGGCGACCAGCCGCTCGCGGCCGATCGAACCGTGAAGGTCGCGCTCAGCAGCTATCGCGCGAATGGCGCGGGTGGATACGAGTCCCTGAAGGGCGCCCGCCGCGTCGCGCGCGTGGCGCGGCCGATTCCGGATCTCATCGCCGACCTGCTCAGCGCGGAGCGACCGCACCAGGCGACTCCCGAGGTCGATCCCTGGCGCATCCAGCCCGATTACGCCGCGCTTCCCGAACGCGACCTCATCGACCGCCTGGTCCGTCAGGGAGTGCTCACGCTCGACGAGATGAAATCGGTCCGGGCGACCGAGCCGGCGCTGCAGGGCCAGGCGGCGACGTGGCTGGCGCGGGCGTTCGGATGGGGACATCCCGATCGCCCGCCGGTCGCGCGCACCGCCGCCGATTCGGTCGATCACTATGCCGCGGCGCTGGCGGCGCGGGACGTGATCGCGAAGCGCATGTTCCGCGCGGGCGAGCCGGTCAGCGAATCGCTGGCGGTGCTGTGGAGCGAGCGTATCGCCGAAGTGGTGGGATACGAGAACGCGCGCCGCGATCGCGCCGTGCTGCGCCGCTCGCTCTTCACCGGCGTGCATCCGCTCACACTGACCGGCCAGACCGAACCTGCCGCGCGGCTGCTCGGCATGATCTCGAACCTGCGCTATCCGACGCTGCGCGTGATCGAGACCAGCGACGTGCACGGCTTCATCCTGCCCGGAGCGCGCGAGCGGCGCACGCGGCGGCCGGTCGGCGGCAGCGCCGCGCTGGCTTCGTGGGTCCGCCGGTTGCGGGCCGAGAATCCCGAGGGAACGATCCTGCTGGACGGCGGCGACTGGTTCCAGGGCACGATGATCTCGAACCTCCAGTTCGGCCGGCCGATCGTCGAGCAGATGAACCTGCTCGGCTACACCGCGGCCGCGATCGGCAACCATGATTTCGACTGGGGCGTCGACACGCTGGCGCGGCGCATCGGTGAGATGCGCTTCGCCGCGCTCGGCGCCAATTGCGTCGAGCGGAAGAGCGGCCGGCTGCCGCGCTATGCGCGCGCCGACACCGTGGTGGTTCGCCGCGGCGTGCGGGTCGGGATTCTCGGACTCTGCTTCCGCGAGACGCCGACCGTCACGCTGCCGAAGAACGTCGCGCACCTGAGATTCGAAGACGACTCGGCGACCGCGGCGCGCCGGGTGCCCGAGCTGCGCCGGCGCGGGCACGCGCAGGTGGTGCTCTCGGTCGGGCACATCCCGGCCGAGACGGACAGCACGAACCGCGCCGCCTCCGGCGATCTTCTGCGGCTGGCGCGTGGCGTTCACGGAGTCGACGCATGGCTCGGCGGCCACAGCCACAACAACGTGGTCGATGCGGTCGGCGGTGTCCCGGTGATGATTCCCGGCGCGCACGCCGAAGTGGTCGGCGTCATCGATCTGACGTTCGATCCTCTGGCCGGCCGCGTGATCGAGCATCGCGAATGGCTGCAGCCGACCTATTCCGACATCCTGCCCCCCGATTCGGCGATGGCGGCGCGGGTCACGAAGTGGAACGCCGAGGTGGCTCCGCTGGCCGCTCAGCCGGTCGGCCGCGCGGTCCACCGCCTCACGCGGAGCGGAGAGAACACCATCGGCTATCTGGTCACCGACGCGATGCGGGCCGCCAGCGGCGCGGATGTCGCGCTCACCAACACCGGCGGCCTGCGCGCCGATCTTCCGGAAGGCTCGATCACCCACGGCGCGATCTATGAAGTGATGCCGTTCGACAACACCATCGTCACGCTCGACATGAACGCCGGCGAGCTGCGTCAGGTGTTCGAGGAGGGACTGCGCGTCGGGCGCGTCCTGCAGGTGAGCGGCATCCGGCTGTCGTTCGATCTCAGCCGTCCCCAGATGCAGCGCGTGGTCAGCCTGACGCAGCCGAACGGCAAGCCGCTGGATCCGAATCGCACGCTCAAGGTCGCGGTCAACAACTTCATCGCCAGCGGCGGCGATGGCTACACGTCGTTCGCACGCGGGCGCAACCTCGTCGACACGCGGATGGCGCTGCGCGACGCCATGGAGGCGTTCGTCCGCACCAAGTCGGCAAACGGCGGCGCGATCGACTACGGGGACGAGGGTCGGGTCACGAGGATCGGCGGCCGCGACTAGCGACGCGATCCGTCCGGCGTGCCGCGGCTAGCGCCCGCCCGAGGAGCTGGGCGGAACCGTCGGCGCCTGCAGCTGAATCCCGGAGCGATCGAAGTAGGCGGTGACCCCGGTCGCGAGCTGGTGGCCGAGCTCGTGCTGGAAGTCGGGATTCCGCAGCAGCCGCGCCTCGACCGGATTGTTGATGAACGCGGTCTCGACCAGCACCGATGGGAACTCCACCGACTTCAGCACCGCGAACCCCGCCTGCTTGACCCCACGCACCTCGAGCCGGCGGTCCGCCGACAGGTGATCGAGCAGCGATTCGGCCAAGAGCTGACTCTTCTCGAGCGCGGCGGAGCGCTTGACGTCGTAGAGGATGTTGACGAGATCATCCTCCGACTGCGACGGAACTCCGCCCACCAGGTCCGCCGCGTTTTCCATGTTGGCGAGATCGGCGTCGGCCTGATCGGAAGCGCCGTGCAGCGAGAGGAAGTAGACCTCCGTGCCGCTTCCCGAGCCGCGACGGTGCGACGAGTTGCAGTGGATGCTGACGAAGAGATCGGCCTTCATGCGCTCGGCGATGTGGTAGCGCTCGCGCAGCGGAATGAAGTAGTCGCCGCGCCGCGTCAGCACGCCCTGGACCCCCGGCGTCGCGTTCAGCTCGTCGACCAGCGCGCGAGCAACCGCCAGCGTCACGTTCTTCTCGAGCACGCCGTTCGGTCCGCGCGCGCCGGTGTCCTCGCCGCCGTGGCCGGGGTCGACCGCGATGACGCGGATCCGTTTCGCCTTCTTGGCCGCCGCGATCGCAGCCAGGCGCTTGTCTTCCGCCGCCGCGGCGCCCGGCCTCGAAGCATCGACGACGAGCCGGAACGGCTTGTCGGATTCGGCGCTGAGCGTGAACATCGAGAAGCGTGCCGCGCCGGCGAACGCGACATAGAGGCGCGGGCCATCGTCGGTGAGCACGATCCGCACCGAGTCGACCACGCTGTCGCGGACCATCAGCGTCGTCGGCGCGCCGGAGCCGAGCGTGACCGACTCGCCGGGAAGGCTGAGCGCCAGCATCGCGCTGGTGCCGGAATCCGGTCCGGCCACCGTCACCGGCTTCGAGAAATCGAACACGATGCGCGTGCCGGTGGGCGCGGACCAGCTGCGAAGGCCGGTCAGAACCGGGTTCGCCGGAAGACGGGTCGCGGCGGCGGCGTGGGCGCGCGGATGCTTCCTGCGGGCTTTCGCGGCGGCTTCGGAGGGGATGACACAGCAGAGCGCGATCAGCGCGGCGACGAGCGCCGGAATCACACGCGATCGCATCCTGAGACCCTCCCTGTTCATGAGTCGTCCCTCCTGGGCGACCTGGAGCGGGCCGGAGCCCGCTCCCCTGATCGGATCGCGATTACTCTTCGTCGAGCTTGAGCGCGATGAATTGCGTTCCCTGCTGACCATGAACGAGCAGAACGGCGGGGCGCTTCGCGGTGCGGGCGGCGTTCATCAGCCGCGTGAACGCTTCGGCCGAGGAAGCCGCGTTGCGATTCACTTCCTCGATGACGTCGCCGGGCTGGAGTCCGGCGCGGTCCGCGGCGCTGCCGTCTTCGACGTCGCTCACGATGACGCCCTGCGCGATCTTGGCCCGCGTCTTCTCGTCGGCGGTCAGCTCGCGGACCTTGAGTCCGCCGAGCGAGGGCGACACGCCCGGCGTGACCGGCGAGCCGCTGCCGTCGTCGCCGTTGTTCGACGCGGTCGCGAGGATCTTCTCGCGGTCGTCGAGCGTGACGGTGAAGTTCATCCGCTTGCCGTCGCGCAGCACCGTGACCGGGACCGCGGTACCGCTCGGCGTGTCGGCCACGCGCATGCGGAACTTCTGCAGATCCGCGACCGGCCGTCCGGCGAACTCGATGATCACGTCATTGCGGTGGATGCCGGCGCGCGCGGCGGGCGAGTTGTCCATGACGCTCTGGATCACGACGCCCTGCGTGGTCGAGGCGAGACCGAAGCCTTCGGCGATCTCGGGCGTGAGGTCGGCCAGGTTGACGCCCAGCATCGCGCGGCTGACCTTGCCGTGCGCCACCAGCTGGTCGGCGACGTGGCGCGCGAGGTTGATCGGAATCGCGAAGCCGATGCCCTGACCGCTGGGATTGATCGCGGTGTTGATGCCGATCGCCTCACCGCGGATGTTGCACAGCGGGCCGCCGGAATTGCCGAAGTTGATCGAGGCGTCGGTCTGGATGAAGTCCTGGAAGTCCGGGGTGCCGCCGAAGATGTTGAGGTTCGAGCGGCCCTCGGCGCTGATGATGCCGACGGTGACCGAACCGCGCAGCACTCCGAGCGGGTTGCCGATCGCGATGGCCCAGTCGCCGACGCGGATCTTGTCCGAATCGCCGAGCGGCAGCATCGGCAGATCGTGCGCGTCGATCTTGATGACCGCGACGTCGGTGCCGGGATCGGCGCCCACCACCTTGGCCTTGAACGTGCGCTTGTCGTTCAGGGTGACGGTAATGTCGGCGGCGTCACGCACCACGTGATTGTTGGTCAGGATGTGTCCGTCCGGATCGATGATGAAGCCCGATCCCGAGGTCGGCTGGGTCTGCGGACGGCGTCCGAACGGCGAATCGCCGAAGAAGCGCTTGAGCATCTCGGACTGCGGGTCATCGGAATCGCCGGAGCTGACCTTCTTACGGACGTCGATGAACACCACCGCCGGCAGGGTCTTCTCGACCAGACCGACGAACGGACTCGCGGGCGGCTCCGCGGTCGACACCATCGGCTTGATGGCCCCGCCGAGCGCTCTCGCGGCCGTCGAAGCCGGCTGCCAGCCGAAGCCGGCGCTGACGCCGAGGCCGATGACAATACCGAGCGCGAGGAGAAGGGCGGCACCGATGTAATACCCGCGCGGACGGTGCATTCTATTGGGGCTGAGATTCATGATCCTTCCTCCGTTGGGATTCTCCCGCCGGTTCCGGCGCACGACCGTATCGCGGGCCGGGCTCGTCGCATGGAACGTGTGGAACGGGTGACTCAAAGATTATCGGCCGCTGATGGGAAGCCTGTCAGATGCCCGTCAAATCTGGCCGAGGGGAGCGCCGGCTGACTCGCAGACTATACGCCCGAGGAGGCGTCGGGTTCCGCACCGCGATCGACTCTTCGGCCGGACGCGGCGCGTCCCGAGCCTAACGCGGAGAGCCTGTCACGCGCTTGTGACGCTGGAAGCACGGTTGCTAGACTCGCGCGCATGTCCGAGCTCCCGGTGGTGTTCTTTTCCGACGCCCACCTCGGAGCCGAGTCGAGCGCGCGCGAGGCCGATCGTGAGCGGCGCCTGCACGCGTTCCTCGAGTCGCTCATCGGACGGATCTCCCGCCTCGTCATCGTCGGCGACCTGTTCGACTTCTGGTTCGAATACCGGTCCGCGATTCCAAGGCGCTATTTCTCGACGCTCGAGCTGCTCGGCCGGTTGCGCTCCTCCGGCGTCGCGATGGACTACCTGAACGGAAATCACGATTTCTGGCTCGGGCCTTTTCTGTCCCGTGACCTCGGGATCACGACGCATCAGGGATCGATGACGCTGGACCAGGGCACGCGGCGGATCTGGATCCATCACGGCGACGGATTGATCGGCGGCGACCATGGCTACCGCCTGCTGAAGCGCGTGCTGCGTCACCCTGCGAGCATCGCGCTCTATCGCCTGATCCATCCCGACCTCGGCATCCCGCTGGCGCGCTGGGTGTCGAGCGGATCGCGCCATGCACAGGGTCAGCGGCCGCTCGAGGCCGAGCGGCTGTGGAACGAAGTGGCGCGCCCGCGCTTCGATCAGGGATTCGACGCAGTGATCCTCGGCCACTTCCATCACGCCTACGAGCGCCGCGAATCGGGACACGAGCTGTTCGTGCTCGGCGATTGGATCCGTCACTTCACCTACGTCACACTCGACAACGGCCGCCTGTCGATGGAGTGCTGGCCGGAGTAGGGCGGTGCAGTTGCGCCGGAGGGCGGGGCGGGCCGGAAGGCGATACGGCCGGAAGGCGGTGCGGCGCCTTCGATCTAGAACTGCGCGCCGAGCGAGAAGCGGTGGGTGTCGCCGAGGTTCGAGCGGAACGGCACGAACGCGTAGTCGAGCCGGAGCGACCGCACCGCCCATCCCGCGCCAAGAGACATCGTCGATTCCGTGTCCCCGGTCCGGAGGCCGCCCCGCAGCGCGAGTCCCGATGAGTGCGCCACCTCGGCGCCCAGGGCGGTGACCGACGCCTGGCCGGCCAGCATCGAATTCTCGAGCGCGCCGCGCACCGTCAGGGCGCCAAATCCGTGCGTCCACGACGCACCGGTGCGCAGTCCGGCAGGAAGCCGCACCGGATCTCCCGGCGTTCCATCGATGGTGAAGTGCGTGGCCGGACCGAGGTCGTGAAGGTCGGCGCTCAACCGCAGTCCGGACCAGCGCGCCGGATTCCAGGTGACACCCGTACCGAAGTCGTACGTGGTTGCCGCGGCATCGGCGATGCGCTCGTGGACCACCTGGGCGCTGCCGCCGAAGCGCCAGCCGGGCGCGATGGCGCGACCGTAGCCCACTCCAAATTCGAGGTCGTCGGAGCCGAATGATCCAACCAGGTTGCCGAGCGCGTCGCGCTCCGGAATCGGCTCCGAGTAGAGCGCGCGGAGCGAGGCCGCGATACCGCCCCCGAACAGTCGGCCGGCAATCGCGAACTGATCGTGGCGGAGGTTGGCGAGATACTCGAAATGCGACGCTTCGAGCTGGATTCCGCGGGCGCCATCGAGCGCGGCGGGATTCCAGAACGCCGCTTCGACGCCGTCGGCGATCGAGGCGTACGCGCCGCCCATCGCCGAAGCGCGCGCGCCCGCCGGCACCTTGAGGAACGCGAAGCCGGCGGGATCGCCGAGGGCGGACGTGGAGATCAGGGCGCCGGCAAGAATGGCGAGAATCGTGAGGCGTGGTCGGGACACGAAGGCTCCCTTGGGATGGCAATCGCGGGGCCGCATTCGCGAGCCCCGCGAGAGTTCGAGCTTATCACGATGTTCGAGGCCGGTGCCCGCACCGCGCTGCCGCCGCCGGCGACTACGGACCGCCGCGGCCTCCATGGTCGTCGCGGTTGTCGCGGTTGTCGCGGCTGTCGCGGCCGGGAGGCGGCTGCTTCGGCCCGTTGTCGTGAGGCCGTTCATCGCGGTGACCGCCGCCATTGTCGCGCGGATGATCCTCGCGGCCGCGCGGCTGATGTTGAGGCTCCTGGCGCTCGACCGGATGCCGGTCGATGCGCGGCTCCGCCGGTCTTTCGACTCGAGGAGGGGGTGCGTCGCGGCCGCTCCTGCCCGAGCCACCGTCATCGCCCGTGCGTCCAGCCGGCATGCGACCCACATCGGGCCTGCGCCATTCGGTCCCTCCGGGGCTTCGACGATCACGTCCGTTGTCCTGGCTGACGGGGATTCTCTCGGCCGGCTCGCGCGCGACGTCCGGCCGCCGCGGCGTGCGATCGGAGTCCGCCGGACGATTGCGTCCGATCGGCAGGGATCCGATTCCACCGCGCCTCACTCCGGATACGACGAACCCCGGTGGAGGTGGCGTGGTTCCACCTCGCCAGTCCTTGTAGTGATCCGGCGGCGTGTAGCCGACCGGCGGAGGCGACTTGTAACGCACCAGGGGACCGCCCCAGTTCTGAGTCCATCGCCTCCAGCCATCCCATGAGGACAGCCAGGGCTGGCCGCCCACGCGCCAGCGCGGCGGGCAGTCCGGGCGATAGACGAACACGTAGTAGGGAACGAAGCCGCACCAGTAGGTCGGGCCCCAGCCCCACGACCAGTTGACGCGGAAGTCCACCACGCGACAGCTCGTGTAGTAGGGATCCCAGCCGTCCCACCATGCCCAGCGACCCGGCCGGTGGCAGTCGTTGCAGATGTAGCGCGGATAGCGGACCTGCTGATGCACGTAGTACGTGGTGTAGGCGGTCGCGAAGGATTCGGTGTCGTTGGGATGCGACACCACGCGGCGACGGATGCGCTCCATCGCGACGAATGGATCGCCGACGATCCTTCCATCCTGGGTCACGCCTTCTTCGTCGGTGGGCTCGTTGACGTAGCCGATGTCGTCGCCCTGTGCGTCGAACGGGCGCAGGTACCAGGGCAGATCCTCGAACGGCTCGCGCGACGCGATGGCGACGATGAAATCCTCGCCGATCGGATCCTGCACCACGAGCTGGTTTTCGTCGTCCTCGGGGGGAACGCGATAGGTCTCGCGCGCTGCCACCATGCCGTTCTGTCCGCGCAGGGGATAGAGCACGCGCACGTAGCCCTGGGAGTCGATCTCGTAGACCAGCAGGTAGGCGTCGTCGGTCGCGCGGGTGCGGACCTGGAGAACGTCGCCGGGCTCGTAGATCGCGTCGTTGCCGCGATCGGTCCAGAGGTCGATGCCGATGTGCCGGGCCTCTGCCGGGCTCGCGGCCATCAGCGAGCCGAGCAGGATCAACGAAGCGAGGCAGGAACCGGCGGATGCGATCGAGCGCTTCATGGCCGTACTCCTCTCCCGGTGGGCCGGAGGGTCACGGCAGCAGATTCCGCGACCGGCGGCTCCACGGTCTCCGGTGGCCTGCGCGTGAGGTCACGCGTGGTGCGCCGGATCTGCACGATCATCTCACGTCCGCGCCCGGCGCATCGTCCCCTGGGATGCGCATCGCGCGGCGTTTTCGCTAACGACTCCCTACCGCGCCGGCCGCGAGCGATGCGGCGGTGCGCCGCGTGCGCGCACCGTCTTCACCCGCGGGGCGGGCGCGCAACTCCCGATTGTTGGGATCGGTCTGATACGCCCAGTCGAACACCACCTGGCTCGACGAGATCGAGATCACGCGGAACTTCGCGTAGTTCACGGTGGTGGCCCCGAGCCTGAGCACGTAGCAGTGGCCCGCGATCAGCTCGACCGTTCCGGTCGAGGACCATCCGGCCGAAGGAGCGAAATCGACGGCGTCGAGGCTGGTGGCATAGCCGGCGTCCTGAATGTCGGTATCCGTGAAGGGGCACACCATCTGCGGCGTGCCGCCGACCAGCTGGTAGTACATGTCGGTGCTGGGATCGTCCCAGGGCCGGACCGTGAAGGCCGAGAAATCCCATCCGCTGGTCGAAGGCGATGACGTCTTATCGCTCAGCCCCTGATTCGTCCCGGCGGGGCGAGGGGTGTCGTGGATCGTGTCGTACGACAGGTCGCTCTCGTTCCCCGCCAGGTCCACCGCCGAAACCGCGAAGTACTTGGTCACGCCATCGGTGAGCCCGGTGATCGTGAACGAAGTCGCGGGGGTGGATCCGACACGGGTATAGGCGCCATTGGCGGTGTTGCCGATGTAGACGCGATAGAGGGCGAGATCGCCTTCGGTGTTCTGGAGCCAGTGGAGGGTGACGCTCTGGTCTCCGGTGACGCTGTACACGCCGCGCGGCGCTGCCGGAGGCGTGCGGTCCTGAGGTGAGGTCTGGTCATCGCAGCCGGCCAGGAACACGGCTGACACCATCATCAGAATCCACAGTTTCCGCATGGCAGCCTCCTTCGGTGCGAACAATCGTCTCCAGCACCCTAACCCCAGCGCAATCGATGTGCCACGCGGAAGGGCGATCCGGCGCACCGACCGCCGATCGCGTAAGTGGCGGGGTGGCAAGCGGAAAACGCGACGGCCGCCCGCGGTCCTCTCGGGACCGGAGGCGGCCGGATCGCGCTGGAGTGTGGCGTCGCCGCAACGGCGCGAAGCCACTCTGGAATACGGGGACACCAGTCGAGCTGCAACGTGACTACAGCCGAGACATCCCCCAGTGTTGGCCCGCGGTCACGAATCGAGCCGGTGTCCCACACCTGAGCTCGCCACGGGACACGGCGACCGATACACAAGAACCGGGTCAACCGTGAAGCGGTCGACCGCGGCTCCGAGGTGAGACTCAGGCTTTATTCTTCATTGCTTCTGGATCTGCACGTTCCAAGCTAGCCGGTCGTAAAGGGCGGTGCGCTGTCATGTGACTGGGGCTCGTACCCTCGACCGGATCCTTTACTGCACCGGCTAGCCCAGATTGTGGTTCGACAACTTGCGCTGCCGAACTTTTTTGGAGGTCCCCCCCCTCCGCCGACGTGGTAGAGCACCCCGCGTGCCAGATGCAATGACCCTGGCAAGCAAATCTTCATCGCATTACGCGACAGCGGATTACGGGCTCGTTCCGCGGACGGGGATGGCGGCGCCGCGAAACCGCGACCGGCCGATTCCTAAGATAACTATCGAATGACCCACGTGACCGGCTAAGTGCCGATGGCACATGGGTCTGAGTATAAAATGACTTAATAGTCGATCGCGGCGGTTTCGGAGGGTTTGCTACACCACGCGGCGACGCTCGATGCCGAGCGTGCGGATCTTGGCGAGCAGCGTCGGATAGCTGAGCCCGAGCTCGCGCGCGACCTTCGCCTTGTTCCAGCGATTGCGATCGAGCGCGTCGGCGATCATGCGCTTCTCGAGCTGCGAAATGTTCGAGCGCAGGAGGCGCGGGGCGCCGCGGACCTCGGGCTCGCGGGTGCGGCCCTGGAATTCCGCCGGCAGGAGATCGACGCCGAGGGTGTCACCGTCCTCGGCGAGCACCACCATCCGCTTCACCACCTTCTCGAGCTCGCGCACGTTGCCGCGCCATTCGTACTCGAGGAAGAGCCGCAGCACTTCGGGCGCGAAGCCCTTCGGCGTCCGCTCCATCTGACGCGAGAACACGCCGAAGAAATGCTGCGCCAGCACCGGGATGTCCTCGCGCCGCTCGCGCAGCGAGGGCACGCGAATGGTGATGTCGTTGAGACGGTAGAACAGGTCTTCGAGGAACCGACCTTCCTTGATGCGATCGCGAAGATCACAGCCGGTCGCGCAGATCACGCGCGCGTTCACCTTCTTGCTGCGCGTGGCACCGACCGGACGGATCTCACTGCGGTCGAGGACGTGAAGCAGCTTGGCCTGGACCGATTCCGGCACCTTCTCGATCTCGTCGAGGAAGATCGTGCCTCCCTCGGCTTCCTCGAACAGCCCGGATTTGTCGCGATTCGCGCCGGTGAACGCGCCATGCACGTAGCCGAACAGCTCGCTCTCGAGCAGGTTCTCGGGCAGCGCGGCGCAGTTGACCTGGACGAACGCCGCATCCCGCCGCTTCGACGTCTCGTGCACCACCTGCGCGAGCAGACCCTTGCCGGTTCCGGTCTCGCCCATGAAGAGGAGCGTCGCGTCGCTGTCGCCGACCTTCGCGATCAGGTTCAGGATGCTCGCCATCTCGCGCGACTGGCTGATCACGCGGTCCGCGCCCGGAGAGGGCCGCAGCTTGTCGCGCAGCTCGCGATTCTCGGCGAGGAGCAGCGAGCGCTGCGCCTCGACGATCGCCACCGCGGCGCTGTTCGCCAGTACGGCGAGCAGGTTGAGCTCCCTCTGGCGGAAGGCGCCGAGCAGATTGTCGTTCAGGCGATCGACGTAGACGAGCCCGACCGACTGGGACGGGAAATTGAGCGGCACGCACACCAGCGATCCCACGCCGTCGAGCGCATCGGTCAGCGCCGAGGCGAGCCGCGGATCCGCCGTGACGCGACTCGAGAACAGCGGACCGTTCTCGGCCAGCCGGTTGCCGCCGAGTCCTTCGATCACGCGCAGAATGCGGCGTGCCCGATCGCGCCCGAGTCCGTGCTGCGCGACGACGTCGAGCCGCCCGCCGCCGGATGAGAATGCGACGAAGCCGCGGTCTCCTCCGGCATGCTCGACCGCGAGCTTGACCGCCTGGGAGAGGACGCCGTCCATGTCGGAAGTCTCGCGGAACAGCCGGTTCGCCTCTTCGAGCGCGCGGAATTCATTGCAGGTCGAGAGCGAGACCGCGACGTACTGGTGCTCGAGGTCGCGCCTCAGCGCGCCGGCGCGATCTTCGGTCTCGCTGTCGTGGCTCTCGGCCAGCCACTGTTCGGCGAGCTCGAGGAGCGCGAGCGCCTGATCGTAGTGCTCGCGCTCGGATTCGAGGCGGGCGAGGCTCAGCATGGTCTCGGCGGCCGGCCCGATCAGGCCGAGCTGGCGATAGAGCGTGCTGGCGCGGCGCGCGGCCTCGGCGATGGGCTCGAGCGGCGTGCGAAGCCGGAGGCTGGTCGGCAGCAGCTGCAGGAACTCGGCCCACATCGAGAGCGTGAGCGCGAGCTCGAACACCTCGCCGAGCTGCTCGAAGGCGCTGGCCGCCGCGCGCAGCTTGCTCTCCATTCCCACCATGTTGCCGCGCATCGCGTCGAGCCGGGCCAGCGAACGCTCGGCGATCGACTGCTCGATGCGGTCTCCCAGCTCCTCGGCCAGCATCGCGCCCTGAAGAAGGTGAGTCTGCGCCTCGTCGATGCGGTCGGTGAGCAGCAGCGCCTGGCCGAAACGCGTCTCGAGCTCGCCGGTCAGATCGCCGCGCGGCGCCATGGCGCGCGCATCGGCGAGCGCCGGCTCGAGGTGCTCGAGCGCGTCCTTCAGGTTGCCGCGGTCGAGGGCGAGCTCGCCGAGGAACTCACGCGCCAGCAGCCGCTCGCGCTCCGTTCCCGAATCGGTGGCGAGTCCGAGCGCGCGCTGGAAGTGCTCCTCGGCGCGATCGAGCTGACGGCGGCGCCGGCTGAGCAATCCGAGCGCGAGCAGCGCCATCGCTTCGCCGCCGCGGTGTCCAAGCTCGCGCGCGATGCGGAGCGACTGGCGGAAGTTCTCCTCGGCGAGATCCCACTGGCCGAGGCGGTACCGGATGAGCCCGAGGTTCTGGTTGTGGCCGCGCATGCGCGCGTAGAGACCGGCGCGCTCGTCGAGCTTGAGCGCCTGCTCCAGGAAGCGCGTGGCTTCGCGCCATTCGCGCAGATTCTTGTAGACGATGCCGAGGTTGTTGAGCGCGCTGACCAGGCCGTCGGTGTCATCGATGCGGCGGAACGTCGCCGCCGCGTTCTGCAGCCATTCGATCGCTTCACTCGGGCGCCCGAGCCGGCTCGCGCACATTCCGAGCGTCACGCCGAGCTGTCCGACGGTCTGGTGATCGCTGCTGTCTCGCAGCGCCGCGTAGGCGTAGAGCGCGTAGCGCCGGCTGGCACGGTAGCGGCCGATCTCCATCAGCACGGCGGAGAGTCGAGCGGCGATTCGCGCGTTGAGCGCGGAATCGTGAAGCAGTCGCGCGGTGGCGCGGGCCTCACGCAGATGGCCGAGCGCGGCGTCGTAATCGCCGCGAAGCGCCAGAGCCTGCGCGATCCGCTGCAGCAGACGCGCCTGCTCGTGCGGCGAATCCGGGCCGAGCTCCTTCAGCGCCGCGCCGAATTCCTCGACGGCGCCCGCGAAGTTGTCGGCAGCAAAATGCAGATCTCCGATCGCCTCATGCTGTCTCGCTGCCTGCGAGACCGAGCCACCAGCATGAGCCAGATCGGGGGGGATCGCTCGATGCACTTTCGAACCCTCGATTTACCCGCACACCCGGTTGAGCGCCCCGGCGGTTCGTTCCGGAACGCCGAAAAAACGAACTGACGTTGAATCGACTGCTACCGATCCAACCCCAGCTGTACCGCCGCCCAGATTCTGCTGGCCCAATAGAACCGGAGCGCATTACCGATGGTCGAGGCGCTCTCGTTCCCGGGCGCGATCGAAGCACTGGTCTTCTTCACGCTCGGAACGTCGGGTTCTCCCGTGTACGGGCTCACGACCGGGTCGCTCCCGAAGGAGTCCCAATCGGTCTGGATCGCAGCATTCGCAACACCGCGAACGCTGAAAAGCCCGACCGCGAGAAGGGCCAGCAGGATCAGGAGCCTGTTGCGGAGTCTCGTCATTAACTTCCCCCTCCTTCTCCAAAAACTGGCGGCTGAAAAAAACTTTCACACCAGTCGACTAGGAGGAAACCGACTGGTATCAATATTTTTGAATCGAGGGGACCGCCTGCCATTCGGTGCCGGGCAAAGTATCCGCCCACCCGGCGAATGGCGTCAAAGGGTATTTCCGGGACCGTCAGCCTCGATGCCGGCCGCTTCCTCGGCCGCGAGGCGCGCCAGCCCGTAGCGGAGCCCCTGGGTCGAGCAGACCAGGGCGCCCGAGGGGAACCGCCGGTACAGCTCGTCGATGATGAGGGCTCCGGCGGCGACGATGTCGGCGCGGCCCTCTCCCATGATCGGCCAGGTTCCCCGCTCGCGGCGCGGGGTGGTGATCAGCCGCTCCACCAGCTCGACCAGCCTCGGGCCCTGGATGCTCCAGCCTTCGAGCATGGCCGGGTCGTAGGTCGTCAGGCCCCGATCGAGCGAGGCGAGAACCGTCACCGTTCCTCCCACGCCGGCGAGGAGCGGAACGCGCTCGGGCATACTTGCACAGTGATGCATAAGTTCATCGCGGACCCGCTGCCGCAGCGAGGCGATCTCGTCCGCGGACGGCGGATCGCTGGCCAGGAACGCGTCGGTCAGGCTCACCGCCCCGAAGCCGAGGCTCGTCCACCGGCCCGGCTCGAGCCCGACGCCGCTCACCACTTCGGTGCTGCCACCACCGACGTCGAAGACGACACCGGCCTGCCGGCGGGTGGCGAGGCCGAGGCCGTGGACCACGGACCGGTAGACCAGCCTGGCCTCGTCATCGCCGCTCAGGACACGCACCGGCAGCCCGGCTCTCAGCGAGATCCGCTCCGCCGTTTCGGCACCGTTCTTCGCGTTCCGGAGCGCGGCGGTGGCGCCGATGATCAGCGTCGTGGCTCCGAGCCCTCGGGCCCGACGTACGAATTCCGCGACCACGTCGCCGGCCCGGGCCGCGATGTCGGCATCGATCTCGCCATTGCGCGACAGTCCGCGCGCCAGCCGGCACGACTCGCCTGCGCGGGCGATCACGCGGAGCTGGTCGCGACCCTCCGGCGACCGCGCCGTATCGGCGACCAGCAGCCGGATCGAATTGGAACCGACATCAATTGCACCGACACGCATAGGTTGCTTCACAACAGGAAATCCTCCAGCTCTTCACGAATCGGCCATCTCCGGGGTCGAGCCGCATTGGCCACCGGCTCGGATCGCGCGCTCTCGCCATCGCCTGGGTTCCTCACCGCCTCATCGTCCATCGGCCGGGAGGGATCCGGTCGCGGGGACGCCACCGGGGGCTCGGACCGGGGTTCGAGCGCCGCCGGGGGCTCGGGTGGGAGTCCGAGCCTCGGCCCGGGCGCATCGACCCGGGTCTCCGTATGAGCCCGGGGTCGAATTCGGCGGCGTGGCTTCGGTCGCGCGGGCGGATCCGGTCGATCGGGAGACGGCACAGCACTCGACAGGGCCCAGCGCAACAGCGCACGAACCGTCGCGCGCTCGGTGCAGAGCTGGAACAGCACGCGCTTCCCGTCGCGGCGCCCACGCGCGACGCCGTGTCGCGCCAGAACCTGAAGGTGGCGGGTCGTGCAGGACTGGGACAGGCCGACGCGCCGGGCGAGATCGCTCACGCACGATTCGCCGGCGGCCAGTCGGCCCACCAGTTGGAACCGCGACGGATCGGCGACGCAGGCCATGAGATCGCGGCGTCGCGGCGACCGGGACTGGGATGTGGGCTGTGATCCGGGCCGGGAGCGGAGTTGAGAGCGACGATGGGATTGGGGCCGGTTTCGACCGGCGGAAGCGGCTCGGACATTCATTGCATGGCGATGCATATCATCGACCGGCGTTGACCGCAAGGAATTGCGTTTGATAGCCTCGGCGGACCCCGCTCGAAAGGCGCTCATGGCCACCTCACCCCTCCCACTCCAGCTGGATTCCGCGCCCAATTTCTACGGTCTCACCCGCTCGGGTCTCGGCGGGCGTCTGGAGGCCGCGGGACTGCCGCGCTATCGGGCGGATCAGCTGTTCACCTGGGTGTACCAGAAGCACCGCCGCGACGCTGCCGCGATGTCCAATCTGCCGGCCGCGATGCGCGAGCGCTTCACCGACTTCTGTGACCTCCGCCTGCCGCGGGTCGAGGCCGCGCTCGAGACCCGGGACCGCCAGACCCAGAAGTTCGTCCTCGCGCTCGAGGACGGCTCGCGGATCGAATGCGTGGCCATGCGCGCCGCCCGCCGGCTCACGTTCTGCCTCTCCAGCCAGGCCGGGTGCGCGCTTCAGTGCGCGTTCTGCGCCACCGGCCTCATGGGACTCAAGCGCAACCTACGCGCCGAGGAGATCGTGGCCCAGGTGGTGATCATGGGCGATTTCCACGGCTGGCGTGACGATCGCTTCAATCTGGTCTTCATGGGAATGGGCGAGCCCCTGGCGAACTACCGGGCGATGATGGACGCGATCCGCATTCTCCACGAGCCGCTCGGTCTGAACCTCGGCGCCCGGCGCATTACGGTGTCGACCAGCGGCCTCGTGCCCCAGATCCGCATGCTCGCCGAAGAGCATCTTCCCCTGGGTCTCGCCGTCTCGCTCCACGCCACAACCGACGCGCTGCGCGACCGGCTCGTGCCGGTCAACCGCCGCTGGCCGATCGAGGAGCTGCTGTCGGCGGCGCGAGACTACGGCCGCGTCACCGGGCGGCGGGTGACGCTCGAATACACGCTGCTCGCCGGCGTCAACGACGGCCCCGAAGACGCCGACCGCCTCGGCGCGATCGCCCGCGATCTGCCGTCCAAGATCAATCTGATCCCCTACAACCCGGTGCCGGGACTGGAATGGAAGCGGCCCTCGCAGGCCGCCATCGACGCCTTCGTGGAGCGGCTCTACCCGCGGGCGCCGGCCGTCATGGTGCGCAACACGCTGGGCGGCGAGATCTGGGCGGCGTGCGGACAGCTCGGAGGACTGAGTCCCGGGGCCTGATTCCGCCCCGCGCTCCGCCGTGTCGCTGCGCGCACGACTGATTCTCGCGCTGCTGGCAATGGCGCTGCTGCCCACGCTGGCGTTCACGCTCTACACCCGCTATCAGATCGGCATCGCCTCGCAGTGGTGGATGCTGCCCGGCATCCAGCGCACGCTCGAGTCCTCGATCGAGGTGAGCCGCGGCGCCATGGTCCGAATGGACGCGGCGGCCCTGGCCCAGGCCGATCGCTGGGCCGCGGATTGCCCGCTGCCGCGGCCGAAGCCGCCGGAGCTGGCCTCGCTGCGCCGCGAGATCGGCGAAGCGGGCCTCGACATGCTGCAGGTGTATCGCCATGGACGCCAGTGGCACCTGGAATCGCAGTTCGCGCCCGAGCGCGTGCTCCAGCCCGATCGACCGGACTTCTCCGCCGACCTCGACTCGGTGCTCGCCGGAGGCGGGAGTCTTCATTCCGCGCGGGGCTGGCTGGCGGGCGTGGCGCGCGGGCCCAACGGCTGCGCGGTGCTGTGCGGATTCCGCGTGGCGCCGGGATTCTTCGAAGACATCGACCGGATCGGGCGCGGCACCGAATATTACCGCGGCCACTCGGTGGTGGCCGACATCCAGCGCCAGTACGCGTGGATGCTGGCGACCGCGCTCGTCCTCGTGCTGGTCGCCCTCGCACTGATCGTTTCCGCGCGCCTCGCCGGCGAGATGTCGCGGCCGCTGCGAGAACTTTCCGAAGCACTCGGCCGCATCGCCGCCGGGGAATGGAGCGCGCGCGTCGAGCCGCAGGGCGCACCCGAGATGCGGAGGCTCGGCGAGTCGTTCAACGCCATGGCCGCGCGCCTCGAGGCGGCCCGGGACGCGCTCGCCCGCGCCGAGCGCGAGGCGGCGTGGCGGGACGTCGCGCAGCGTCTGGCCCACGAGTTCAAGAACATCCTCACGCCGATGTCGCTTTCGCTCTACGTGCTGGCGAAGAACGCCGCGGCGGCCGAGAGCTCGGCGACGGAGACCGAGGAGAGCCTCGGTGCGCTCGAGCGCGGCGTCGCGCACCTCAGCCGGCTGGCGGGCCAGTTCTCGCAGTACGCGCGGCTGCCCGAGCCGCGCTTCGAGCCGCTCGATCTCGTCGAGCTGGCGCGCGGCACCGCCCAAAACGCGCCGGGCGCGAAGGTCGAGATCCATGCCGATGGGCCGGTCGAGGTGGTGGGTGATAGCCTGCTGCTGGCCCGCGCCGTTCACAATCTGGTGCTGAACGCGTGCGAGGCGAGCTCGGCTGGTGGAATCGTCGAGGTCGCCGCGTGGATCGAAGGGGATCGCGCCGTTCTCGAGGTGCGGGATCGCGGCACGGGGATCCCGGAGGGGCTCGAGGCCAGACTCTTCCGGCCGTACGTCAGCACGAAGAAGCGCGGCAGCGGTCTCGGCCTCGCGCTGGTGCGCGACATCGCCGAGCAGCATGGGGGCAGCGTCGGGCTCGCGAATCGCGAGGGCGGCGGCGCGGTGGCGCGGCTGGTCGTTCCGCGGGACCGAGCGGCGGCCGCCGATCCGCCGCGCGAAACCTGACGCAGGCGCCGCATCCGACCCGGAAACTTCCGTTGAACGACAAGGAGAGCTGATGGACGTGCTGGTGGTCGACGACGCCGACGACATCCGCCTGATGCTGGGCCAGGTGCTGCGCAAGGAAGGCCACACGGTCGCCGAGGCGGGCAGCAGCGAGCAGGCACTCGAGCAGCTCGAGCAGCGGCGCTTCGACGTCGTCCTGCTCGACATCAACCTGCCGGGGATGAGCGGGCTCGACGCGCTGGTCCAGATCCACGAGCTGTCGCCCGAGACCGCGGTGATCATGATCACCGGCGAGGATCACTCGACTCATCTGGCGCTGCTGGCCGGACGGCGCGGCGCCTATGACTTCGTCACCAAGCCGCTCTCGCCGGTTCAGATCGAATACCTGCTGGATGCCATCGATCGCGCGGCGCGGATCACGCACGTCCGCCGCGCTACGCCCGCGGAGGAGAAGGACTCGCTCGGAATCCTCGGGGACAGCCCTCCGGTGCACGCCCTGCTCGAGCAGATTCGCAAGATCGCGCCGTCGCAGGGGCGGGTGCTCATCAGCGGCGAGAACGGATCGGGCAAGGAGCTGGTCGCCCACGCCATTCACGCGCTCTCGAAGCGGGCCTCCGGGCCCTTCATCAAGCTCAACTGCGCGGCGCTGCCGCGCGATCTGGTCGAGAGCGAGCTGTTCGGTCACGAGCGCGGCGCCTTCACCACCGCGGTGCAGAGCCGCAAGGGCCGGATCGAGCTCGCCGATCACGGCACGCTGTTCCTCGACGAAGTCGGGGACCTGGCGCTCGAGGCGCAGGCCAAGTTGTTGCGGGCGATCGAGAGCGGCGAGATCGAGCGCGTGGGTGGGTCGCGCACTATCACGTTCGACGTGCGTTTCATCGCCGCCACGAACAAGGATCTCGCGGCCCGCGTGGCCTCCGAGGAATTCCGCGAGGATCTCTACTTCCGGTTGAACGTGCTGCCGATCCGCGTCCCGCCGCTGCGCGAGCGCCGCGGCGACATCGTGCCGCTGGCGAAGCACTTTCTCTCCGAGGTCTGCACCGCCGAGGGCAGACCCGCGCTCGCGCTCAGCGAGGGCGCCGGCGAGCTCCTGACGCGCTATGCCTGGCCGGGCAACGTGCGCGAGCTCCGGAATCTCATGGAGCGCGCCGCGGTGCTGGTTCAGGGACCCGAGGTCACCGCCGAGGATCTGCTGGTCTGGCTCGAGACCGGTGGCTCGCGCGAGGAATCGGCGGGACTGCGCGGTGAGATCGAGCGGCGCGAGGCCGAAGCCGTGCGGAGGGCCCTCGACTCCGCGCACTGGAACGTGACCCAGGCGGCATCGGCGCTCGGCATCGACCGCACGAATCTCCACCGCAAGATGCGGAAGTACGGGATCGAGCGCCGCGGCTGAGAGGCGGTGCCGTCGCCGCCCCGCCACACGCGCGGAGCCGCGGCCACATTGTGCCGCGCTCGATCCGGTCCGCGAGCGGGATTCCCGGCGATCACGCGGGTCATGCCAACGTCATGGCTGGTATGGAGCTTGCGTTGCGGCCATGAGATGCTCCCGGCTCCTGTTCGAGGAGGTCCCGTGACGCCGCCTTCCCCTCTGCGCACGCTGATGATCGCAGCCGCACTGGTCCTCGCCCCCGGGCTCGCTCGGGCGGCCGATCCGCCCCCCGAGCCGGCCGCCCGCGACACCACCGAGCACCTCCAGTTCACCCCGAACCCGCTCGAATCGGAAGCGCCGCCCGAGCGCCCGCGTTCTCCGATCGGCGACCGCGAAGGCTCGTGGGCCAGGGCCCCGCGCGGCGACGACATCATCACCGACATCGAGCCCTGGCACGCCGCTGAAGGACACCATCAGGACCTCGATCTCCTGGTCGACTACAACCGCGTCGATCCGCTCCGTGCCGGATTCGGCTGGCGATTCCATGGGACGGATGCGTGGATGCCGCGCGTCGGCGCGCGGGTCGAGCGTGCGTTCGGCCGGAATCGCACGCTGTACGGCGCGCAATTCGAGCAGCCGATCATCGGGCGCCGGAGGCTTTCGATCGGCGCCACGATGTACCGGAGAACCGATCACAACGATCTCCAGCAGATGAGCGACTTCGAGAACAGCCTGGCGCTGCTGCTCGGTCGCACCGACGATCGCGATTACTTCGAGCGCGAAGGCCAGGGCGTCTACCTCGCGCTCCGGGTTCCGCGCGTCACCCGCGCCAGTCTGCGCTTCAACAGCGACCGCTACCGGTCGCTGTCGACCTGGACCGACACGCGCTCGTGGGCGCACACTGGGCGACCGTTGCGCGTGAATCCCGCCATCGACGACGGCGACGTGCACGCGCTCCAGCTCCGATTCGAGCGCGCGCCGCGCATGCCGCGCCGGCTCCGCGTCGGTCTCGATCACTGGATCGAGATCGAGCGCGCGGGTCATGGCATGGGCGGAGACTTCAGCTACACGCGGGCACTGGCCGACGTCCGCAGCATGCTGCGGCTCACCCCCGCCTCGACCCTGTCCCTTCGCGCCGTCGGCGGCCACAATCCCGACGGCGATCTGCCCCGCCAGAGGGAATTCACCGTTGGAGGGCCTGACGGCCTGCGCGCCCACCCGGTCGACGCCTTCCGCGGCAATCGCATCGCGCTCGGTCAGGCGGAATACGACGTCGGACTCTGGAGTATGCGGGGTGACGGTTTCGAGAACGGGATCCATGCGCTGGCATTCGTCGACGCGGGAGGAGCGTGGCATGGAACGCGCGGGAGCTGGGATCCGATTAGTCAGCGCTTCGCCGCCGACGGCGGCGTCGGGGTCGCGACCTCGGACACTTCGTTGCGGGTCTACTTCGCGAAGGACCTTCATGACGCCGGCCGCGACGTGGTGATCTCGGTGAGACTTCAGCGTCCGTTCTGACCCATCGTGCTCCCTTCGCTCCCCCATCCATCGCGGGCACGAGGCGTTGCGGGCGTGGCGCTCGTCACGCTCGCGTGGCTCGCGCTGCCGGCCATCGCCCATGCGCTCGACGTCGACGTGAGCGCCCCGCGCGCGCGCAGCGGTTATCTGTGGGTCGACGCGCGGCTGTCCGATCTCTTTCCGGCCCCGGTCGAGAGCAGCCTGTCGCGCGGGATGCCGGCCACGCTTCTGCTTCACGCCGAGCTGTGGCGGAAGCGCTCGATCTGGTTCGACCGCGTCGAGCACACCTTCGACGCCTCGGTGCGCGTTCGATACGAGGTATGGAACGACGTCTACCGGATCGAGCGAACGGGGGCGCCACCGCGCACACTCGGATCGCTGGATTCCGTGCGCACGCTGCTCGAGCGGCCGATCGCGCTGCCGGTATGCGGTCTCGACGGGGTCGAGGAGGGCGTCCGCTACTACGTCGTGGTCTCCGCCACGCTCGTCCCGCTCAGCGTCGAGGATGTCCAGGAAGTCGAGGGCTGGCTGTCGGGAGAAGTCGAGAGCAAGCGCCACTCGGGCTTCGGCGTGTTCACTGAATTGCCGCAGGCGCTCTACGACACGGTGCGCAATTTCGCCGGCTTTGGCGATCGCCACGCCCGCGCGCAATCACGGGTCTTCGATGGGAGTGACCTCGGCGTCGGACGGTGAGCGGCTCGCGCGCCCGAGCGAAGCGAGCCTGGTCCGGCCGGGCGGCGGCACCGGCTAGTTCGGCGGCGTGAAGACGAACGGCGCCTGGAACGACGTCATCCCCGCCTTGATCGGGGGGAAGCGCCAGTCGCGGATCTGGGACAGCACGCAGCTCGAGAGCCGCTCGGAGCGGATCGAGCTGTGCACGATGTCGGCCTGGGTCACTTCACCGGACGGCGCGACCACGATCGCGACCACGATCTTTCCGGCCAGCGAAGGATCGCGTTTCAGCTCGGCGCTGTAGCAGTACTGAATGCCGGCGGCGTAACGCTGGATCACGGCGAGCAGCGACGCGTTGGTGCGATACACGCCGGGCGCCGCGCCCGGCGCGATCGCGTCGTCGCTCGACGCCGCGGAGGGCGCGGTCCCGGCCGACAGGCCTCCGATCGCGAGCATCGGCGCCTCCACCGAACCGTGCAGGTCGGCCGAGCCGCCGCCGTTCGGAAGACTGGCGTCGACCGAGCCGAGCTGACCCTCGGAGCGCCCGCCGCGCACGCCGCGCTCGCGCGCGCTGCGGGTCGGCTGATAGGAGCCGGTGTCCTTGAGCAGCGCCGCGACGTCGCCGAGCGTGCGATCGATGCTGGCGGTCGCACTGGCGAGCCGTGCGGTCGCCTGCTGGGCCCGCGCGCGCCCCGCGCGCGACGCGTCGTTGTCGATCTCGGAAGGCTGGACCGCGCGGCGCACGCGCTCGGGCGCCTCGGGCGGCGGCGCCGGCATCGCCGCATCGGCCATCTCGTTGACCTTGAGCGGCAGGTGAATCGGCGGGCTGACCTCTCGCGCCGGCGGAGGCGTCTCGGGCTTGATCTGAGCCATCAGCTTCACGGCGCGCTCCGGCAGCTCCACCACCGTGACCTCGCGCTTCCAGAGCGGCGACAGCACGAACGCGATGACGAACAGCAGGCACATCAGTGCCGACGCGATCACCATGCTCATCGAGAGACGGCGTGGAATCGCGCGCAGGAATCCGCGGCGTTCCTCGATCAAATGGAGGAACGACCATTTCAGTCGCTTCTGAACCGCCGCCGCGCTCGGACTGGTCGAGAGGATCATGGCTGGCTCGGGCCACCGGAGGTCGACGGCGATTCAGCGGCGTCCGCTCGCGGAACGGGCGCGCCTCCGCTCTGAATCCGCGCCGGCAGGCCGGTGGCCTTGCCGAGCTCGGCGGCGGAGCGGAGGTAGCGGCGGTGCTGGAGATCGATGAAGCGGCGCTGATCCGATGCGGTCACGAACAGGACCTGCGGAACCGGGATCTCGCCTTCGATGTGAATGTCGGTCAGCCGTCGCTGGGTGGAATCCGCCGCGGGCGGCTTGATGCCGCTGGCAGACGTTCCCGCCCGGGATCGCGGACTGCGTCGCGCCTTCGAGGCCGGCGCCTTCGACACCGCCGACTTCGAGGCGTGCGCGGGGGCGGCTGCGCGATCCGCGCCCGGCGCCGCGGGATCGGCCTGCGCCGCCGCGACGGTGAGGGTCAGGGCGACGAGGCCCGCGAACACGATGCGGCGCCTCATCGCTCGCCATCCTTTCCCACCAGCTTGCTCGATCCGATGCGCTCGAATACGGCCTCGAGGCTGTCGGGGTCGGCGTGCGAGCGCTCGCGATAGGCGCGGAACCATTTGAGTGCGGCGTCGTCGTCGAAGACGAAGAACTCGTCGAGGATCGCCAGGTTGTAGTAGGGCCCGGCCAGCTTCGAATCGAGATCGATCGCCTTGAGGAACGAGCGCCGCGCCCCCTCGACGTCGCCGGCCCGAAGCTGCGCGATGCCGTAGTTGTTGTGATTCGCGGCACTGTGACCGTCCTCGTTAACGGCGTCGGCGGCGAGCGAGGCGGCCGAATCCGGGTGGGTTCCGCGCAGCGTCAGGTAAACACGCGCCGACGTCAGGCTCTTCGACTCGCCGCGGACGTCCGCCAGGGTCGCGCGCGCGCGCGCCAGGTCATCGACCGCGTCGTACTCGATCGCGAGATCGGCGGCGAGCTCCGGCGGAGCCTCGCCGGGGAGCTCGCCCGATCCGCCGCGCGCGGTTTCGAGCAGGCGGATCGCCTGTTCATGGCGACCCGACTCGAAATAGATCTTCGACAGCAGCGAGAGCGCCGGCGCGTAATGGGCATCCCGATGGAGCGACTCACGCAGCGCGCTCTCCGCCTGCCCGATCGAATCCGCGTCGACGTAGAGCTCAGCCAGCTGGAACGGCCAGTAGGGCTCGGCCGGCGCGCTCGCGCACTTCTCGCGCGCGGTCGCCTCCCTGGAAGCCGTGGTCTCGGGCACGATTCCGACCCTGGACGCGACCAGGTTGGCCCGATGCGCCACGCTTCGGACCGCGCAGCCGCTCGAACCCACCGCCATCACGGCGAGGATCACGATCACCGCGAGTCGTCGTTGCCGGTGCGGAGGCGTGAAGGTCATCGCCGGCTGTCCTTTCGGTGCGGTCGCGAATCATCCGGAGCGGCGTGGTTGGACGCGTTCGCCGGATCGTCGGCCGAGTCGTCCGCCACTTTGGCGGGCGGCGAGGCCGGCGCCAGCGGGAACTCCAGCTCGGGCCGGTAGGTGAAGCGGTTCGACAGTCGCTTCCACAGCGACACCTGAGTGCGCGCGATCCACTCGTCGTCGGAGTGGTCCTTCGCACGCTGACGCAGCACGTCACTCCAGATCTTCTCGGCGCGATCGCCGAACGCCCGGCTCCGGTCGCTGAGGACGTTGTCGTAGGCACGGCGCGCGTCTCCCTGAAGATCGGCAGGCCGCTCGCTCTCCTCCAGCGCCTTGCCGAAGGCGATCACGGCCTCGCCCATGCGGCATGCCGAGGCGTGCGCCCAGCGCGTGACGCCGAAGTTCATGCTTTCGCGGTAGAGCCCGAGCACGCGATCGAGCCGCTGCTGGCGGAGCGCGATCGACTTCGCCAGCGGCTGACGGAGGCGCGTGGCGTCGTAGACGGGGTAGGCCTCCTCGGCCTCGAGGAAGCGGACCTGAGCCAGGACCGGGTGCGACTCGAGGTCTGGGTGAGCCGAGGCAAGCCTCAGGTACTCGGCCAGACGCGACGGCGAGGGCGACGGAACCGCGGCCGCGGATCGTCGCGACTTCGAGCGCGACGGCACCGGCACGGCTGGCAGCAGCGTCGAGATCGGATGTTGCGCCGTGACCGAGGCGAGATCGCGAACGGCCAGCGGCTCCAGGATCTCCATCGCGGTCGCGAAATCGCCGGGATAGCGGTGGAGGTATTCGAGGCGCAGCGTTTCGGCGCGATCGCCGGCGTGCGAGGATTCGAACAGGTCGGCGGCGCGCAGCAGCGCGTTGCGCGCGGTCGAGTCGGCCGGGAAGTGCGCGGCGAAGTCGGCGTAGGCCTCGGCGCTCTTCGCCGAGTCGCCGCTCGCCTCATAGGTCTTCGCGATCTCGAGGTGGGCGTCGCGCACGTATTCGCACTGCGGGAACTTCTGAATCAACGATTGCATCGCACGCACCGAGCGGTCGTACTTGCCGGCGCGCCGGTAGTCGAGCCCCGCCAGATACTGCGCCCGCGCCGCGTAGCGATAGCCCGGCCAGTTCGTGGCGACGGTTTCGTAGAGCTCGGCGTGCTTGAGATAGGCGGTGGAGTCCGCGGCCACCGCGGCTTCCGCTTCGCGGTAGGCGCAGACCGGAATCGCTTCGGCGGCGCGGCGGGCGACCGAATCGACTCCGGCGGCGCGCGCGGTGGTCAGCGCCTGCTCGTACGCGCCGCGGGCGTCGGCGTAGCGACCGAGGCCGAACCAGGCGTCGGCGCGCAACACCGCCGCGCGCGATGCGCGGCGATCGCCTGGCGCGCGCGTGAGCATGAGGCCGAAGTGATTCGCGGCGTCCTCGAGCCAGCCGTGCGCGAAGGCGAGGTTGCCGGCCCTCCAGGTCAGGTCGGCCGAGGCGGGGTGTGAGGGGGCGCGGTCGAGCAGCTCGTCGGCGCTCCGGATGACGAGATGCGCGAGCGAGTCGCTGCCGAGCGACGTGTTGGCGATCGCCCGCGCCGCGCCCGTGCCGCGTGGCGCGGCGGCGCGCGGGTGTCCCGGCGGGCGGGTGCTCTCGTACCAGGCGTCGGCGACCGCGACCCTCTGCCACATCGCGCTGACCGAGACGCTGTCCCGCCCGTCTCCGGCCGCGGCCGTGTAGTGATGCATCGCGGTGGCGTATTCGCCGAGCCGAGTGCTGGCCTCCCCGGCCTCCATCTCGACCCGCTGGGTCGAGGGATCGTCCGGCCACTTCGCCAGCAGCTGCCCGTAGAGATCGAGGGCGGCGCGCCAGTCGTCGCGCGAGCCGCTCTCGCGCGCCTTCAGGTGATGCTCGAGCGCCACCGCCTCGATCGAAGAGCGCGCGAACTCGGAGCCCGCCGCGCGCACGGAATCCGAACGCTGCGCCCGGGCCCAGTCGCTGCCGGGCGAGAATCGCGGCGCGAAGTTGAGCCGGGCGTCGCGGGCGCCGGCGGGCCGGTTCCAGCGCTGATAGGTTTCGACCAGTCGCTCGGCGCTGATCAGCGCGTCGGACTCGAGCGGATAGCGGGTAAGCGCGAGCTCGTCGACCGCGATCGCCTCAGGGTACTTGCCGTAGCGGCGGAATTCCTGACCCATCGAGAGCAGCACACGACGCTCGTAATCGCGCGATCCAATGCGATCGAAGTACCCCGCCAGCGCCTCGGCGCCGCCGGCTTCGGCGAGCGAGTGCACGAGATAGGTCTCGGCCTCGCGCCGGACGTCGACGCCCATCGCATGGCCGGTATCGGAGGCATAGAGATCGAGGACGCTCCGGAACGCGTCGGCGGCGGCGAGGAACTGGTCGCGATTGAATTCCGCCCAGCCCATCTTGTAGAACGCGACCGTGCGCAAGTCGGCGTTCGAGCCCTGGGTGGCACGCCGATAGAGCGGAACGCACTCGGCATAGCGCCGGTCGGCGAACGCCATGTCGCCCATGCGGACGTAGGACTCCTGGACGTAGCGCGACGCCGGGTACTGCCCGGTGAGCTCGGCGAAGAGCTTCGCCGCCTCGGGGCTCCCCTGTTCGGCGAGGATCATGCCGGCGTTGAAGAGCACCGCGTCGCGGTGCGCGAAGTCGCGGTCCTCGGCGAGGATCTTCCGATAGAGCGCGAGCGCGTCGTCGTGACCCAGCACCGGCAGCGGCCCGGCCGCGCCGCCTTCGGAGCGCGCCTTGAGGTAGGCGGCCATGCGCTCTTCGAACTTCTGGCGACCGTCGACGATGAGGAGATCGGCCAGCCGGAATCGCATCTCACCGCGCGCGAAGGAGCGCGGGTGGCGCGCGAGGAACGAGCCCAGCCGATCGATCGCCTCCTGCCGCCAGCGCGCCGTCTCGGGATCACTCGCGTCTGCGCCCTGAGCCGCCGAGCGCACCGAATCCGCCGGTTCGGATCGCGACGAATCGTCCGGAGCCTGCGGATTCGCGACGTGAAGAGCCATGAGCGTGTCACCCGGCACGAGGTGAACGCTCGCGCCGTAGGCGGAAACCGCGAGACCGTAGTCGATGCCTTCGCGCTCTCCCGCGAGCGCGGCCAGCGTGCGGGAGACCGCGGCGCGCGCGACGCGCCGGGCGAGCTGCCGGTATGCCTCGCGCCGGGCCTCGGTCTCGCGCGTCAGGCGCTCGATCCTGGCTGCGAGCAGGCGCAGCGTGTCGCTGGTGGCCGCCGCGGCGAAGCTCGAATCGATCGCGGTATGGAGCGCGCGCGCCCACATGAGCTGGTTCTCGACCTCGGCCCAGTCCGAGGAGACGCGGTCGATCAGACCCGGGCGCCACGCGTTCTCGTCGGAGCGATCGATCAGACCCGGGGCCTGCGCGGCGAGCGCGGAGGCCGACGCCATGATCGCGCGCGCGAGCGCGGTCTCGGTGGCGACCACCTCGTCCGGCAACGGGTATCCCTGAGGCGCCGGAGTGGATCGCTCCCGGTTCGGCCCGTCGAGATGGAAACGCTTCATGGCCTCGAGCCAGAGAAGGTGGTCGGTGCAGCGCTCGAGGATCGCGGCGGTGCGCTCGGCGACGCGGCGCTTCGACTCGTCGTGAACCGACTGGATCAGCGCGCGCAGGCTGGCGAGTGATTTCTGCAGCGAGTCGAGCAGAGCCGATTCGGACTCGAGGATCCCCTCCTCGTGGCGCGTGCGGGTGAGCCCGCCCTCGAGATAGCGGCGCAGACCGTCCAGCTGCTCGCGCTCGCGCTGCCACGCCCACCGCGCTCGAATCAGATCGCTCGCCGATTCGCGCGCCGACCGGCCGGCGTGCGCGACGACGTCACGCTCGGAATCGGATGGCGCGATCACCGCCCACCGGGAGAACGCTGCCACGGGTGAGGTGAGCAATGGCACGGGCCCGTCCGGACGCCGGCCGAGGTCGAGCGACGAGGTGACGAGCTGCATGGCCGAGGCGAACGACGACCCGCCGTCGAGCAGGAGCGCGTCGTCGTCCGGAGTGGTGGTCCAACGAACCCACAGCGAATCGAGCGCGTCGTCCGCGGTCAGCCGCTCGAGCGCGTCCTGGTGCCGCGACCAGTCATCGTCCACCCTGCGGTAGAGATTCCACGCGCCGTTCCAGTCACCATGGTCGAGGGCGAGCCCGGCGAGCGAGCGCTCGACCTCGCGCCATGAGGCGTAGGTCGTGTCCGTGCCGGACACCGACTCGAGAACGAGACGCGCGCCGGCGGAATCGCCGTGCTCGAAGTCGGCCATGCCGAGCATGTGCATTGCGCGGGCCCGATAACGGCTTCCGGTCGGAACCGACTCCAGCAGCGCACGCGGATCGCGGCCGCGAGTCAGCTCGCGCGTCGCGCGCGCGATCAGCGCGGCGGCGGCGAGGTCACGCCCGAGCGCGGTGGTGGTATCGCGACTCGAAAGCGCCTCGAGCATCGGGCCGTCGTCGAGGCCGAGCGCGCGGCGGGCGCGGGCGGCGATCTCGAGCGAGAACGGCGTGGTTCCGCCCCGCACATCGATCGCGCGGATCAGCGCGAGCGCCGCGTCGGGATGACCGGCGCGGAGCCGCAACGCGGCCTCGAGCGCATCGGTCGCGTCGTCTCCCGAGCTCGCGCTGTCGGCCGCGCCGGGCTGCTCGCCGATCTCGCCCGATCGAAGCTGGAATGCCAGCCAGCGCGTGTACAGGCTCTGATGTCGCCAGGTCGACACGGAATGCGCCAGCGCCTCGAAGCTCTCACGGCTGCCCATCTCGAGATACATCTGTCCGAGCAGGAACGCGGCGCGGTCGCCTTCCGGGAACGAAGGCTCGGACGAGAAATCGATCGCCTCGAGATTCTCGACCGCCTCGGACAGGTTGCCGCGGGCGATCTCGAGCGTGGCGCGCCCGAGCCTCAGTTGATTGGCATCGCTCGAGCCGGGAGTGGTGGTCGCGAGCGGAATGGAATTAGGGTCCGCCGGCCGCGCCGCCGCGGGCCGGGGCGACGCCGCCGGCTGTACCGCGGGATGCGCGGGCGCCGCGGTCCGGGCGAACGCCCGACCGGGATTCGTCACCAGAACGACGGACGCCGCGATGGCACTGAGGGCGAGGAGCGCGGCGTTCCGGACGGCGACGTGCCGATTCACGGTGCCGCTCCTCAGCTATCCCCCGCACCCTGCTTCGCGTCGTTGAGCCAGGTGGTCGCACGCAGGCTCGCGGCGCCGCGCGCGGGATTCGCGGACGAGAGATCGAAGCGCAGGAAGCTGAAGCGGTCGCGCGGCGGGTCGAGCGTGACGAAGCCGGCGTCGCCGGGACTCCAGCCCCCGCCCGACATCGCGACCTGGATCACCTGCGCCCGCGGCTCGACGAATCCGTGGAAGATCTGCACCACGCCGCCCTGCTTCAGCGCCTGCTGCTGCTCGGCGGAGAGCGTGTCCGACACGGTGGTGCCGTCATCGAGGGTGATCGCGACGGTTCTCGGCGCCTCGCCTTGCGGGCTTCCGCTCAGCACCACGACCAGCGCGGTGCGCTGGCGCCCGGTGAAGTCGGCCTGCAGCCGCGCCAGCCGGTTGCGCTGGCCGTCGAGCTGCCGGTCGAGCAGATCGAGCTGGTTCTCGAGCCGTCCGAGATCGGTGATGCTGCGCAGGAGATCGAGCTTCTTCCGCGCGTCCTCGGCGAGCGCCACCGAATCACGCGCGCCCATGATCTCCGCCAGCATGCTCTGGTATCCGAGGAAGCGCGGATCGATCGCCGCCGCCTCGCCGCGCTTCTGCAGCGCGACCTGCTTCAGGAGATCGAATCGCGCGCGGATGAAGTCGCGATTGTCCTTCAGGAATCGAAGCGTCTCGATCTTCTCCTTCGGCGGGCGTTCACGCTCGACCCGGACCTCGGTGACGGCGCCCTGGCCGAAGGCGCATGCCGGCAGCGCGAGGCCGACGAGGAGCGCTGCGGTAACCATCGCGCGTCCCATGATCAGCCCCTCCAGGTGCGGCGCACCTTGCCGTCGGTGGCGCTCACCACCACGAACAGCGAGGGCGCGCGGTCGGAGGAATAAACGATGGTCCACGTCGTCTCGTCGGGATCGCCTTCGAGGAAGGGGCCGCGCATCAGCAGCATGGTCTGGAGCTTTCCACCCTGTTCCCTTCGAAACGCCAGGCCGGCGGCACGGTCGGCCGCTTCGAGCGCGGCTCCGCTGTTGATCCACTGGGTGGCCGTGGGCGGCGCCTCGAACTTCATCCCGAGGTTCTCGGCCACCAGGATCCTGCCGTCGCGCACCGAATAGCCTCGCGCCTTCATCAGCGAAGGCGAGTAGAAGAGATAGCCCCAGCGCGTGGCGGCTCCGCCCGGACCGACGTCCTCGTCGTTCTCGACGTAGACCAGGAACGCGTCCGGCGCCCAGGCCCACGCCGCGGCGGCGCAGATCTCGACACCGGCACGCGCCTCGAATGGCGTGTAGTCGCGCGCCTCGACCGGCGCGGCGAACGCGAGCAGACCGAGCGACAGCATCGCGAGGAACGCGGCGCCTCGTCCGGCGAGAGCGTTCGAGCGGCCGGCGACCCTGATTCGTCCCTGAGGCTTCATGGGAACGCTCCTAGAAGAGGTACGAAGAGCCGAAGCTGAATTCGATGTTGTGATTGGTGACGCGCGCGTCGGGAGGACCGGTCTTGAAGCGGAAATCACGCACTTCCCACCGCACCGCGGTCCGCTTCGAGATGAACAGCGCGGTGCCGCCGCCGAAGTTGAAGCCGGGCTCGGTCTCGCCCTGCATCATCGAGGCGCCGATGCCGCCGCTCACGAACGGCACCATCTGCCGGCCCGGCAGCAGCTCCCAGACGCCGCCGAGGTAGTACGACAGCATGTGAAAGCTCTCCTCCTCGAGCGAGAGATCGAACAGCGACTCGACGATCTCGGCCGGGCGGCGCACGTGCGTCCAGGCGAGGCCGGCCTCGGCCTGCAGGCGATCGAACACGTAGTAGCCGAGTCTGCCGCCGAGAACGAGCGAGTTGGACTTGCGATCGAACGCGTAGGCGCCCCCGTAGCCGCCGATCACGAAGCTGCCGGTGCGCGAATAGAGACGAGGATTGGGCTTGAACTCGAGATCGGACAGGTCGTCGTATTCCTTGCACAGCGCGGAATGGATCCAGCCGGTCTCGGAATCGCTGAGGCGAACGTTGTACCAGGGACCGCTCTTGGCGATCACGGTGAACGTGGCCCCGCGCGGGTAGACCCCGGCGATGGCGAACGAATCGCCGGGACCTAAGCGCACGACGTTGCGGTCCGAGTGCGTGAGCCGGACCTTGCGCGTCGTGTTGATGTGCGCATTCGGCGAGGCGGGAAAGGCCGCCGGATGGGGCGCGGTGACCGACGCCGCGGTCGGGACGCTGTCGGCGGGCGCCGTGGCGGCGCTGTCGATCGACGCGGTCACGGCGAGGCTGTCGACGGCACTCGCGGCGCCCGCCTCGCGCGGGAGCGCGGCGGCGAACGAGCCGGCCGCGATCAACAGCGCGAGGGTCGAGCGGCGCCCGGCTCCCACGATGGGATGAGGATCCCTGCGCTTCATCGTGACATCCCTTTCAAGGCCGCGCGAAGATTCGCGCCAGCTCGAAGCGTGCGCTCCAGTCTCCGAACGACGTGCGTCCCTGCTCGATCGCGCCGCCCTGCCGGTGCGCGGTATCGAGCGCGAACATTTCCTGCTCGACGTCCACTCCCATTCGCCACGCGCCGCCGAGCGGCCGCCTCAGCGCCACGCCTCCGCCCACCGCCCATGCGTTGATCGGATCGAACGACACCTCGGTCGAGCCCGATCCCGACGGAATCGAGACCCGGTCCGGGTCGTAGCCGAGATGCAGGAGCCCGGTGCTGACCGTCGCCAGCGACTGGACCTGATGCCATTCCCACACCCGCGCGCGGGTCACGACCTCGAAGCTCGTGGCCTGCACGCGGGTCTGGTCGATCGCCCCCGGAACGCCGATCGCTTGCGACGTCCCGGTGCGCACGAACCGGATCCCGGCCTCGAGCCGGCCAAAGCCGGCCATCGCCTCGCCGCCGAAGCCGGCCCGCGGCGTCACGCTCCACTGGTAATCGGCCAGTTTCGAATTCCATTGAGTCGAACCGCCGAGGGCACCGACCAAGAACCACCGGCGCGGCGTTTCGGACGCGGCGGAGAAGGGGCCGGCCTCGCTCCGGGCCGGAGCGGCGGCCACGGCGGCCACCAGCAGCGCGGCTCCGAGGGTCGCGTGCGCGGGGCGGGCCCACGCGCGCCCGGTCGCGAACGAAGCGAGCCCGGGGCGCATGATCAGAACGGCCTCGGCGCGACCGACAGGTTCATGCCGATCGAGAGGTACTCGTAGTCGGTCGACCGGTAGGGCGTGATCAGGATCGAATCCATCCCGTTCGCGAGCTCGATCTTGTCGCCGTGGGCGAGATAGCAGACCAGGAAGAGCCCGCGGATCGCCGCGCCGGAGGAGTCGGTGGCGGGCGCCACGCCCGCGAACGAAAGATTGATGCCCTGGATCAGGTGATCCCAGCCGGTCACGGCGCGTATCCCGCGCCCGACGCAGGTCGAATTCTGCAGCAGATGATCGATGTCCTCCGCCATCCGCTGGCGAGGCGCGTCGAGCCCGATCGCGACGTCGGATGGCCCGATGGTGCTGCTCGCGCGCAGATCGCAGACGAGGTAGCCGGTGATGATCGACCGGTAGGTGATCTGGGTCCCGACCTGGATCGACTCGCGGACCCCCGGCGTGATCGCCTGGTTCTCGGACAGGTTCGAGCTCCGAACGTCGATCCGCGTCCAGCGGTCCTCGATCTTCGGCTTGCCGAGGCAGCCGCCGAGGACGAGTGCGGCAACGCTGAGAACGAGCGCCGCCACGCCGCCGGCGAAACGCGGATGCGCCGGTCTCGTCCGGGTGGACGGGGCACCGCCCGGTCGCGCCGCCGCTTCGGCGGTCGCGGCTCTCCGCGTCCGCTCGATCAACGGATCAGCACCATGCGGCGGGTGAAGCTCTCGCGGCCGACGTCGAGCCGGTAGAGATACACGCCGGCACGCGCGCGGCGGCCCCATTCGTCGCTGCCGTCCCACACCACTTCGTTGAGGCCGGGCGTGAACGAGCCGGAGAACGTCCGGACCCGCCGTCCCATCGCGTCATACACGCTGAGCGACACGCGCTCGCCGGAGGCCGGCAGGAGGAACGCGATGCGCGTAAACGAGGCAACCGGATTCGGAATGTTGCCGAGCAGCATGGTCCGGGCCGGTGCCGCCGCGCCGGCGCCGCTGGTCGAGAACTCGGTCTGCGCCACGTCCGACGGGCCATTCGCGTAGCTCGACACCGCCGAAACGCGGAGGATCAGCGCATCCGCACCCCCGGCGCCGGCGACATCCTGGTCCTTGAGCGGCAACGTATGGACGCCGGCATCCATCACGCCGGCGCTGCGGCGGGCCAGCCAGCGCCCGGTCGAGACGTCGAGCACTTCGATCGAGACGGTGGCGCGGTCCGAGAGCGTGAAGAACGCGGCGGGTCCGTTCTCGGTGCCGACGGTCAGCTTCGAGATCTCGAGGCCGAGATTCCAGCGGCGGATGCCGCTGGCTTCGGACCAGTTCTCGACCGACACCGCGACCGGCTGTCCGATCCGCGACACCGTTCCAGCGCGATGGTCGCGCACGTTCGCGAACGGCACGCGGAAGCTGTGCGGGCTCGAGAGTCCGTCGCGGATCTCGGCCACCGGGGTGAGGTCGGGCGCGAACTTCCGCACCAGCGCCTGGCGCGGCGCGCTGGCGTAGAGGTTGCCCCACTGATCGGTGTCGAGCGAGGTCAGGAGATCGGCGTCGAGCCGCGCGTCGGAGACCCAGCTCAGCGCGCCGGACTGATTGCGAAGGTGAACGATGCGATGGTTGTGCGCGTCGGCGACGTAGATCTCGGCGTTGTTGGCGCCTTCGGTCCGTCCCGCCGCGATCGCGAGAGGGCCGGCAAATCGGCCGGTGCCGCCGCCGAGGTCGCCGATCGTCGAGATCAGGCGCGCCCGCGCCGACTCCAGCGCATAGGACGCGATGCGGTTGCGTCCGGTGTCGGCGACATAGAGATAATCGTCCCCGTCGTGGAACGGCGTTCCGCCGTCCGAGTAGGCGACGTCATAGGGTCCCGAGAGCCCCGCGATCTCGAAGATCGGCACCAGCTCGACGTCGCCGAATTCGGTCGAGGCCTGGAGCACGAGGATGCGGTTGTTGCCGGCGTCGGCGACGTAGACGCGATTGTTCTCGTCCACCGCCATGCCGCGCGGATTCGAGAGCGGGCCAAAGACCGTCCCCTGGCCGTCGAAGGCGCGCAGCGTGCGCCCGGACTCGCCATAGACCAGCCGGTTCCAGCGCGGGTCCGAGACCACCAGGAACTGCCGCGACTCAACGTAGGGGAAGCGGTCGTAGAGATCGACGTTCGAGATCGTGACGGTGGACCAGGGATTCGCGAACAGGTCTCGACCGAGCTGGTCCCGCGTGAGCTTGCGCGTGAAGGAGTCGATGCCGAGCTCCGGCGCGATCGGCGACGTGCTGAAGGTGGCCGCAGGGACAGGCCGCGCCGCCGCCAGCGTCAGACCGAGGGCCAGTAGGATGAGTCGTCGCACGTTGAACTCCTCTCCCGGGAAATCCCGACGATCAGAATCGAATGTCGAGCTGCGTCGTGAGGATGTCGGCCGAGTAGTTGTTGCTGTTGAAATACCTCTGATATCCGCACTGAACCCCCATCCGGCGCAGCAGCGCCTGCTTGAGGTCGAGCGCGCTGAAGTCCACGTCCACGCCCACGCCGAGGAAATGCGACGAGAGCGCGGCCATCCGGTAGTCGCCGGTCAGATAGCCGTCGACGCCGGTCGGACTCACATAGGTGCTGCGATAGAAATCGGCGCTGGTCTGCGTGTAGTAGCGGTACTCGTAGCTCGCGAACGCGCCGCGCGTGAGGTACTGGCTGAGCTTCGACTCGATCTCGTGCGAGTTGATGCCCCAGTCGTCGTTGTAGAACCGGTAGCCGAGCTTCAGGCTCGATCGGTTCGCGAAGTACTGGTTGAGCTTGAGGAACGCATCGCGGCGCTCGCGACGGTCGGGATGGCGCTCGGGAACGATGCTGCCGCCGGCGTAGACGTCGCGATACGGATTGTGCTGCAGCCCTTCGACGTGGTTGTACTCGACGCCGAATCGAAGCATCGAGTTGGGGCTGATCACGCGCGTCAGCACCGCGTTGCCGTGAAGCGTGGTCTTCGAGGCCGCCGCCGCGCCGTTGTCGTCGGCCAGCGGATGAATCGAGTCCCAGCCGTAGCTGCTGCCCACCGACAGGTTGGTCTGGGCGTCGAGCACGTCACGGGCGTAGCTCGCGGCCAGCTGCTGGCCGAGGTAATCCGCTTCGTCCGAGACGTAGTAGTCGACTTCCGCGCCCCCGCGCTTCAACCCTCCCTGCAGCTCGTTCCGCACCTTCACGAAGTCCTGGAACGCGTTTCCCGAGATCGGGCGGCTCGCGGTCGTGATCGCGTCCACCGCCTGCTGGCTGCCGGGCGGCGCGCTGATCGCCGGCACGCGCACGCGCTCGTTGTTCCAGTGCAGCGACAGCGACGAGTGGTCGTCGAGCGCGATCTTGTATTCGCCGATCGCCGAGCGCACTGCGACGTGCTTCGAGTCGGAGAAGTACTGCATCATGACCTGCGACTCCTGCTCGTCGATCCCGGGCGAGGCCAAGCTGGGTCCGATCCACACGGAGGAGATCCCCATGGCGACGATGAGCGGGGCGAGCCCGCGCCTCAGTTGCACGCGCAGCCCCCGCCCGCGCCGCCGTTACCGCCGGTCGAGCCTTCCCGGGCATCGAGAGCCTTCGTGCGGCGTGCCGCCGCTTTCGCATCCGTGTCGAAGGACATGATTCGGTCGACGAGATGCTCGCGCTGGTAGACCGGAACGCTGGCGCAGCCGGTGGCGAGCGACGACGAGAGAAGCAGCGCGGCG
>DATJEP010000031.1:0-26410 GCA_035496475.1 Candidatus Udaeobacter sp.
GCGACGCCGACGCGCGACGCGAGCTCGAGAAGGCCGCCGCCCTTCCTCCGACCAGCAGCGCGCTCGATCTCCGCTATCAGAGCGAAGCGCGCCAGCTGCTCTCGCGCATTCGATCGTGACCCTCAGCGCTCCTTCGCCCGCGGCGCACGTCGTCACCCGCGCCGGCTCGTGGATCCTCGGCGGCGTGCGGACGCCGTTCGCGAAATCGGGCACCGCGTTCGCGCGTGTCCCGGTGTACGAGCTCGGTCGCGTCGCGGTCGGCGAGCTGCTGGCGCGCCAGGATCTCGATCCCGCTTCGCTCGACGAGGTCATCCTCGGCAACTGCGCGCAGCCCGCCGAAGCGGCGAACGCGGCGCGCGTGACCGCGCTGCGCGCCGGCGTTCCCTGGCGCGTTCCCGGCTTCACCGTGCACCGCAACTGCGCATCGGGGATGGAATCGGTGGCCGATGCCGTCTACCGGATCGAGGGCAACGCCGCGCGGCTGATCCTCGCCGGCGGCATGGAGTCGATGAGCCAGATCCCGCTCCAGTACTCCTACGAATACGGCATGTGGCTCGAGGGTTTGATGCGGGCGCGTACGCCGGTTCAGAAGCTCGGCGCGTTCGCGCGCTTCCGCCCCGGCATGCTGCGGCCGCGCATCTCGCTGATGGAGGGACTGACCGATCTCACCTGCGGGCTCAACATGGGGGAGACCGCCGAAGCGCTGGCGCGCGAGTTCCGCATCACCCGCGAGCGGCAGGACGACTTCGCGCTCGAGAGCCACCGCCGCACCATCGCCGCGCGCGAGAAGCTGCGTGAGGAGATCGTTCCGTTCTTCGCGCCGCCCCATTACCCGATGGTGCAGGACGACGTCGGACCGCGCGAAGGGCAGACCATCGAGGCCCTGGCGAAGCTCAAGCCCTATTTCGACCGCCGCAATGGAACGGTCACGGTGGGAAACTCCTGCCCCGTCACCGACGGCGCGGTCGCGCTGCTGATCGGCAGCGACGAGCGGGCGCGGCAGTGGCCCACGCCGCCGCTCGGGCGGATCCGCGCGTTCGCGTTCGCCGGGCTCGATCCGCGCCGCATGGGACTCGGACCGGTCTACGCGATGTCGCGCGTGCTCGAGAGCACGGGTCTCGCGCTCGACGACATCGATCTCTTCGAGATCAACGAAGCGTTTGCCGCGCAGGTCCTGGCCTGTCTCGAAGCCGCGCGCTCGGACGACTTCGCGCGCGCCGAGCTCGGCCGTGATCGCGCGCTCGGCGAGATCCCGCGCGACCGGCTCAACGTCAACGGCGGCGCGATCGCGCTCGGTCACCCGGTCGGCGCCAGCGGCGCGCGGCTCCTGCTCACGCTGCTCCACGAGATGCGGCGCCGCGGCGTGAAGCGCGGCATGGCGTCGCTGTGCGTGGGCGGAGGCCAGGGCGCCGCGTTTGTGGTGGAGCGCTGATGGCGCGCGTGGCCGGGCCTCCGCACGCGGTGATCGATGCCCGTTCCCCGCGGGAGCGTTGAGGTGGGGATCTTCCGCATCGAGTGGCCGCGCCCCGCGCTCGCGCACCTCGTCATGGACGATCCGGCGCGGAGGGTCAACGTGCTCGACGAGGCGGCGATCGCCGATCTCGAGCGGGCGCTCTCCGAGCTCGAGGCGGCGCCGCTGCTCGAAGGCGTCGTGCTGCGCAGCGGCAAGAGCGGAACGTTCATCGCCGGCGCCGACGTCGAAGCGATCGGCGCGATCACCGACCGTGAGCGGGCGCTCGAGCTGATTCGCCGCGCCCACGCCGCCTTCACGCGGCTGGCGTCGCTGCCGGCGCCCACCGTGGCGGCGATCGACGGCATCTGCCTCGGCGGCGGGACCGAGCTCGCGCTGGCCTGCGACTCGCGCGTGGCTGGCGAAGAGCCGGCGACCCAGATCGGCCTGCCGGAGACCCTGCTCGGGATCTTTCCCGGATTCGGCGGCACCACGCGGCTGCCGCGGCTGATCGGCGTGGCCGCCGCGCTCGATCTCATCCTGACCGGTCGCTCGCTCGACGCGCGGCGTGCCGAGAAGATGGGCCTGATCGCGCGCGCCGTTCCGCGTGCCTGGCTGATCGAGGGCGCGCACCGGCGGATCGAGGAGCTCAAGCGCCGTCCGCCCCGCGCGCGCCGCGATCGCTTCCATCCGCGCGGCACGATCGGCTGGCTGATGGAGGGGAATCCGTTCGGCCGCCGACTGATCTTTCAGCGCGCGCGCGCCATGACGATGGCGCGGACCCAGGGCCACTACCCGGCTCCGCTCGCGGCGCTGCGGGTGATGGAGCTCGGCTTCGGCAAGCCGGTCGCCGAAGCGCTGGAGCTCGAGGCGACGTGGGTCAGCGATCTGCTGGTCGGGCCGGTGTGCAAGAACCTGGTGCGGCTGTTCCAGCTCTCGGAGCGCGCGCGCAAGGATCCGGTGGCCGACCCATCGCTGAAGCCGGCGGAGATCCGTTCGCTCGCGCTGATCGGCGCGGGCGTGATGGGCGGCGGCATCGCCGAGCTCGCCAGCAGGAACGGCCTCTCGGTGCGCGTGCGCGACGTTCAGCCCGCGTCGATCACGCGCGCGCTCGAGACCGCGCGGCGATTGATCGAGGAGCGCGGGCGGCGCCGCCGGGTGACCGCGGGCGAGCGGGATCAGCAGCTCGCGCGCATCCTGCCGACGCTCGAGCTGACGGGATTCAAGCGCGCCGATGCCGCGATCGAGGCGGTGGTCGAGGACCTCGACGTCAAGCGCCGCGTCTTCGGCGAGCTCGAGGTGCGGCTCCGCGAGGACGCCCTGCTGGCGACCAACACCTCGTCGCTCTCGGTCGGCGCCCTCGCCGACGGGCTCGAGCATCCCGAGCGGTTCTGTGGATTCCATTTCTTCAATCCGGTCCATCGCATGCCGCTGGTCGAAGTCGTGCGCGGCGCCCGCACCTCCGATCAGACGCTGGTCACCGCGGTCGCGCTGGCGCGGCGTCTCGGCAAGACGCCGGTGCTGGTCAACGACGCGCCCGGCTTCGTCGTCAACCGGATCCTGATGCCGTATCTCCGCGAGGCTCTGCATCTGCTCGAGGAGGGTTACGGCATGATCGAGATCGACGCGGCGATGAAACGCTTCGGCATGCCGATGGGTCCGTTCGAAGTGGTCGACGAGGTCGGGCTCGACGTCGGCGCCCGGGTCGCGGGCGTGCTGTCGCGCGCGTTTCCGGATCGCATGAGTCCGGCGCCGGCGCTGGAGCAGCTGGTCGCGGCCGGTCGGCTGGGGCGCAAGACCGGAAAGGGCTTCTACCGCTATGCCGGCAGGCGGCGGCAGGTCGATCCCGAGATCACCGCCCAGTTGCTCGGCCCGCGCGGCCGCCGGATCGCCACTCCGGAGGCCCTGTCGGAGCGCATGGTGCTGGCGATGATCAACGAGGCCGCGCACGCGCTCGAGGACGGCGTCGTCACCGACGCCGGGCTCGTCGATCTCGCGATGATCCTCGGCACCGGCTTCCCGCCGTTCCGCGGCGGAGTGCTGCGCTACGCCGACAGCATCGGCCTCGCGCAGATCGAATCGCGGCTCACCGCGCTGCGCGCCGAATGTGGAGAGCGATTCGCGCCGGCGAAGTCGATCGCGCGGCTGGCGGCCCAGGGCGGGAGCTTCACCGTCGCACCGGTCTGACGCCCGCGCGGCGCCGGGCGCGCCCCGGAATCCGCCCCAAAGCAAGAGCGCTCGGCAGGGCGCCGAGCGCTGCTTGCGATGACCGGAGCTTGCCCTCTCCGGTCCCCCCGAATCCTTGGAAGACTTCTGCGACTGGTTTGGAGGTCGCCGTCACGCGCTCGCATCGCGTGACACATGTATAGACGTCCAAGCCATACTCAAAGTTGCAAGGCTGGCGTCAAGGTTCCCATTGCATTGAGATTGCGAGATGGACGCGCGTTCCATGGCCACGAACGCGGCGGCCGGCGCCGCTTCGCGCATCGCGCGTCAGGAACCCTTCAAGCGACCGATCGGAAACCGTGCGGCGCGGGCAACGACTTCGTCATGCCCCCGCGGGCCGCGGCGCGGGCGGGCCGAACGGCTCGAGCCCCTCGCCGCGCGAAGGCGCCGGCGCTTCAGGATTGCGCGTCGCCTCGATCTCCTGCTCCATCGTCGTCTTCGGCGGGTCGAGCTTCTCGCCGCGCATCAGGCGATCCATCTCGTCGCGATCCAGCACCTCGCGCTCGAGCAGGCTGCTGGCGATGAGGTGCAGCTTGTCGATGTGCTTGCGCAGCAGATCGAGCGCTTCCTTGAACGCGCCTTCGACCATGGTGCGAACTTCCTCGTCGATCGCCACCGCGGTCTGCTCGCTGTAGTCCTTGTGGCTCGAGATCTCGCGGCCGAGGAAGACCATCTCTTCCTTCTTGCCGAACGTCAGCGGACCGAGCCGCTCGCTCATGCCGAACTCGCACACCATGCGGCGGGCCAGCGAGGTCGCCTGCTCGATGTCGTTGGCGGCGCCGGTGGTGAAATGATTGAAGATGAGGTATTCGGCGGCGCGCCCGCCCATCGACGTGCACAGGCGACGCACCAGATCTTCCTTCGAGCGGTTGTGACGCTCCTCGCTCGGAACGTACGACGTGACTCCGAGCGCGCGGCCGCGCGGGATGATCGTGACCTTGTCGACCGGATCGACGCCGGGCTGGAGCAGCGCGACCAGCGCGTGGCCGGCTTCGTGGTACGCGGTGGTGCGCCGCTCTTCCTCGGTCATCACCAGGCTCTTCCGCTCCATGCCGAGCATGACCTTGTCCTTGGCGTCCTCGAAATCGCGCGCGGTGACCTTCTTCCGGTTGCGCCGCGCCGCCAGCAGGGCGGATTCGTTGACGAGATTGGCGAGGTCGGCGCCGGCGAGTCCCGGCGTCGAGCGCGCGATCTGCGCGAGGTCGACGTCGTCGGCGAGCGGAATCCTCCGCGTGTGCACGCGCAGGATGCCTTCGCGCCCGCGCACGTCCGGCCAGTCGACGACGATCTGGCGGTCGAAGCGGCCGGGACGGAGCAGCGCGGGGTCGAGCACGTCGGGACGGTTGGTGGCGGCGACCATGATCACGCCTTCGTTGGAATCGAAGCCGTCCATCTCGACCAGCAGCTGATTCAGCGTCTGCTCGCGCTCGTCGTGTCCGCCGCCGAGTCCGGCGCCGCGATGCCGGCCGACCGCGTCGATCTCGTCGATGAACACGATGCAGGGCGCGTTGCGCTTGCCCTGCTCGAACAGATCCCGGACGCGTGAAGCGCCCACGCCGACGAACATCTCGACGAAGTCCGAGCCGGACATCGAGAAGAACGGCACGCCCGCCTCACCGGCCACCGCCTTCGCGAGCAGCGTCTTGCCCGATCCCGGAGGACCGAGCAGCAGCGCGCCCTTCGGAATCCGGCCGCCGAGACGCTGGAATTTCTGCGGCTCCTTCAGGAACTCGATGATCTCCTGCAGCTCGTATTTCGCTTCGTCGCAGCCCGCGACGTCCTTGAACGTCACCTTGGGCTGGCTCTCGAGCAGCACGCGCGCGCGCGTCTTGCCGAACTTGAGCGCGGCGCTGCCGCCCGCCTGCATCTGCCGCATGATGAACAGCCAGGCCGCGAACAGCATGATCGCCGGCAGCCAGCCGAGCAGCAGCGACAGCCAGTTGAGACCGGCGCCGCGGTAGTCGATGTCGATCGCGGGATTCGCCTTCCACACGCGATCCGGCAGATCCGCGCCTTCGCCCGCGATGTTGGTCTTGAACGCCTTGAAGGGAATGTCGCGGCCGCCGACCCGCATCGTGGCTTCGGTCTTCAGCTCGCCGGTGACGCTGTGGTCGAGGATCTGGAGGTTCAGGATGTTGCCCTTGTCGACCTCCTGGATGAAGCGCGTGTAGGTGACCTCGAGGCGCTGGGGCGCCATGAAGCTGCCCTGATAGATGCGGACGGTGACGACGGCCAGCAACACCACGAACGCCCAGAACGCCAGCGTGCGAAACGGCCGGCCGGGCGGAAGGGTCGGTGGGGTGCGACGGGGCGGGCCTCCGCGGGACGGACCGCGTCGGCCGCGGCCTCCGTCCGGACCGGAGTCGCGCAGGAATGCACTCACGAATCAGCCTCCTCGATGACGCCGACGTAGGGAAGATTGCGATAACGCTCGGCGGCGTCCATTCCATAGCCGATGACGAACTCGCTGCCGATCTTCCAGCCCGCGTAGTCCACCGGCACGGTAATCTTACGACAGGGAACCTTGTCCAGCAGCGTCGCTACTTTGATGCTGGCCGGTCCGCGTGATTGCAGCAGATTCAGGATGAACGAAACACTCAGCCCCGAGTCCACGACGCCCTCGCACAGCACGATGTCGCGTCCGGCGATCGGAGTTCGCAGATCCATGACGAGTTGAACCTTCCCGCTCGACGTGGTGCCGTGCCCGTACGAGGCGACGGCGAGAAAATCCATCTCGAGATCGAGGGGCGTCGCGCGCGCGAGATCGCACTGGAACATGCACGCCCCCTTGAGTACTCCGACGAACAGCGGCTTCTTCCCGCTCAGGTCGCGCGCCACCTCGAGGCCCATTTCGCGGACTCGCGCGGCGATGCGATCGGCGGTGAAGAGGACGCGAATGCGGGGCTCGACCTGAACGGTCGTCGGGTCAGTCATCGGGTCCCTCACGGCGGCAGGCGGTCACGGAGCCTCAGCTCATGCAAGTCCGAGTCGGGGGAGCTTACCATTCCGCCGCGCGGCCCGCCCGGGCGCGCGCGCCGCGGCGCCGAGACCGATCACGAGCCGGCCGTCGTCGATTCGCGCGGTGCGGTCGCGCGCGAGATCGAGACGCGCTCCGTCGCGCGCGGTTCGGGTGAGCGCGCGCAGAGCCTCCAGCCGCGCGTGCGTCATGCCTTCGTCACGCGGCGCGACGCGCAGCCAGAGCTGGCGCAGGGCCGCGCGCTCCACCGCCGCGGGCGACGCCGACAGCGCGTGCGCGGAAATCGTCACGCGATTCCGGCCGATGCGTGCGTTCCGCACGATGACGGCGCGGGCACGGGATTCGATCGCGAGACGCGCGTCGCGGATCTGGCGCGCCGAATCGCCGACGCGGCGGGCGAGACGGTCACGCGCATCCGCGCCCCGCGATCGATGGCGCGAACCCGAGCCCGTGGGCTCCAGCGCCCCGAGCAGCGCCGGAATCGCGATGTTGCGGATGCGGTTCCGAAGATGCGCGGCGCTCCGATTCGAGCGATCCTCGCGCCAGCGCTGCCCCGCCGCGCGAAGATCCCGCTCGAGGTCGCGGCGGGTGACTCCGAGCAGCGGCTTCAGCCACACGCCGTGCCGGGGCCGCATGCCGCCCAGGCCCTGGAGTCCGCTGCCGCGAAGCAGCCGCATCAGCACGGTCTCGAGCTGGTCGTCCGCGGTGTGGGCGGTCGCGATCGCCCGGGCGCCGGCGCGCCGCGCGGCCGCGCGCAGGAACTCCCGCCGCAGCGTCCGCAGGCCGGCGTCGCCGCGCAGGCCGCGCTTCTTCATGCGATCGGGCGTCCGCCACCGCGCCGCGATGAGGGGAATCCCGAGGCCGCGGCACAGCCGCCGCACGAACTCGAGATCACGGTCGGCTTCGGCGCCGCGCAGCCCGTGATGAAGATGCGCGGCATGGAGCGAGAGTCCGAATTCACGGGCCACGTGGCTCGCGGCGATCAGAAGCGCGGTGGAGTCGGCTCCGCCGCTGATCGCGACCAGGATCCGCGAGCCGCGCGGCAGCGGGCCGCTCAGGGCACGGCGAAGGGCGGGTTCGACCCGGCGAAGACGCGTGTGGAATGAAGGACGTGGTGGCGGCGCAGGGACTCGAACCCCGGACACAGAGATTATGATTCTCCTGCTCTACCAGCTGAGCTACGCCGCCAAGAAGGGGCCGCCCATCGGGCGGCGGGCGAGGAACGTTAGGCGGGGGCCCGATCGAAGTCAAGAACGCGGCGGCGCTTCTCCCGGCGCCGGACTCAGCCGGCGATCTGCTCGGCGCCGCCCTCGCTCGCGCCCGGTCCCATGCCGTTCGCGGGAGGCTCGACCGACTCGGCCACGACTTCTTCTTCGGGGCGGATGCGGAAGATCCGCGACAGCTCGGAGCGCAGCTCGCCTTCGTTCAGGCGCGGCTTCATCACGCCGCGATAACAGACCGAGATCGAGCCGGTCTGCTCGCTCACCACGATCACCGCGGCGTCCGATTCCTCCGACAGCCCGAGCCCGGCGCGATGGCGCGTGCCGAGCGTCGCGGCCAGGCGCGGATTGCTGCTGAGCGGAAGGATGCAGGCGGCCGCCACGATCGAGTCCTCGCGAATCATCACCGCGCCGTCGTGAAGCGGCGAGCCCGGGCTGAACAGCGTGACCAGCAGCTCGGCGGAGACCTTGGCGTCGATGCGGGTGCCGGTCTCGATGAAGTTGCGGAGCCCGACGTTGCGCTCGAGCACGATCAGCGCGCCATGACGGCGCTCGGCCAGCGTCTCGACGCCGCGCACGATCTCGCCCAGCACTCCGAAGCTGTCGCTGCGAACGAACGAGCGGAAGTAGCGCGTGCGTCCGAACTGGGACAGGGCGTGGCGCAGCTCGGGCTGGAACAGGATGACGAACGCGATCAGCCACACCGTCTTCAGGCTGTCGACGATCCACTTGACCGCGATCAGGTCGAATTCGCGCGCCAGGATGCCGACCAGCGCGATCACCAGCAGCCCGACGTACATCTGCGCCGAGCGCGTGCCCTTGACCAGGATCAGCAGCCGGTAGAAGAGCGCCGCGACCAGGAAGATGTCGAGGACGTCGAGGATCCAGAGCGAGTGAACGGGGGTCATGGAGTATGGGCGCGCGCGTGCGCTCGGCGAATCCTAGCAAAGCGAAGCGCACGCGGCCACGCCGAAGCGGCGGGAATCACGCGCGCAGCGCCCATCGCCGGCGCTTTAGCCGCGCGGAAGCCGCGATCCGGATCATTCCCTCCGCCGTGCTTCGCGAAGCGGGCGCGCGATCGCGACCGCGCGCACCGTGGCGTCGACGTCGTGGGTGCGGACGACCGAGGCGCCTTCGTAGACCGCGATCACGTGGGCGGCGAGTCCGCCCTCGAGGCGCTGCTCGGGCGGAGCTCCCGAGAGCTCGCCGATGAATCGCTTGCGCGACGCGCCCACCACCACCGGCCGGCCGAGCGCGCACAGCTCACGCACGCGCGCGATCAGCTCGAGATTGTGACGCGTGGTCTTGCCGAAGCCGATGCCGGGATCGAGAGCGATCGACTCCGGTGCGAGGCCCGCCTGGCGCGCGGCCTCCAGCTTCACGGCCAGCGCTTCGACCACCTCGCGCGCCACGTCCTCGTACTCGGGATCGTCCTGCATCGTCGCCGGCGTTCCGCGCAGGTGCATCAGCACCACGCCCGCGCCGGCGCGGGCGATGCACTCCGCCATCGCCGGATCACCGAGCGCGGTGACGTCGTTGATCACGTGCGCTCCGAGCGAGAGCGCTCGGTCGGCGACTTCGGCGTTCGAGGTATCGACCGAAACGGCGACCGCCCGGCTCGCCGCGGCCGGCTTCGATTCCGCCTCGAGCGCGCGCAGCACCGGCTCGAGCCGCCGCCACTGCTCCTCGGCGCCGACCGGCTTCGAGCCCGGGCGCGTGCTCTCGGCGCCGACGTCGATGAGATCCGCGCCCGCCGTGATCATACGGCGCGCGTGCTCGATCGCGGCCGCGGGCTCGAAGAAGCGCCCGCCATCCGAAAACGAGTCGGGCGTGACGTTCAGCACGCCCATCACCGCCACGTCACGGTCGAAATCGAAGGTCACGCCGCGGCAACGCCACAGCATCTTGTAGCTCCGCTCGCGCCCGCCGTCAGTGACCGAGCGCGGACTTCAGCCTTCGGATCTGCCCGGCGTGATTGTGCGCGTGGTCGGCGTAGATCTTGAGCCAGACCGCGGCGGTGTAGAGCCCGTGCTCGGGGTGCCATCCGGGGCGCGTCCAGTCCTCGTCGGACATCACCTTGAGGATCTGGAACGTGGTCTCGCGGATGGTGCGGAACAGGTCGAGCGCCGGCTCGTGATCGCGCGTGTTGTAGCGGAGCAGCACGGCGTAGAGCGCCTGATCGTAGGACTGCATCACCGGATACTCCTCGGTGAGCAGCTTGCGCAGGCGGACGGCGGAATTCGACTCGCTGTCGGCGAGGTGGTGAATGATCTCTCTCGCGCTCCATTTGCCGGCGATCGGATGCGCGATCAGATCCTTCTCCGGGAATCCCTTCAGGGCGTCGACCACCTCGCTGTAGCCGGCGCCGTACTGCGTGATCAGCTTGTCGCGCTCGTCGTGCGTCATGAGGAGGATCCTCTGAACTCAGGCTTCGATCGGGAGGCCGAGGCACGGCGGACGCGCCCGCGTTCACCGGCGCGTCGCGTTGACCGGATTGGCCGCCGATGGTAGCACTTATCGTCCTTTTTCCGACCACCGGGCGGGAAGATCGGCCGCGACTGTCGCACGGCGTTCCGCGAGCCATTCTTTCCGGATCATTTCTTCGAGGAGGCTCGCTCCGCAATGTCGGTCTCGAGAAGTGCATGGCTGGCCGTCGCCCTGGTGGCGGCGCTGGCCTCTCCCGCGTGGGCTCAGATCGCAGGCCGCCCGTTCGAAATCTCGGGTTCGGGCGGCGGATTCATTCCCGACGGGCGTGCCCGCATCCGCAGCGGCGTGGCCTCGCAGTTCACGCTGGGCTGGCGACCGACGCCGGGCCTTACCCTCGAAGCGCATGGCACCTTCGGGGTCTCGCACGCCGACACGCTGCCTCACCAGAAGCACAACTTCTCGCAGTCCGGCCTCGACTTCCGCATGAACCTGCGTAATGCCGAGTCCCAGACCGTTCCCTTCTTCCTCGCCGGCATTGGTTACGGACTCAGCCACACCGGGGGCACGCCGCCCGACAAGCTGGCGCGCGGCTCAGCCGACATCGGCCTCGGCCTGCTGCGCAGCATTCGCGGCCAGCGCACCTACCTCCGTCTCGAAGTGCGCGACGTGATGTTCCGCGAGCGCAACGCGCTCGAATTCAGCAATCACCTGTTCGCCACCGTGGGTCTCCAGTTCGTGGTGGGCGGACGGGTCCACGACTCCGATCTCGACGGCGTCCGCGACTGGCTCGACACCTGCCCCAACACGCCGATCGGGGCCAAGGTGGACGCGCACGGATGCCCGATCGATTCCGATGGCGATGGCGTCTTCGACGGCCTCGACAAGTGCCCGAACACGCCGAAGGGCTGCACCATCGACAGGAACGGCTGCCCGCTCGACGCCGACCAGGATGGGGTGTGCGACGGCATCGACAAGTGCCCCGAGACTCCGGCCGGCGCGACCGTCGACGCGACGGGTTGCCCGCACGACAGCGACGGCGACGGCGTGCTCGACGGCATCGACAAGTGCCCGGGCACCGTGAAGGGCTGCACGGTGGACTCGACCGGCTGCTCCAAGGATCTCGACGGCGACGGTGTCTGCGAGGGGCTCGATCGCTGCCCGAACACGCCGGCCGGCCTCAAGGTCGATCCCAACGGATGCCCGATCGAGGTGAGCGAGAAGGAAACCGAGCTGCTCGACACCGGCAGGATCCGTCTGCAGAACATCGAATTCGACACCAACAAGGCCACCCTCAAGCCGGTTTCGTTCCCGGCGCTCGATGAGGTCGGCCGGATTCTGGTCCAGTACCCGACGCTCCGGATCGAGATCGGCGGACATACCGACAATCGCGGCAGCGCGGCGCACAACCAGCCGTTGTCCGAGGCCCGTGCCGCGGCGGTGCTCGAGTATCTCGCCGGCAAGTTCCCGCTGATCGATCGCGCCCAGTTCAGCTCGAAGGGCTACGGCAGCTCGATGCCGATCGCCCCCAACACGACGTCGCTCGGACGATCGCGCAATCGGCGCGTCGAGTTCCGCGTGCTGAACACCGAGGCACTCCGCACCGAACGCGAGCGCCGGCGCTTCCTGCGCAAGGACGAGGGCGCACCGCCCGACACCACGCAGAAGAAATGACGGAGTGGAGTGAAGGCGAATACCGGCTCACGACCGATCGGAGCCGGGTGGACGTGGACGCGGTACACGCCACCCTCCGTGATTCCTACTGGGCGCGCGGCATTCCGCGCGAGGTCGTCGAGCGCTCGATCGACCATTCGCTGAACTTCAGTCTGTGGCACGAGCCGAGCGCGCGGCAGGTCGGGTTCGCGCGCGTGATCACCGACTACGCGACGTTCGCCTACGTCGGCGACGTCTACGTGCTCGAGCCGCATCGCGGCCGCGGCCTGTCGAAGTGGATGATGCGCGTCATCGTCGAGCATCCCGGGCTGCAGGGTTTCCGCCGCTGGGCGCTGCTGACACGCGACGCGCACGGGCTCTACCGCCAGGTGGGGTTCACCGAGCTCGCCTCTCCCGATCGCTGGATGGAGCGCTGGCTGCCGGACGCGTACGGCGGCAGGAAATAAGCGGGGCGCCCGAAGGCGCCCCGCCGCACATCGCGAACGATCCGTGGAGTCCGCGCGGAGTCGCGCGCGGCTGAGCCCGTTCGTCGCGTCAGAGTGGACGTGTCTTCCCGGTCGGAAGGCAGTCGCCCGATGCAACCTGAGTGGACGTGTCTTCCCAGTCGGAAGCCAGTCGCCCGGTGCAGCCCCGACGCGACGCTCGAGAGCGTGCGGCGGTGGAGATCCGAAGAGCTCCGAAGAGGAGTCATCGCAAGCCGCGGACCATGCGCGCCGGGACGATTCGGCACGGTCTAGCCGCCGCGTTCACAGCGTGTTCAGCCGATTGGGCGAGGTCGCGCAGCGGGAAGCTCGGGCAAGCGGGAATGCACGCGGCTGCCCCGGGCGATGCAGACTGCGGCGATCCGCCGGCGCGGGATGCGCCACCGTCGTTCTCCGCTCAGGTGCGCTGCTTCTTCTTCTCCGCCGCGGGGAACAGCACGTTGTTGAGGATCAGCCGGTATCCCGGCGAGTGCTTGAACTTCGACAGATCGGTCGGAGGATCGCCGACCATGTGCTGGTAGTCCTCGGGATCGTGGCCGCCGAGGAACGTGAAGGTGCCGCGTCCGAACTGCCCGTGCACGTACTTGACCTCGTCGGTCCCCTCGACCTCGCCGAGCACCAGCACGTCGCTCTTCAGGAACTGGCGATGGAAGCCGGTGCTCTGGCCGAGGAACTCCGGCACCGCGGCGACGTGATCCTGCACCAGCATCGACGGCACCGGATCGTTCTTCGCGGAGAAGTCGAACAGCGTGAACTGAACGTCGGGCCCGCGGCGATTCGCGTCGGCGGTCACGTCGATGTCGGAGAAGCGGTAGATGATCGGATCCATCTCGAGCGTGAAGTTCTTGAACGCCAGCGTCCGCGAGTAATCGAGCTTCTTCTGCGCGGCAGGATCGGCCGGATCGCCGTCGTAGATCTCGCCGGCGATGTCGACGCCCTGCGCCGCCAGCGCGATGTCGTAGGTGTCGGTGGCCGAGCACATCCCGAACATGAATCCGCCGTGGGCGATGAAGTCCTTGATCGCGACCGCGACGGCGGCCTTGAGCTGTGTGACCTTGGCGTAGCCGAGCTTGGTCGCCATCGCGCGCTGCACCGTCTCCTCCTCCTGATACCAGGGGAAGGCGTGGTACGCGCCCCAGAACTTGCCGTGCTGGCCGGTGAAGTCTTCGTGGTGAAGGTGCAGCCAGTCCACCTTGGCGAGCTCGCCGTGCAGCACGCCGTCGTCCCAGATCGTGGTGTAGGGGATCGCGGCGTACTGGAGCGCCAGCGTCACCGCGTCGTCCCACGGCGGCGTGTTCGGCGGGATGTAGACGGCGACGCGGGGCGCCTTCTCGAGCGCGACCGCCTCCATGTTGTTGTCCGCGATCTCGGCCCGCATCTTCGCCTCGTCTGAGCCGCTGACGTTCTCGAACGCCACGCCGCGCAGATTCGCCTCGCGCTCGATCTCGGGATCATCGGGAAGCAGGAACGAGCCGCCGCGATAATTGAGCAGCCACTCGCATTTCTCGCCGCGCGACAGCGTCCAGTAGGTGAGGCCGTAGGCCTTGAGGTGATCGGTCTGATGGTCGTCCATCGGGACCAGCACCTTGGCCCCGGCCGGCGCAGCCAGCACGAGGGCGGCGGTGATCATCGCGAGCGAGAACGCGGCCGGGAGCGTGCGTTCCTGGGTTCGAAGCATCGGTTCTCCTACAGTCGCCTCGGGCCGCCGCGCAGGCGCTCGAGCGCGCGCCGCACTTCGGGCGCGTTCCAGGCTCGCGGATAGCGCGTCAGGCACAGCTCGTACTGAGCGATCGCCTGGGCGTCATCGTGCAGTCTCTGATGATAAAGGTCTCCGGCCTTCTGACGGGCGAGCGGAGCGAGCCGGTCGTCCGGTAGCGAATCGGCCACCGCGAGCAGCGGCGCCAGCGCCAGCGTGTTGTCGCCGGCCTCGGCGCGCTCGTCGCTCAGCATCAGCGCCGTGTTCGCCCACAGCGCGCGGCGCGGCAGACGGCGGTAGAGCGAATCCGCGATCGCCGCGGCGGCGCGATGATTTCCGCGCCACGATTCGTAGCAGGCGTGCGCCACCTCGGGCAGCGCGCTCTTGGGGTCGGCGTCCTCGATCAGGTACACGCGCTGAAGCGCGGCGCCGGCGGCGATGCCGTTGGGGTCGTCGCCGATCCGCCGGTACTGGGCCAGCGCGGAATCGGTGTTGCCGGCGAAGAACAGCCCTTCGGCGTAATCGAACGCGCCCTCGGGGCTCTGGGTCGCCATCTTCTCGAGCGCCGGCAGCGCCCGCTCCGGAGGTCCGTCGCGCAGCTCGGTGAGCGCGCGCTCGAGCGCGAGGTCGCCGCTCGCGGCGTGATTCTGATTGGCGTCGAGCAGCGCGCGTGCCTCCTGCGTGTGTCCTCCGGCGCGCAGGCTCCGCGCCAGCGCGAGCGCGAAGCTCGCGTTCCACTGCTCTCCCGGCAGATCGGCCAGCGCCTTCGCGAGGCCGGGCGCGGCGCCCACCGCGGCCCCCCTCGTCTGATCCAGGTCCCAGGCGCGCTGCGCCGCGTTCAGTCGCGACGCCGCATTCAGCGTTCGATCGGCGGCCACGTCGCCGAGGATGTCGAGCGCCGCGGCGCTGTCGCGCGGCGCTCCGCCGCGCAGGAGCTCTTCCGCGAAGCTGAAGCGAAGCGACGGACCGGAAACGCTGTGATCGGCCGCCCCGAGCACGTCACGCAGAGCCGCGCCGTCGCCGGCGCGCCATTCGAGCCGGGCGAGGCCGAGCGTGAGATCGGCGCGCCCGGGATCGTGCGTCAGCGCGCGGCGCAACGCTTCCCGCACCGCGCGCGAGTCGGCGTTGAGGAGCCGCGCCAGCGTCTGATTCGCCCACTCGGACTCGGACGAGGTCTGCGACCAGGCCTCGACCACCACCTGCGCGGCCTGGGTCTGGCGTCCCAGTCGCTCCTCGGCAAGGGCCAGCTCGCGTCCGAGCAGCAGCGAGTCCTTCTGGGTCGATCGCTCGGCGCGGGCGAGGCTCTGCACTCCGGCGAAATCGGATTGCGCGATCAACGTCTTTCCGAGCTCGGTGAGCAGCAGCGGATGATGCGGAACTTCGGTGAGGAGCTGCCGGAGACTGTCGCGCGATCCCGCCAGGCGTCCCTGCTCGCGTGCCGCCACCGCGCGGCGCAGGCGATACGCCCGCGCGGGATCGAGCGGAGTGAACGGCTTCTGCGCGATCGGACCCCGCGGCGGTTCCGCCGCGTCGACGAACGTGCGCTGCATGGGGCCGGTGCTGAAGCGGATCATCGGCAGCGATCCCCGCAGCACGCGGGCGATCGAATCGGGGCCGGCGGAAAAGGGAATCGGCTGCCCGGGCCGATCCTGCGCCCGGGCCGCGCCCGCGGCGGAACAGCAGGCCGCGAGCGCCAGCACCACCCTCCATCTCATCGAGGCGTTCCGTTCAGCGCGCGCAGATAGGCTTCGATGTAGGCCCGGTACTGGGCGGGGTATCGGTCGGCCTCGGCCTTGAGCAGATCCAGCCGCAGCCGGTCGGTCTCGCGCAGGAGGTCGGGCGACAGCGCGGCGGGCGAGGGGCGCGCGACGTCTTCGCCCGGCCGCGATTCGCGCTCCGGGTTGAAGTCGCGGCGATTGACCGAGCGCGCGGCGTCGAGCAGGCGCGACAGGATGCGTTGCTGCTTCTGCTCCAGATCGTCGCCGACCTGCCCGCTCTCCAGCGTCTGCTCGACGTCCTTCATCTCGCGGCGCGCGGCGTCGAGGCGCCCGAGCAGCTCGTGATTCTTCTCGTCGTCGCGCTGCATCCCCTCGAGCTCCGCGCGAATGCGACCCTGCTCCTCGCCGAGCTTGCGGAGCTCGGCCTCGTCGCCGGCCTGCATCCGCATCTGCTCGGTCAGGCGCCGCGTGATCTGCTGCGAATGCTGGTTCAGCTGCCCCTGGCGCTCGCCGAGCTGCGACATGTGCTCACCCGCGGTCTGGCCGCCCTGGGCCGACGAGTTCGGGTTGTTGCACATCTGGTTCTCGGTGCGGCGCAGCTCGAGAACGGCCTCGGCCAGCGCCTGGCTCGCCGACTTTCCGGCGCGCTCGCCTTCGGAACGGTCGCCCCCGCTCATCTCGCGCCCGGAACGCGACAACTGCTGCATCGCGCGCCCCAGCGCCTGCCCGAGCTTCGGCGTGATGAACGGCGTGCGGCGCGACAGCGTCTCGAGCGAATCACTGACCCGCGAGACCCCGTCCGAGAGATCGGTCTGGCGATCGGCGCGCCCCTCCAGCGGCTGGCGGCTGGAGAGATTCTCTTCGCTCTCGCGCTGCAGCGAGAGCAGGTCCTGCGCACCGCGCCGCACCGCGGCGAGGTCGACGCTCTGCCGCTGCTGGAACATCTTCTGCGCCAGGCTCGACAGCCGTGAATGCGCCTGGGAGATGCTCTGGCTCGCCGACTGACCATGCGACTTCGCCTGGCCGGACTGGCCCTGGGACTCGGACTGCGCGGCTTCGCGCTGGGCGCTGGCCGCGTCCTGATCGAGCTCCTGCGCCGCCTGGTTCATCTCCGACTTCTGGTCCTCGCCGCCGCTCGCCTGCTGTCCGGCCTCGCGAACGTCCTGGCCGAGCTTCTGGCTCTCGGAAGCCGCCTGCTGCTGCTTCGCCGCGAGCGACTCGCGCGAATCGCCGTCGTGCTTCTCGGCGTCCGCGTTGGCGTGCTCGGGGTCGCGGCCGTCGGAACGCCGGGACTGCGCGTTCTTCGAATCCTCGGAGCTCTTCGCGCCCTCGGGCTTCGCATTGTCCTGCTGCTCGTGCTCCTGATTCAGCGCGTCCTGCTGGCGCTTGAGCTCGTCGGCGCGATGCGCGAGGGCGTCGAGCGACTCTTCCTCGCGGAGACGCTTCAGCAGCTCGATCGAGCGGTCGACGTTGTTCATCATTTCCTGGTTGCGCTTGCGCCAGTCGGGCAGCGCCTGCTCCGCCGCGCGCGAATCCATCTTCTCGAGCGCCTGCTGAATCTTCTTCAGCGCCTCACGGAACTCCGGCGACTGGACCTGGCTGACCAGCTGCTGCATCTCGCGCAGCTTGTTCGCGAGATCCTGGCTGAACGCGCGACGCTCGGCCGCCTGATCGAGACTCTTCGCCAGATCCTGCGCCGCCTGATCGGCGCGCTGCGCGAGATCCTGCTGGCGGTCGAGCGCGCTCTTCAGCTCCTCGTGGCGCTCGAACGATCCGGAAGACGGTGTGGCCGCCGCCTGCCGTGAGAGCTGGTCGAGCTTCTTCTGCAGCTCGCGCGCCTGCTCGGCGACCTTCTCGAGCGCGCCTTCGGCGACCTGCTGGCGATCGCTGACGTTCTTGTAGAGCTCGCCCAGCGAGGGGAAGCGCACGGTGTAGCTTCCACTCCGCGCCACGCCGCGCCCGAAGGCGTCGTTGTCGTAGAGCGCGAAGCGGAACGTGGCGCTCTCGCCGGGAAGGAGTCCGAGCGCCGCGGCGTCCCACTGCGAGACCACATGCCCCTCGCGCGGCTCGCCGGCGAAGCGCGCCAGCGTCACCCGCTGCCACGGAGAGGCGGCGTCCTTGTGCATCTCGAGCTCCAGGCTCGAGAGCCCGAGGTCGTCCTCGCCCATCACCTCGAGCGGAACCTTCTGGCCGTCGGGCAGATCGAGATCGCCCTCCGGCAGTCGCACGGCGATGACCGGCGGCGCGTCGGGCAGAGGGCGCACCGGGTAATGGAAGCGCGCGCTGCCGGTCGGCGTGCCGGCCGCCAGCTCCCAGTCGCCTTCGCGCTCGACCGGGATCGTGCCGCGCCAGCGCCGCGGCGTGAGCGATTCGAAACGCGCCGGAGCATGGCCCGGCGCGTGGACGTCGAGCGAGCGCACGTCGCGGTCGAACGTGATCTCGACGGTCGCGCGCGAGCCGCGCAGCGCGCTCAGGTCCCCGCGCGTCGCGCTGCCGCGCTGCGAAGGCAGCCGGGCGTATCCGGGAGCGACGTATTCGATCTCGAAGCTGACCGGCTGCGGCTCGCCGGAGAGCGCGATGTGATAGCGCGGGCTCGTCACCGAGGCGACACGGACGCGATAGTCGTCGTCGTGCGTGATCGGGGGAAGATCGAAGCGCCAGACGCGCGACCCGGCGATCACGCCCTCGTCGACCGCTTCGGGCTCCCGACGGATGCCGGTGCGATCGAGGCGCGGCGCGAGGCGGGTGCCGGTGACGCGCGCCCGCACCGACAGCGTGACGCCGGGCGAGAGCCGCACCGAGCCCGGCTCGACCGCGAGCGTGACCGGCGGCGCGGCGCGATTCGGAGAAAAGAGCGTGGCCCAGGAGCGCTCGACCGCGGCCGGCCACAGCACCGTCAGCAGCACGAGCAGCGCCGCCGCCGCGGCGATCAGCAGCGCGGGCCGGAGCGGCGCCACCTTCGGCCTCAGCGAGCGCACCTCGACTCCCGAGAATCTTCGCGCGGCATCGGCGCGCAGCGCCTCGGCCAGCTCGCCCGAGGTGTGCGCGGAGCCCTGAACTTCGAGATCGAAGGCGTTCCGGAGCAGTGAGCGGAGGTCGGGGAAGCGCGTCTCGATCCGCTCGAGGAACGCGGCGAAGGAGGGAACGTCCCGGCGCAGCCGCAGCAGCGCCAGGGCCAGCGCCGCGACCGAAAGCGCGAGCACCAGCACGAGACGCACCCAGGCGCCCGAGGGACCCATGCGCCACGCGATGCCGAGGGCGATCGCGAGCGCGATCGCCAGCATGATCGTCGCGGCCGCGCGCAACGCGTGCCGCAACGTGGCCGCGCGCCGCAGCGCGGCGTGCTGGCTCTCGAGCGTCTTCTGGAGCGGAGGTGCTGGTGAGCGAGCGGTCATGTCGAGATCCGCGTCCCGGCCGGGGCCTTACTGACTGAGGGAGAAGTGGACGATGTTGAGCGCCATCCGGAGGGCCGCATCCCGCTTGTCCTGCGGGTCGTTGTGGATCTCGGGATCCTCGAGACCATCGCCGAGGTCGGTATCGAAACTATAGAACACCACCATCCGTCCCTGATTATAGATTCCGTACGCGCGGGCCGGGCCACCATCGTGTTCATGGATTTTCGGCAGGCCGCCCGGGAACTCGTAAAGCTGGTGAAAAACGGGGTGCGAGAACGGCAGCTCGACCAGCGGCGATTCGGGGTACAGGCGCTTCATCTCGCGGCGGAACGAAGGATCGATGCCGAAGTCGTCGTCGACCCAGAGAAACCCGCCGGAATCGAGGTAGCGGCGCAGATTGCGGATCTCGGCGTCGGTGAACTTGATGTTGCCGTGGCCCGTGACGAAGACGAACGGATACTGGAAGATCGAGGCCGACGCCGGCTCGACCACCGCCTCGTGATCGGCGGCCACCGTGATCGAGGTGCGCTCGCGCAGCGCTTTCAGGAGATTCGAGAGCGAGGTGCGGTCTTCGTACCAGTCGCCGCCGCCGCCGTACTTCAGCCGCGCGATGCTGAACGCCCGCGCGCCGGGAGGCGGCGCGTCACTCGAGGGGTTCGCTCCGACCTGTGCGTGCGCGGCCGGAGCCGGCGTGAGCCAGGGCGCCACCATCATCATGAGGAACAGGGCCGAAACGGGCAGCCGGGATCGTCGCATCATCCACTCGATGATACACCGCGACGAAGCCATTCCTTCGCGGGCGACGGCTCGCTGGGCCGACATTCCGAGCCGCTCGTCCGATGCGGCCCGGCAGTTGTTCAGGGATTGCTAGGGGTTGGTGCACCCCACGCACACGATCTGCGCGGCCGCGGAATAGACGAAGGCCTCGACCCCGATTCGCGCGGTGTCGGGATTCGACCCCACCGTGCAGCCGATCAGCTGCCCCGACGAATCGATCGCGCTCAGCCGGAAGAAATACTTCTGCCCGCCGATCATCGGGATGTTCTGGAGGATGGTCGCGCTGCCGGCATCGCCGAGCTTGTACGACGTCGCCGACCCGGGGATGGTGGCGATGAAGAAGTGATGCACCTTGCCGGTGGCGATGGGGGCGGGGATTCCGTAGTAGAACTTCTCCGACCCGATCCGGATGTCGCCGCGGAACTGGAAGGTCTGGATCTCGTACTTCGCCGCCCCGGGCACCGGCTGCCAGGTGATCGTCGGCAGCGTGTCTCCCTTGAACGTTTCGGGATTGCCGAACTGCGGCGCCGGCACGACCAGTCCGCCGATCGTGATGAACCTGCAATCCGACAGCGCCGCGCCGGTGAGCTGAGCCGTGTTGGTAAGCGGGGACTGACGCGTGATCTGTCCCGACAGGTAGCCGCGTCCCTGATAGGTCGGTGGTGATGATCCGTTCGACGGCGGATCGTGGAAGGTATAGGCCTCCCATTCGGTCTGCAGCCACCGCGTCGCGGGCGTCAGCGGGAAGTCCTTGATCGGCAGGAAGCCGCCGCCGGCCTGCCGGCGCTCGACCTCGTAGCCCTGCGCCGGCGTCCCGTCGAGAATGACTCCCTGAATCGTGCCCGGTCCGAAGTTGTAGACCGTGAACGTGCTGTCGAGGAGAAACTGCCCCGAGTTCGCGGGGAACTCGTGCTTGGCGTAGACGACGTTGCCGATGTCCTGGTAGACGATCAGCCGCGCGTTCGGCGACGGCGTGCCCTCGAGAACGGCGAACGAGGGATCGACGGTCAGCTTCTTCGCGCATCCGGTCGCGGCCATCACCACCCAGGTGAGCACGAGCAGCGCGAACGCGGAGCGAAGAACGGAGACACGCTTCATCGAGAAACCTTTCGCTTATTCGGCCTGGACGCCCTTGCGGCGGTCGAGGCCGATCCAGATGTCGAGCGCGAGCGCGCTCGCGACGTAGACCGACGAGTAGGTCCCGAAGCCGACTCCGACGAGCATGGCGAACGAGAAGTCGCGCAGCACCTCGCCGCCCCAGATGAACAGGGCCACCGCCGAGAGGAACACGGTGAGCGACGTGATGAGCGTTCTCGACAGCGTCTCGTTCACCGCGATGTCCATCACGCGCGAATGCTTTTCCTTGCGCAGCGCGCGTGAACGCTCGCGGATGCGGTCGAAGACCACGATCGTGTCGTTGATGGAATAGCCGGCAATGGTGAGCAGAGCCGCGACCACCGTCAGGGAGACTTCACGCCCGGTGAAGCACAGCATCCCGAGGGTCACGAAGACGTCGTGGAAGAGGGCCACCACGGCGCCGACCGCGAATTTAAACTCATAACGCCACCCGACGTAAACCAGAATTCCGCCCAAGCTCCAGAGAATCGCCCAGATCGCCTTCTGCCGGAGCTCGCTGCCGACCTTGGGGCCGACGTGCTCGTTGCGCCGGAGCTCGACCGTGAGCCCGTGGATCCGGCTCTCCAGCGCGGTCTTGACCTCGGTGAAGGGATCCCTGCCCGAGCCTTCGCCCTGGATCCGGATCATGAACTCGTTCTTCTGCTCCCCGGTCATCTGCTGCAGCTCGAAGCCGCGCATCCCGGCCTGATCGAGCGCGGTCCGCACCTGATCGGCGGGCATCGACTGGCTGAGCCGGACCTGGAGCAGATTGCCGCCGGTGAAATCGACGCTGTAGCGCGGACCGCCGTGCATGATCAGCCACACCGCGGTGGCGATGATCAGCGCGCCGGAGAAGATGTACGTGAAGCGCCGGTAGCGCATGAACGGGATGTTGGTCCCGTGCAGGATCTGGAGCATGGTCCGCCTTTCCGGTCGGATCAGATGCTGAGTCGCTCGACCTTGCCCGAGCGGCCCAGCATGTAGTCGAAGATCATGCGGGTGAACAGCACCGCCGTGAACATGTTGGCGATCAGGCCGATGCTGAGCGTGACCGCGAAGCCCTTGATGGGCCCGGTGCCGAATCCGAACAGGAAGAACGCGCTGATCAGCGTCGTGACGTGGGCGTCGAGAATGGTGCGGAAGGCGCGGTCATAGCCGAGCTGAACCGCCTGCCGGACCGATTTCTGGTTGCGCAGCTCCTCGCGGATGCGCTCGAAGATCAGCACGTTGGCGTCGACCGAGATGCCGATGGTGAGGACGATGCCGGCGAGACCCGGCAGCGTGAGCGTGGCGCCGAAGCCCGCCATGCACGCCATCAGGTAGAAGATGTTCAGCACCATGGCGACGATCGCGATCAGTCCGGACAGCTGGTAGTAGAGCGCCATGAAGACGACGACCATCGCCGTGCCGATCACGCCGGCGGTGATGCCGTCCTTGATCGAATCGGAGCCGAGCGAGGGTCCGACCGATCGCTCCTCGATGATCTTGACCGGAGCCGGAAGCGCGCCGGCGCGCAGCACGATCGCGAGATCCTTCGACGACTGAACGTCGAAGCTGCCGGTGATCGAGGCGCTGCCGTTCGGAATGCGCTCGCGGATGTTGGGCGCCGAGCTGACCTGGCCGTCGAGCACGATGGCGAGCTGGCGGCCGACGTTGTTGCCGGTGACTCGGGCGAAGTCGGCGCGTCCCTTCGGCGTCAGCTTCATGCTCACGCCCCAGGCCCCGGGACTGGTCTGATCGAGGCCGAGCGAGGCCATTGCCGAGGCCACCGATCCGCCGGTCATCTCGGGCTCGCGCTTCACCACGTAGAGCGCGCGTCCGGTCACGCCCTGCTGGCTCTCGCCCGGAGGTCCCCACAGCAGCTGCGAATCGAGCGGCACGATGGAGTCGACGCCGGCGGTCGCCATCAGCTTCTCCACCTCGCCGAGCTCGTCCTGGCGCACGAAGGCCGACGACTCGAAGCCGAGGAAGTGCGAGGTCAGCGGGTTCCTGCGCGAAATCGAGTCTCCGCCCGCCCCGGCGCCGCGCGCGGCGAGGTAGCCGTCGAGCTTGGCGAAGACGTTCTTCACCTCCTCGGGCGTCCGCACCAGCTTGAACTCGAGCAGTGCGGTCTTGCCGATGAGATCGATGGCGCGCTGCCGGTCGGTGAGGCCCGGCAGCTGGACCACGATGCGATCCTCGCCTTCCTTCTGAACCAGCGGCTCGGCGACGCCGAACTGGTCGATGCGGTTGCGGATGATCTCCATCGCGCGGTCGGGCGCGTCCTTCGCTTCGGCCGCGCCCAGACGCGAGCGATCGACCTCGAGCACGAGATGCATGCCGCCCTGGAGGTCGAGCCCGAGATGGATCGCCTTCTTGCGCAGATCGGAGAGCTCGCCGGCGGGAAGTGCCTGACGCTGAGCGGGAGAGAGCGTGTAGTAGCGGTACGACGGGAACAGGTAGAAGGCGGAGAAAACGGTCGCGGCGAGAACCGCGAGCAGCTTCCACCAGTCGGCGCGTGTCATTGCTTCTCCGTCGAGGTTCGGCAGAAGGCCAGGCAGGGGGTCGCCAGGGCGCTCATGGGCAAAATGAGTGCGGGAGTGTAGTGGCCGGGTCGGGGGAGTGTCAAAACTCAGGCCGGGCGCACGCCCGGCAACCGGGACTGGGGCCGGTTGGCGGCCGGCCCCGTGTCTTGGCTGACTACGTCGGTAGGATTCGGAGTGAGGCGGGAAGAAGAGTTTGTTGCGCGGGATCCCGGTTGCAGCGATCGATCGTCCGGCAAGGACCGTTCCAGACGTCCCGGTGCGCGGATTTTTCTGCGTTTCGCGCGGTCGGAACGCGTCCAACGTGCCCGTCCGATGACGACGTCGTCGCGTGTGTGACGACGCCGTTGACGGAGGGGACCCGATCCTTGACACCCAAAGAGCCGTCTCTATACTGCAGCGCTCATTCGCACCGGGCCTACCTCATCCATCCTCCTTTCACGGAGGGGGAGTCTCCAATCGCATGATTTCAATGCCGCGCTGGGTGAGCATCGCGACCCTCGCACTGCTCACGGTCGCCTCGGCGTGCCTTGCGGCGGAGCCCTTTCCCGCCGGCCCGAATCGGTTGCCCGCTCAGGAGCCCGCGCCCGTCCCCGCCTCGAGTGATACCGGTGGCGTGAGGCTCGACGAAACCCCTGCCGCGACTCCCGCTCCGGCAGTCGCCGCGCCCGCCCCGGCGCCGGCGCCGAAGCCGTCCGACATGCGCGGAGATCATCCCGGATACGGCGGCGTCGGCGGACAGCTGGGCGGCGGCAAGGTGTTCGGAAACGGCGACTACTCGAAGGAGGCGGTGTCGCGCCTGTCGTTCTCGGGAAACTGGCGCTACACGATCTCGCCGTCCTTTCGCTGGCAGGTCAGCCCGGGCTTCATGTGGACCGCGTATTCGAAGAAGAGCAATCCCGCGCCGTTCCAGGACATCCACTTCCCGACCGATCCCTACAAGGATCGTTACCTCACGCTGATCGCCCCGATCACGACGCAGATCCAGCTCGTCTTCCGCGGGCGCCAGGTCTGGCACCTCGGCGCAGGTCCCGGTCTCTACCGCGTGTGGGTCGAGAATCACCGCAAGGTGGTGCTCGATCCCGTGACGCTGAAGCCGCACCGCGGTCTCTATGCCGGCGGCACCGCGGAGCTCGGCGTCGAACAGTTCTCGAAGAATCTCTCGACCACCAGCGTCGAGATCACCATCGACGCTCACTACATCGCGGCGAAGCGCGACGCCCAGTTCCCCTCCGGCTTCAACGACTCGATCGTCGCCGTGGGGGTGCGCCTGGGCATCAACTACTATTTCAGTCTCAAGGCCAAGCCGAAGAAGCAGGAAGGCGTTCTTCCCGGATAGACCGTCCGTCCGAGGCCACTCGGCCCGGCGCGTCAGGGAGACATGGGCGTGAGCCAGCGGGTGTCATGGACCGAGAAGGTGGGGCCCGAAGCGCTCACCTTCGATGACGTCCTGCTGGTGCCGCGGCTCTCCGAGGTTCATCCCCGCGACGTCGCGCTGCAGAGCCGTCTGTCGCGGCGGATCCCGCTCAACATTCCGATCGTCAGCGCGGCGATGGACACCGTGACCGAATCGGAGCTGGCGATCGCGCTGGCGCGCGAGGGCGGCATCGGCGTCATCCACAAGAATCTCTCGATCCCCGATCAGTGCGCCCAGGTCGACCGCGTCAAGCGCTCCGAGAGCGGCATGATCGTCGATCCGGTCACGCTGCCCCCGTCCGCGACGGTGGGCGAAGCCCGCGCGATCTGCGCGCGCTTCCACATCTCGGGAGTTCCGATCACCGAGGAGGGGCGGCTGGTCGGGATCCTCACCAACCGCGACCTGCGCTTCGAGGACGACCCTTCGCGCCGGGTGTCCGACCTGATGACGCGGGAACACCTTGTCACCGCGCCGGTCGGCACCACGCTCGAGCAGGCGCGCGCGACGCTGGCGAAGCACCGGATCGAAAAGCTCCCGGTGGTCGATGCCGAAGGCCGGCTCAAGGGACTGATCACGGTCAAGGACATCGAGAAGCGCATCAAGCATCCGCTCGCCTGCAAGGATTCGCTCGGCCGGCTGCGCGTGGCCGCGGCGGTCGGCGCCGCCGGCGACGTGCTGGAGCGCGCCGCCGAGCTGGTGAAGACCGGCGTCGACGCGCTGGTGGTCGACAGCGCGCACGCGCATTCGCGCGGCGTGCTCGAGGTGACCGAGAAGCTCCGCCAGCGTTTCGCGGACGTCGATCTCATCGCCGGCAACGTCGGTACCGGCGAGGGCGCGAAGGCGGTGGCCGCGGCCGGCGCCGACGCGGTAAAGGTCGGCATGGGCCCGGGAGCGATCTGCACCACGCGCGTGGTCACCGGCTCCGGCATGGCGCAGATCACCGCGGTGCTCGAGGTGGCGAAAGCGCTCGAGAACACCGACGTTCCGATCATCGCGGACGGCGGCATCAAGTACAGCGGCGACGTGGTGAAGGCGATCGGCGCCGGAGCGCACTCGGTGATGATCGGCAGCATGTTCGCCGGCACCGAAGAGAGTCCGGGCGAGGTCGTGCTGCTGGAAGGCCGATCGTTCAAGGTCTATCGCGGAATGGGCTCGCTCTCGGCGATGGCTTCGGCGCGCGGCAGCCGCGAGCGCTACTTCCAGGATTCGACCGACGAGCTGTCGAAGCTGGTGCCAGAGGGCATCGAGGGCCGCGTGCGCTGCCGGACGGCCGGCCGAGCAGCGGCAGCGCACGGCCGCACGGGCAGACCTCGGGA
>DATJEP010000032.1:0-8531 GCA_035496475.1 Candidatus Udaeobacter sp.
CGGCGCCGCGCCTCGGCGACCGCGGCGGCGGATCGGTCGAGCGCCACGACCTCACGCTCGTCATCCTTCAGTCCCTCGGCGATCGCGCCGTCACCGCACCCGACCTGGAGCATGCGCACAGGTCCCGGGGGCAACGCGGCCTCGATGAAGTCCAGCGTAGGCTGGAGCGGAAGATCGCAGGGTCGGAGCACAACCCTATGATGCGCGGTCTCGTGCGCCGAGGGACCAGCGTTTGTCAGGATCACCGGCCACCTTCGTGCATTTCGCGTGCTGTCGGGCACTCTGCGCCGCGAAAGATGCGCCCCCAACAAGCTGGTCGCCCTCAGTTCCTTCGCCTGCATGGGCCTCGACGGGCATCCGGCCGCACGTCCCTTGCCCGGGACGACCGAATCCGGTAGATTCTTCCCGACACGCAACACAGCCCATCCTTTAAAGGGCCGCCCCGAGAGGCGGCACAAGGGGGATCCGATGGATCGTGCCAGCGCAATCGCCTGCCCGGCTCCTGCCGAGGCAGGTTTTTTTGCACCTTCGGAACCGGCTGAAGCGAGCCTTCACGTCGTCCCGCGGCCGCGCCTCGCGACCCGCCGTCACCTGCTCGGGCTCGAGGGCACGTCGCGCGAGCGGATCCTCGAGCTGCTCGATGCGGCCGGGCTCTACCGCGAAAAACTGCGGGCCGGACGCTGGCGCTCCGACGCTCTGCGCGGCGTCGCCGTGTGCAACGCGTTCTTCGAAGACTCGACCCGGACCCGCGTCTCATTCGAGCTCGCGGCCCAGCGACTCGGCGCGATGCACGTCACGTTCGGCGAGAGCGGCACGTCGGTCAGCAAGGGCGAGTCGCTGCTCGACACGCTGCGCGTCGTCACCTCGATGGGGGTGGATGCGGTGATCGTCCGCCATCGCTCGTCGGGAGTGCCCGGGTTCCTGGCGCGCCATCTCGATGCCTCGGTGATCAACGCCGGCGATGGTGAGCACGAGCACCCGACCCAGGGTCTGCTCGATCTCATGACGCTGCGCGACGCCTGGGGCGGGCGCTTCGAGGGCAAGAGGCTCGCGATCGTCGGCGACATCGCGCACTCGCGCGTCGCGCGCTCGGCGATCCGCGGCCTGAACGCCCTCGGGGCCACGGTCACGGTGTGCGGACCCGGCACGCTGATGCCGCGCGACATCGAATCGCCCGGCTGCACCATCGCGCCGACGCTCGAGGACGCGCTCGAGAACGCCGACGCCGCGATGGCCCTTCGCCTCCAGCGCGAGCGCATGGAGCGAGGCCTCCTGCCCTCGCTCGCCGAATACTCGCGGGTGTGGGGGCTCACGGCCGAGCGCGCGCGGCTGATGAAGGAAGACGCCGTGGTGATGCATCCGGGCCCGATGAATCGCGGGGTCGAGATCATGCCTGACGTCGCCGACGGCGGACGCTCGGTGATCTTCGATCAGACCGCGAACGGTCTGGCGGTTCGCTGCGCGGTGCTGTCGTGGTGCGTGACCGGCGACGCGGAAGCCGCGGTGTGACGCCGGGCACATCCGGCGCGACCCCGATGAGCATCGCGCGAGAGAAGCACGCGTGAGCGGCGCGATCCTGATTCGCGACGCGCGCCACTGGCGGACCGGCGAGCGGCTCGACGTCCTGCTCGAAGGGCGGATCCACGCCGTGGTGCCGGCCGGAAGCATCGATCCCAACGAGACGGCGTGGGGCGTCGTCCATGATCTCCTCCGTGACGGCGTGCTCGAGCGCCCAGGCATTCCGGAGATTCTCGAAGCGCACGGCGCCGTGCTGGCGCCGGGCCTCGTCGACCTGCACGTTCACCTGCGCGAGCCGGGCCAGTCCGCCAAGGAGACGATCGCGAGCGGTACGCGCGCGGCGGCCGCCGGCGGTTTCACGTCGGTCGCGTGCATGCCCAACACCGATCCGGTGGTGGACAGCGCGGCATGGATCGAATGGGTGCTGAATCGCGCCCGGGACGCCGGCAACTGCCGGGTGCATCCGATCGGGGCGCTCACGCTCGGACAGAAGGGCGAGACGCTGGCGCCGGCACTGGCGATGAAGTCCGCGGGCGCGGTCGCGCTCTCCGACGACGGACACCCGGTGTCCTCGGCCGCGATGATGCGGCGCGCGCTCGAATACGCAGGGCCGACCGGACTGCCGATCGTGTGCCACGAGGAAGATCTCTCGCTGCGAGGCGAGGGTCACATGAACGAGGGCCCGGTGGCGACGCGGCTCGGCCTTCGCGGCATTCCGTCCGCCGCCGAGAGCATCATGGTTCGCCGCGACGTCGAGCTCGCCGCGCTCACCGGCGGACGCGTTCATCTCGCGCACCTTTCGTGCGCCGAATCACTCGAGGGCCTGCGCGACGCGAAGCGGCGCGGCCTCGCCGTCACCGGCGAGACCTGCCCACACTACTGGATGCTGACCGAAGAAGCGGTGGGGGACTACGACACCAGCGCCAAGATGAATCCTCCGCTGCGTTCGGCACGCGATCGTGATGCGGTGATCGCGGCCATCGCCGACGGCACGGTGGACTGCTTCGTCACCGACCACGCGCCGCACACCGCGGAAGAGAAGCGTCAGCCGTTCGATCAGGCCCCGTTCGGCATCAGCGGGCTCGAGACCGCGCTCGCGCTCACCCTGACCGGCCTCGTCGAGCCCGGCCATCTCTCGCTGGAGCGGGCGCTCGAGCTGTGGACCGACGCGCCGCGGCGCGTGTTCGGCCTGCCCGAAGTCGCGCTCGAAGCCGGCTCGATCGCGGACCTCGTGCTGATCGATCCTGCCGCCGAATGGACCGTCGATCCCGAGCGATTCCACAGCCAGGGTCGGAACACTCCGTTCGCGGGCTGGCCGCTCAAGGGCAGGGTGCTCGCCACGATCTGTGACGGCGTGGTCACCCACCGTGATCCGGCGTTGCGCGTTCAACGGACGGTCAGCCGCGAATACGAGCTGCGCTGAGTTTCTGCCGCCCGCCTCGCCGCGAGGGTCGCGGCGATCCCGTCGCGCTGACAACTCCAAGACGTCGTGGGTTCTCCGGCCGGCCCGGCGCGGTGTTACCCTTGCTCGCCCTCGCTCCGCGCCGGTCGCCGCGCGAGCGGCTCTCACATTCATGACGACGAAACGGCCTCGATCGGGGTACCGGTGAACATGCGGCGGCGAATGATCGTAAAACGAGCCTGGGCACCGCTGCTCGTGCTGGCCCTTCTGCCGCTGGTCTCGTGCGCCTACTGGAACACGTTCTTCCTGGCGCGCAAGAACTACGATCGCGGAACCCAGGGCGAGCCCTATCTGATCGAGCCCGGCTCGAGCCCCTACGTCCAGAGCTTCGTCGACTGCATCAAGTATTCGAAGAAGCTTCTGTCGCAGTATCCGAAGTCGAAGTACGTGGACGACGCCTATCTCCTGTGGGCGCGCTCCCTGATCGGGCGCCAGGACCCGATGGAAGCGGTGAGCATGCTGAACGACTACGACACCCGCTTTCCCAAGAGCGCGGTCAAGGCCGAAGCCGAGTTCTATCTGGGCGTCGCCTACCGGCAGGGACACAAGCCAACCGAGGCGCTGACCGCGCTCGACGATTACCTCGCCCGCAATCCGAAGCACAAGCTCGTGCCCTACGCGTTGCTCGAGCGCTCGCGAGCGCTGAGCTCGCTCGATCGACGGCGCGAGGCGGCCGAGGCCGCGACCCAGCTGATCACGAACTATCCGAAGAGCCCGCTGGTCCGCGCCGCCCGCATGGCGCGCTCCGAGGCGCTGCTGGCCGACGGCGAATACGGGCCGGCGCGCGACGACTTCCGTGCCCTTGGGCTCTCGGCCGCGAACGATGACGAGCGCTTCGACTTCCTGCTGCGCGAGGCCGACTGCCTGGAAGGAGCGCGGCAGTTCGACGAGGAGATCGAGCTTCTGCACCGCGCGCTCGCGCACGAGCCGGTACCGATCGTCACCACCACGACCACCGCGACCGGCGCTCAGGTCGTCAACGCCCCGACCGGCCCGGGCGTCGATCACTGGGGGCGCCTGAGGCTGCGGGTCGGGACCGCGGACATGATGGCCGAGCGCCTCGACCCCGCGCTCGAAGAATATCGACAGGTGCTCGCGAACTATCCGCGCACCCCGCTCGCCGCCGAAGCGCAGTACCGGATCGGCTACGCCTACGAGATGCTGGCCAGCGACTTCGACAAGGCGCGGGTCGAGTACGGCAAGGTGAAGGACGTCAACGTGGCGGGCAATTTCTCGCAGCAGGCGACGCAGCGGCTGACGAATCTCGATCGCCTGAAGCAGTACGGCCAGGCTTCGGGACGCGACTCGCTGCAGCGCAAGGCCGAAGCGGGCTTCCTGCTCGCCGAGCTCTATCTCTATCAGCACAACCGCCCCGAGAAGGCGCTCGAGCAGTACGAGAAGCTCGAGCAGGATCTGCGCGGCACGCCGTGGGCCGGCAAGGCGATCAACGCGCAGGCCTGGCTGCTGAGCCGCAAGATGAATCGCAAGTCTGCGGCGGATTCGTTGTTCTGGCGCGTCATCCACGAATACCGCGCCACCGAAGCGCAGCTGGCGGCCCGCGACTATCTCGAAGCCGAGGGATTCACCGTCGCCGACAGCCTGATCGAGCGTCCGAGCGTGCTGGTCGACACCATGCGTGCCGAGCCCGTGGCGCCGCGGCTCTCGCAGCCTCCGCCCAACGCGCCGCGGCTCGGCGCCCGCGGATTCGGCGCGCCCGATTCCCTCGGCGGGGCGACGCCTCGACGCCTGATGCTCGGCCACCAACCGGGTGACACGCTGCGCGCGGGGCCGCCGCGATCGCCGTTCGGCTCGCCGGACACGCTGCAGAGGTTCTACATTCCTCCCGACACGCTGAGCCATCGTCCGGGTCGCGATTCCACCGGGAGTCCTCGATGAGCGGCCGCCGCCGCGAATCCGCGAGCAGGGTTTCCCGTTGACCGTGGGCGCTCTGGCCGATTCCCGCGTATCGGCCGCGTGGATGCAGGCGCGCGCGCGCGTGCGCCGTCAGCTCGTCACCGGCCCCGACTATCGCTGGCTCGAGGTCGACGTGCCGCCGTCGTTCCCGCGCCCGCGGCCCGGCCAGTTCATTCAGCTCCTGCTCGCGGCGCCCTGCGCGGTGCTGCTGCCCCGGCCGATGAGCGTGGCGAGCGCCGAATCTCACGACGAGGGCGTGACGATCGGATTCCTCTACACCGCGGTCGGCACCGGCACGCGCCTGCTCTCCGCGCTGTCTCCCGGCGACGAGGTCGAGGTGCTGGGGCCGCTCGGGCGCGGCTTTCCGCTCGAGCAGTCGGGAATCCCGGTGCTGATCGCCGGCGGGCGCGGTGTCGCCCCGCTGATCTTCGCGGCCCAGGCGCTGGCGCAAACTCCGGCGGATTCCCGCGGCGCGTCGCCGTGCGAATTCCTGTTCGGCGCCCGCAGCGCCGATCTTCTGGTCGGGCTCGAGAGCGCGCAGAGTGAGATCGCGCGGATCGGAGGCCGCCTCCACCTCGCCACCGACGATGGCAGCCGCGGCACCCGGGGCAACGTCATCGATCTGCTCGATCGCATCGTGCCCTCGCTCGGCGGCACGATCGTGATCCACGCCTGCGGTCCTCACGCCATGCTGAAGGCGGTGGCGCGCTGGGCGCTCGCGCGATCGGTCCCGGCCTGGCTGGCGATGGAGTCGGTGATGGCGTGCGGGACCGGCGTCTGCCGCGGATGTCCGCTGCCGCGAAGTGAGACGCGGCGTTCCGCCTTCGATCCCGACGGCACGCCGTCCCTGTTCGGAAACCATGAGTACGCGATGTGCTGCACCGAAGGTCCGGTCTTCGAGGCCGGCGACCTCGACTGGAGCCGGATCGAATGACGTCGCACGATCATCTGCCGGGAGACGGCATCGCCGCGGCGGACGCGGGCAGCCCGCCGCTCGATCCCGCGGCGGTCGATCTTCGCGTTCCGATCGGGCCGCTCACGCTCGCGAACCCGATCCTGGTCGCCTCCGGCACGTTCGGATACGGCGACGAGTACGCCCATGTCGTCGAGGTCGGCGCGCTCGGCGGCGTGATCACCAAGACCGTCACGCTCGAGCCGCGCGCCGGGAATCCCGCGCAGCGCATCGCCGAGACCGCTTCCGGCATGCTCAATTCGATCGGTCTCGAGAACGTCGGCCTCAGCCGCTTCCGCACCGAGAAGCTGCCGAAGCTGCGGTCCCTCGGCGCGACGATCATCGCCTCGGTCGGGGGCGAGACGCCCGAAGAGCTGGTGCGCCTGGTCGAAGCGCTCGGCGGCGAAGCCGGCATCGGAGGATTCGAGATCAACTTCTCGTGCCCGAACATCGCCAGGGGCGGCGCCCGGTACTGGGCCGATGCCGAACGGCTCGAACGCACGCTCGCGAGCCTCCGCCCGCTGACGCGCGCCGCCCTGATCGCCAAGCTGTCGCCCGACGTCACCTCGATCGCCGATCTCGCGAGCGCCTGCGAGCGGGGCGGCGCCGACGCGCTGACCGCGGTCAACACCTTCGTCGGCATGGCGGTCGATCTCGATCATGCGAGCTCGAAGCTGGGCCGCGCGACCGGCGGCCTGTCCGGCCCCGCGATCAAGCCGCTCGCACTCGCGCGCTGCCACGAGGCGGTGAACGCGGTGCGGATTCCGGTGATCGGATCGGGCGGCATCATGAACGCGCGTGACGCGCTCGAGTTCCTCGCCATCGGCGCCGCCGCCGTTCAGATCGGCACGGCATCGTTCATCCATCCGCGCGCCGCCGGCGAGATCCTCGGCGACCTCTCCCGCGAGCTGGCCTTCCGCGGCGTCGCGCGCCTCGCCGAATGGCATCGCCGCTTCGGAGCCCTGGAGGGGCGCGCGTCGTGACCGCCATCGCGATCGCCTACGACGTTCCAACCCTCGATCAGGCGCTGGCGCTGGAGGATCGCCTCGGCGAGGGGAGGGAGGTCGCGAAGATCGGCCTTCAGCTGTTCACCGCCGCGGGGCCCGAGGTGGTGCGCCGGCTGCGCACGCGCGGCCGGAGGATCTTTCTCGATCTCAAGCTCCACGACATTCCGAACACCGTGAAGGGCGCCGCCGCCGAAGCCTCGCGGCTCGGCGCGGAATTCCTCACTGTGCACGCGATGGGCGGCGAGGCGATGGTGCGCGCCGCCGTCGAGGGAGTCGCCGAGGGCGGCGGCGACACGCGGGTGCTCGCGGTGACCCTGCTCACCAGCCTCGATCCCGGCGATCTTCCGCCCGGGTTCGCGCGCCCGCTCGACCTTCATGGGACGATCGCGGCGCTGCTCGAGATGAGCGAGCGGGCGGGAGCGTTCGGCATCGTGTGCGCGGCCAGCGATCTCGAAGGAATTCGTCAGCGCCATCCCGCGCCATTCTTCGCGGTCACGCCCGGCATCCGCCCGAAGGGCGGCGCCTCGCACGATCAGGCGCGGGTGGCGACGATCACCGACGCGGTCCGGGGCGGCGCGGGCATGATCGTGCTCGGCCGGGCGGTCACCGCGGCGCCCGATCCCCGTGCCGCGCTCGCGGCCGCCCGGGCCGAACGGGACGCCGCGGCGGGGGAATCCCGCGAATCCCCGGGTTCCCGTTCCGCAACGCCGGCCAATTGATTCCCAGCCAAGTTCTTGACATGAGATTCCGGCTGGGCAAGATGGCCCGGAATGGAATCGGCCGGCCAGCGTAACCCATCATTGGAAGCGGGCGAGGAAAGTGCCCTCGTCACTGCCGCGCAGGGCGGCGACTCGGCGGCCTTCGGCCGGCTGGTGCGGCTGCATCAGCGCTCGATCTATCGGCTGGCCTACGGACTGACTCGCAATGCCAGCGACGCGGATGATCTCGCCCAGGAGACATTCGTGCGCGCGTATCAGGCAATCGGCCGGTTTCGCGTCGGCGAGCCGCTGCGCCCCTGGTTGTCGCGCATCGCGGTCAATCTCGCGTATTCGCTGTTCCGGCGCCGCAAGCGCCGGCCCGAGACGGCGCTCGAGCCCCTGATCGAGGCGGGAGGTCAATTTGCGGGTAGTGACGATCCGGCCGAGAACACGGCAGAGCGGGAGCGTGACGAGCTCCTCGGCGCGGCATTCGCCGAGTTGTCACCGGAGCATCAGTCGATCCTGGTGCTGCGGGTGGTCGAAGGGATGTCCTACGATGAAATCGCGCGCGCACTGAGCCTGCCGCCCGGCACGGTGATGTCGAGACTCTCTCGCGCGCGCGCCGATCTCAAGACGCGTCTCGCGGCGCGGACCGGGGAATCACGATGAAGCACCTCACCGAACACGAGCTGAGCGCGCACCTCGATCAGGCGCTCGATCCGAGCGAACGCCGGCGGGTCGACGCGCACCTCGAGACCTGCGCCGGCTGCCGCGCGTCACTGGCGGAGCTCGCCGCGCAGGATCGCGGCGTGGCCTCCGCTCTGGCTCATGATCCGGGCGATGCCTACTTCGAATCGTTCGCGGCGCGGGTGGAGGATCGCATTCGCGCCCAGGGTCTGGCCGGGGCGCAGGCGCATCCCGAGCGCTTCGAGGGTCCGTGGCGCTGGCTGAAATCGCCGCGCGCTCTGGCCTGGGCCGGC
>DATJEP010000033.1:0-15348 GCA_035496475.1 Candidatus Udaeobacter sp.
GCGCGTCGATGGCGATGCGACTCGGCGCGAGCCCATCGACGCCGCGCGTCGTGCCCGGCGCCGATTCGAGACGCGCGTCGTGGACGGTCGCGCCCTCGTGCGCCGTGGTCGCGTCGCCGAGCCGCGCCTCGAGGTCCGGCAGAGCCGTCCGCGAAGCGAGGAAGAGAAACGTCTCGCTCCCTCCCGCCGATGTCACCTGCCAGTCGAGCGGCTTCCCGCCGCGCTTGCCCGGAATGCGGTGCCGGCCGGGCGGGATCGGGTTCGCCGGCGAGACGTTCGCGACGGGGAAGAGCACCACGACGTGACCGGTGCGATCTTCGTCGAGCACGTACAGCCACAGCGGCTCGTGCGTTCCGATCGAGAGCGCGAGCTGGTCGCCGGGAGCGATGAGATCGCCGGGCCGGACTTCCTCGGCGCCGCCGGGCGCCGCGCGGAGCAGACGGGCATCGACGTGCGGCGCGAGCGCGGCGGAGCTCGATGACGCGGAGGGCGGGACCGTCGCCGGCGCGCCGACGAGCGGCCCGGACGACGCTCGACCGTGGTCGGCGGGGGCCGGCGGACTGCCCGCGCGCTCGAACAGGGCATAGCCGAGGACGCCGAGAATCAGGGCGGCAACCAGCGCCATCGCTTCCGCGCGTGGACGACGCGACTCGCCGCCGGATCGCGCGGTCGAATCCGGGAGCGCGGCGACCAGGGCGCGCTCGAGCTCGGCGGCGCTGCTCCAGCGCCGCGAGGGATCGATCTCGAGCGCGCGCCCGACCGCGGCGACGACCGCCGCGGGCAGATCGGGACGAAGGTCGCGAAGTGGCAGCGCGCCACGGGAGCGCGCGAGGGCGAGGATCTCGGCCGCGTTCGATCCCTCGATCGGATGGCGTCCGCTGACCAGGCGATAGAGCAGCGCGCCGGCCGAGTAGAGATCCGAGCGCGGCGTCGGCGCCGCGCCTTCCAGCACTTCGGGAGCGCTCGAGAGCGGAGTCGCGAACGACGCGGCCGAGGGAGCCTCGGGATCGAGACGCTGGCCCGCGCCGAAGTCCATGAGCACGATGCGGCCCGCGCTCGCGGTCGATCCCTTGCCTCCCTCGCGCATCACGTTCGCCGCCTTGACGTCCTGGTGCACGCATCCGGCGCGGTGCACCGCCGCCAGCGCCGCGCAGAGTTCGATGCCGATCGCGCACGCTTCGCGCCAGCCGAGGGGTCCGCGCAGCTCGATTTCGCGCTCCAGGGTCTGGCCCGAGATCAGCTCCATCCACAGGCCGGGCCTGCCGTCGTGAATCGCCGCGCCGTACACCTGAACGACGTTGGGATGGCGTACCAGGGCGAGTCGCCGAGCCTCGTCGAGCCAGCGCCGCGTCGCCGCCGCGGTGGCCGATTCCTCCGGGGGCATCAGCTTGAGCGCGACCTCGCGGCCGAGCGCCGGGTCGAGAGCGCGATAGACCTCGCCGAATGAGCCGGCGCCGAGCGGTGCCAGAACCTGAAGGGCACCCCACGAGAACAGCATGCCGCCTTCGGAGGCCGGCGCGCCAGGGTCATGATCCTCCCCGGCCGCATCCGCGCGCGGCGACATCGCTCGATGAACCTGCGCGACGCGGGCGAGCACGCGCAGGTTCTCGAGCGTCGCGTCGCCGGCCGCGTCGTCGCCGGGCGCGACCACGCCATCCGCGGCGTCACGGGCCGCGCGCTCGAACCGCTCAGTCTCCTCGATGCTCACGCATGTCCTCCGCGAGACGCAGCAGCGAACGCGTCACCAGCATCCGCGCCGCGTCGGCGCTCGGCCGATCCAGCGCGGCGGCGATTTCCGCATAGGCATAGTCGAATTCGAGTCGCAGGATCACGGCTTCGCGATTCTCCTCGGGAAGGCGCGCCAGCGACTCTTCGTAGCGCTCGAGCATCTCACGCCCGATCGCCTGCTCGAGCGCCGAAGGGCTCGGATGCGCGATCGACTCGGGGTCGACCTCCCCCGCCGGCTGCCGCACCGAGCGGCGCAGCTCGTCGCGAACCGCGTTCAGCAGGGCGCGGCGCAAATAGGCGACGAACGCCCCCTCGCGGCGTGGCTCGAAACGGTCGATCGCGGCGAGCGCGCGCATCAGGACGATCTGCGCCAGATCGTCGGTATCGGCGAGCCCGCGCGCGCGCGGCGGGAGCCGTCCATGCGCCCAGGCGCGAAGCATCGGCAGGTAGCGCCGGCACAATCGCTCGCGTGCGGCGGCGTCCCCGGAACGAACGAGGGACAAGAGGATGGCCGTGGATTCGGGCGCGCGGGGAACTTCGGACGCATCGCGGTCGGTCATCGAGTTCTCGACACCGGCCGGGCGCCGGCCGGACCCGCCGAGTGTAGCGGAATTCCTCGATGAGAGTGTTTCGGATGACGCGAGTCACTGGGACCTCCGACGGACGCCGAGGGCCCCGCCCGGAGCCACTCAACGCATCAACGCTGCCGCCGGAGGAAGCGAACGCGACGAGGGCGCGCCGGTCCGGGATCGTGCTGCGAGGCTTCTTACGACCGCGCCAGCTTGCGCAGCACGGTCTGGAGGATGCCGCCGTTCCGGTAGTAATCCACTTCGACCGGGGTGTCGAGCCGCATCCGCGCCTTGAACGTGAGCACCGAGCCGTCCTCGCGATGAGCCTTGACCGTCGCGCTCACGCGCGGCTTGAGCTCGCCGCCGATGCCTTCGATGTCGAACGTTTCGCGGCCCGTGAGGCCGAGGCTCTCCGCCGTCTGCCCGGTCTCGAACTGAAGCGGCAGCACCCCCATGCCGACGAGGTTCGAGCGATGAATGCGCTCGTAGCTCTCGGCCAGTACGGCTCGCACGCCGAGGAGCAGGGTTCCTTTGGCGGCCCAGTCGCGCGACGAGCCGCTGCCATACTCCTGTCCCGCGAGCACGATCAGCGGCGTCGACTCGTTCCGATAGCGCTCGCTCGCGTCGAAGATGCTGAGCTTCTCGCCGCTCGGGAAGTGCGCCGTGACGTTGCCTTCACTGCCTGGAACGAGAAGGTTCTTGAGACGGATGTTGGCGAACGTGCCGCGCACCATCACGAGATCGTTGCCGCGGCGGGAGCCGTATGAATTGAAATCGCGCTTCGCGAGGCCGCGCGACTTGAGCCACGCACCCGCCGGGCTCGCCTCGGCGATGTCGCCGGCCGGCGAGATGTGATCGGTCGTGACCGAATCGCCGACCATGACCAGCACGCGCGCTCCGTGGATGTCGCTGAGCTTCGGCAGATCGAGGGTGAAGTCGCCGAAGAAGGGCGGCTCGTGGATGTACGTGGATTTCTCGTCCCAAGGATAGAGCGTGCCCTCTCCCACCGGAATCGCGTTCCAGCGTGGATTGCCGTCGAAGACATTGGCGTATTCGGTGGCGAACTGCTCGGGCTTGAGCGCGCGGCCCATGGTCTCGGTGATCTCGCGCTGCGTCGGCCAGAGATCGCGCAGGTAGACCGGCTTGCCGTCCGTTCCGGTGCCGAGCGGATCCTTCGCGAGATCGATGTCCACCGTTCCCGCCAGTGCGTAGGCGACGACCAGCGGCGGCGAGGCGAGATAGTTCGCGCGCGTCAGTGGATTGATCCGGCCCTCGAAATTGCGATTGCCGGAGAGCACCGAGGCGGCGACGAGATTCGAATCACTGATGGCGTTACCGATGGCCTCTGGTAGCGGACCGGAATTCCCGATGCAGTTGTGCACCGCGATCGTCCCCGCGACGAATGAATGCACGTCGTTCACGGCCAGATCGAATACCTGTCGGACGCCGGCAGGCCGCCGATCGACCACCGAGAGAGAGAATGTCGGGATCGAAAGCGATTCCTTCTCGACGCAGTAGCGCTTCGCCGTTTCAACGCCGCGTTCGGCGAGAGGAGCGAACCAGCTTCGGACGCCCATTTCCGTCAACAGCGCGGCCGGTGACGGGAAGCCGCACGATTCCCGATGGAGCGGCCGGAAGCCGCGCGGGCCGCGTCGAGGCAGCCGGGAGAATCGATCGTGGCCCTCGAGAAGCGAGTAATGCGGAAAGATCGGCGTCTCGCGCTCGATCAGCTCCGTCGCGGCCGCCGCTCGAGTCTCATTGAAGGAGCGAGCCGGCGTCGAGCGACGCTGCTCCTCCAGCCGCGACGTCATCCACAGGCGCTGGCCTTCGATCGCCGCGGTGGTTCGCCAGTAGACTGCTGCGGCGCTGGCGCGCAGCGCCTTGTCGACGCAGTAGCGGTAGCCCACGCGCTCGATGAACGAGAGGCCGTCGGCGAGCTGGAGCCGTACTTCCATTCGCGCGATTCCGTCCGCTGAGGCGGGATAAGACGAGCTCGATCGGCGCACGGGATGCTCGCGAACCGTGGCGCCCGCGGTTTTGACGCCGCAACGATCGAGGAGCCGGATCATGTCGTTCATTCGTCGGCGAAGGGCCGGGATGTGCTCCGCTTTCGCGGTTTGCGAGAACGCCGGATGACCGAGCGAAGCGTCATCCTCGGTCGATCCAAAGCGATGCAGACCCGGAGCCCATCCATCGCCACCGAACATTCCGCCCAGGAACTCCCGCACGACGGCGATCGGACAACGCGGATCGAGGATGAACGATGGCAGCGTCGGTGATTGATTGATTCGCTTGCCCACCCCGACGCCGGGCAGCGACGCGATCGCGGTCGTGAGCTCCGAGGGCAGAACGATGGCCCATTTGCGCTCGTCGTAGCGCGTCGCGGCCGGGCGCTTGCCGCAGATCCGCTCGATGTCGTCGAGCACGATCTCGCGATCCACGGCCTGTCCGACATTGAGCCTTCCCTGGCCCATGGCGCTGATCGAACCGTCACAGAGCAGATGGCCGAGCAGCCGAGCGAAGGCCAGCGTGCGCTCGCGGGCCTCAGGTGTCTCGAGCGAGAACGATCGAACACCTGCGCGGAACTCGTACCCCTCTTCATCGTCGCCGGGCACGTCCAGTGGCGCCTCGAGGCCCGCGACCACACGGTCTTCTCCCGGTTTCAACGCGTCCGCGCGCACCCATCGACCGTCGTCGCAAAGGATCTCATGGTCGGGCGTACAGACCAGCGTTCGTCCGTCCTGCAGGACCAGGGAGACGCATTCGCGCGAGCCCTGATTCATCCGCCGGGCCTGCATGGCCGGGACGTGCTCACGCGATGACGAAGGACCGAACAGCTTCGCGCCGCCGGCCACCGGCAGGTCCTCGATCCGCCGTGTCGTTCCGTTCGACATCAGGACCGGAGTCCCCCCGGCGATGCATGTGGTACAACCGTATCCGACGATGTCGAATCCCAACTTCTCCAGCGGCTCCATCAATCCCGCTTCGGTGAGGTAGCGCGTCACCACTTTTGATCCCGGCGCCATGCTGGTCTTCACCGTCGCCGGGACCTTCAATCCGCGCTCGACCGCCTTCTTCGCCAGCAGCCCGGCGCCGATCATCACGCTCGGGTTCGACGTATTCGTGCACGACGTGATGGCCGCGATCACCACGGCGCCATGCGCGAGCGTTCCTCCCTGGTGATCGAGCCGAACCTCCGCGCGCTTCGTGAGCTCGCCCTCCGGGAGTCCGTAGCCGCGTTCCTTGACCGGGGCCGACAGCGACTTCCGGAATGCCGGCTTCATGTCGGCGAGCCGCACGCGATCCTGCGGGCGCTTGGGCCCGGCGAGACTCGGTTCGACGTCGCCGAGATCGAGCCCGAGCGTGTCGGTGAACTCCGGCTCCGGAGTCGCGTCGGTGCGGAAGAGTCCCTGCTCCTTGCAGTAGCGCTCGGTCAGCGCGGCGGCGTCGGCGCGATGCGTGCGCTCGAGATATCGCAGCGTCTCGTCGTCGACCGGGAAGAAGCCCATCGTCGCGCCGTACTCGGGCGCCATGTTGCCGAGCGTCGCGCGATCGGCGATCGACATCGCCGAAAGGCCGGGGCCGAAGAACTCGACGAACTTGTCGACCACGCCCTTCTTGCGGAGCATCTGGGTGACGGTGAGCACGAGATCGGTGGCGGTGACGCCGTCCTTGAGCTCGCCGGTGAGCCTGAACCCGACGACCTCGGGCATCACGAGGTAGAGCGGCTGGCCGAGCATGACCGCTTCGGCCTCGATACCACCCACGCCCCAACCCAGAACGCCGAGCCCGTTGATCATGGTGGTGTGGGAATCCGTGCCCACCAGCGTGTCGGGATAGGCGGCGCGGCCGGATCCATTCGCCGCTTCCGCCGAAATCACGCCGCGCGCCAGGTATTCGAGATTGACCTGGTGCACGATCCCGGTCGCCGGCGGGACGACGCGGAAGTTCCGGAACGCCTTCTGGCCCCAGCGCAGGAACTCGTATCGCTCGCGATTGCGGTCGAATTCGATCTCCGCGTTCCTCTCGAGCGCGATCGCCGAGCCGAAGACGTCGACCTGCACCGAGTGATCGATCACGAGATCGACGGGCACGAGCGGATTGATGCGCGCCGGATCCCCGCCCTGGTGCTTGACCGCATCGCGCATGGCGGCGAGATCCACGACGCAGGGAACGCCGGTGAAATCCTGGAGCACGACGCGCGCGGGCTTGAAGGGAATCTCGACCGGCTCCCCCGGCTTCGCGCTCCAGGATGCGAGCCGCTTCACGTCGGCTTCCGTGACCTGGTAGCCGTCACAGCTCCGCAGCGCGGCTTCGAGCAGGATCCGGATCGAGAACGGCAGGCGCTCGAGCGAGACGTGGCACGCCGACGCGAGAGCGTCGAGACGGTGGATTTCGAACGAGCCGGCGGGAGTTGCGAGCGCGGCGCGGGCGCCGAAGGGATCGGCGGGGCGGGAGGCGTTCATGCTGCGTCCTTTCGTTGCGGGGGCGCACAGGGCCCTCGGTGAAGAGGCGGGGACTCACAGGGTCCCCGGTGAACGATCGGGATCATAATCCTTTCGACTGGCGGGTGCATGGGACCATTGGGCCCGCGGGGCCGAGGTCACGCGCTGGATTCTGGCTCGTTGAGTTGCTGAGAGCGGACGCGGCAAACGCCGAAACGTCTCTACTGTGGATCAGGAGGTCGCCCGATGGCGTACAAACCGAAGCCGACGCTTGCCTGCGACATGCCCGCGAATCACCCGTTGCGGGTTCTGGTGCTGAACGGCTCGCTCAAACACGAGCCCGACGTCTCGAACACTCACGAGGTCGCGGAAGAAGTGCTGAAGCACATGGGAACGAGCTGCCAGGTTCATTCTGAGATCATCCGGCTCGCCGATCGGTCGATTCCGGTCGGGCTCGGCTTTCGCGAGAGCGACGACGATGATTGGCCGACGATCGTGGGCGAGCTGAAGAAGGCGGACATCGTCATCTTCGCGACGCCGATCTGGTGGGGTGGCCGCTCGAGCCTGATGCAACGCGTGATCGAACGGCTCGATGCTCTCGACGAGGAATATCACGCTTCGGGACGAAGCGCGCTCTACAACAAGGTCGCCGGCATCGTCGTCACCGGAAGCGAGGACGGGGCGCTCAGCACGATGGGCACGATCATGATGGTGCTGACGTGGATGGGCTTCACGCTCCCGCCGGAATGCGCGGCATACTGGGTCGGCGAGGTGGGGTTCCCGCCCCACGAGGATCGGGGCAAGCGGCAAATGAACAAGGCCACGCGCAACATGGCGGCGAACCTGGCGCGCAATCTCGTCTACTACGCCCAACTCCTGAAGGAGCGCCCGCTGCTGGCGAAGGTGGCCGCGCACTGACGGCGTTCGATGTGCGTCACCGGCGGATCATGGTGCCCGGCTGACGACGGTCGTGGCGGTGCGTCCGATGCCGTGCGCGGCGAGCCACGCCGACAGCGCGAGACGGTAGGTCGCGGGCTCGAAATTCGCGGACTCCACGTGATCCGCGCGCGGCACGCGGATCAGCGTGACGAGATCGGGTCGCGCGGAGGCGAAGCGCTCCGAGACCGCGATCGGCACGGTGCCATCCTCGTCGCCGTGGAAGATCAGGATCGGCGTGTCGAATTCGCGCGCGTGCTCGGCCTGGGTCAGATCGCGCCAGCGGATCCCGCTGCGCATCGAGCTGACGGCGAGTCCGAGCGAGGTCACGGCCGCGGGTAGGCCGCGATCTTCGGCCGCGCGCGCGAACACCGCCTCCCAGTCCAGTGCGGGAGCGTCGAGCACGGCGGCGCGCACCGCGCCACGCAGGCTCGAATGGCGCAGGAAGTCGGTGACGATGCCGCCGCCCATGCTGCAGCCGACGGTGACGATGTCGCGGGCGCCGTGAGCCAGCGCGAATCGCGCCGCGTCCTCGAGGTCCTGCCATTCGGTCCAGCCCATGCGATAGCCGCTTTCCGGATGCGGCGCTCCATCGTCGCTCCGGTAGCTGATGACGAGGCAGGTCAGACCACGGTCGAGGTATCCCGGCAGCTGCCGCAACACTTCGGCGCGGCTCGCGGCCCGGCCGTGGACGAAGATCGCCCAGGTCGAATCGCCGGGAATCCGCCAGGCCGGAAGAGGTCCGATCCGTGACGGGATGCGGATCTCCTGGTAGGCGACGCCGAGCCAGGTCTTCGGGTTGGCGTCGAACGCGAATCCGGCCAGGCGCGCGGTGGTTTCGGGCGGAGCGCCGCTGAGGAGCCGGAAGCGGCGGGTGATCGCGCCGCCATCGCCCGCCAGCGAGTCCCCCACCGCGCCATAGCCGCCCGGCCACTCGATCGCCCACTGTCCCGGCCGCAGCGCCTTGGGCGTGACCGCCAGCGTGATGGTGGAATCGGTGTGCGCGAGAACGGCCTGGCCGCGGCGTTCGGGATGCTGGTCGGGGCCGAGGATCTGATTCGAGTAATACCAGCCGACGCCGGCCGCGGCGAGGATCAGGAGCGCAGCGGCGACCAGCAGGATGCGGCGCACGATTCGAATCACGGCCTCGCTTCCACGCTCCCGCCGCCTCCGACGCGGCGGAAGGCCATCCCTACGGCGCCGGCGGCGGCGTCACCGGGTGGTACGTCACGCCGAGCTGCGAGAAGAGGAACGAGTAGATGTCGGCGGATTCCTGATTGCGGGCGCGGAGCGGCGTGCCGATGTGGCCGGTGTTCATGCTGGTGCGCAGCAGCACCGGCCGCGTCGTTCCCGTGGCCTGTAGGCGCGCCGCGAACTTGAACGAGTTGTAGGGCGCGACGCGCGGATCGTTGGCTCCGGTGAGGAGCAGGATCGACGGGTACTGCGTCCCGTTCTTGAGATTCTGGTACGGCGAGTAGGCGAGCAGCGAGCGGAACTGCGCCTCGTCCTTCACCGTTCCGTATTCGGTCACGTTGAAGAGCCCATTCGGCGACAGTTCGACGCGCAGCATGTCATAGACGCCGACGCTCGAGATCACCACACCGAAGAGATCGGGGTGCTGCGCGATCATCGCCCCCATCAGAAGCCCGCCATTGCTGCCTCCCTGGCAGGCCATCTTGTCCTTCGACGTGTAGTGATGATCGACGAGATAGTCGGCACAGGCGGCAAAGTCGTCGAACACGTTCTGCTTCTTCGTCAGGTTGCCGGCAAGATGCCAGGCGTCGCCGTACTCGCCGCCGCCGCGGATGTTCGCGACCGCGTAGATACCGCCCTGCTCGAGCCAGAGCTTTCGCGTGGCGCGGAAGCCCGGCTGCTGGCTGATGCCGTAGCCGCCGTAGCCGTAGAGCAGCAGCGGAGCGTGCCCGTCGAGCACGGTGCCCTTCTTCATCAGGATGTTGATCGGAACCTTGGTTCCGTCCTTCGAGGTCGCGAACTCGCGCCGCACTTCGACGTCCGAGAAATCTGCCGGCGACTTCATCTCGAGCGCGGTCGGCTCGAGGCTCTCGGCGTGGGATGCCGGCCCGTTGCTCTCGGGGGCGTAGCGCATCCAGCGCGCCGGCTCGGTGAAGGTCTCCTCCTGAACCAGCACCTCGTCGCCGCGCAGGCGCACGATGCCGTTCACCGACGAGACCGGCGGCAGCGGCAGGCGGCCGAGCGGCGCGCCATCCAGCGTGAACATCCGCACCTGATTCGGGCCGCCGACGATGTCAACGGAGTAGAGCCTCGTCCCCGCGATCTGGATCGACTGAATCGCCGTATCGCTGGCCGGGATGATGACGTGCGCTTTGACGAGCGTTGGAAGGTCGAGCGGGACGCGCAACACGGCGCCATTGGCGCTGGCGTGACGTGACAGAAGATAGAGCGACTGTGCGCCGAGCTTCGCCTGGGTGATGCGATCCTTGAAGTCCGCCACCTGCGTGATCGCGCCCGACGGACCGCGCAGCCAGTAGGCAACCTCGCCGCCGTCGCCGTTCTTCACCTCGATCAGCAGATACTTGCCGTCATCGGTCGAGAACAGCTCGATCTCGGCGATCTTCGGGAAGTCCTTGCCGATCACGTAGCGATCGGCCGTCAGCGGCGTGCCGAACCGATGGAACCACACCTGCTGGTAGAAATCGCGATCGGCCTCGGGTCGCTCGCCGGGGCCCGGATACCGCGTGTACCAGAGGCCCGAGGCGTCGGCGTTCCACGCCACGCTGCCGCCCGCCGTGCCGCCGTTCACGCGCGGAATCACCTCGCCGGCTTCCTTTCCGGTGCGGGCGTCGACGACGTGAATGTCGCCGGACTCGGTGCCGCCCTTCGACAGCGACACCGCGACCTTCGATCCGTCCAGCGAAGGCACGAAGAAATCGATGGTGGTGCTGCCGGAGGGATCGAGCGTATTGGGATCGACCAGCACGCGCTCTCCGCCGAGATCCTCGGGCGAGGACAGCCGGACCAGCATCGGCTGATTCTTCGGCGGCTGATCCTTGAGCGCGAACAGCGCGCCGCCGCGGCTGACGAGATCGGAGTAGCGCGGCGTGATGCTGCGGCTGAGCGCCTCGACCCGCTTCAGCACGTCGGGCCGCGACGGCAGATGATCGAGCATGGCGCGGGTGAACGTGTTCTGCCCATCGACCCAGTCGCGCACGTCGTGATCGTTCCAGTTCTCGAGCCAGCGATAGTCCTCGCTGACCGAGACGCCCCAGTAGCGATCCTCGACCGGCTTCTTCGCGGCGGCCGGCGGCCCGGCGGCGGTCGCGGCCAGCGGCGACAGGACCAGACTGACCAGAGCGGCGATCGGGAGCCATGTCGAGCGCGGTGACTTCATGGGTCTCTCCTTCTCGTGAGCTACTTGCGGGCGCCAGCGAGTTTCTGCAGATCCTGAAAGATCCCGCCGTAGAACGCGGGCGGCTTCATGAAGCCCTTGCCCCACACCGAATCGATGTCCGCGGTGGCGTGCGAGGCCAGCATCTGATCGAGGCTGTGCCCGGCCTTGATCTCCTTCGCGACCAGCGCGCGCGCCTGGACCAGCATATCGTGGAAGCGCTTGAGCCCGGCCTTGTCGGTCGACGGCCCGTGACCGGGAATGATGCGGGTGCGATCGTCGGCGATCGCGAGGATCCGGTCGTCGGCGGCGATCATCCCGTCGATGTTGCCTCCGGTGATGCCGTCGATACGGGGATAGATGCCGTTGAAGCACAGGTCCCCGGTGTGAATCACGTTGGCGTGGTGGAACCAGACGAAGGCGTCACCGTCGGTGTGGGCGGGCGGCACGTGGATCACCGTGATCTCCTCGCCGTTCCGATACAGCGTGATTCCATCGGTGAAGGTGACCACCGGCCATGCGCGCTCGGGCGAGGCCGGGATGGTGTCCGATCGGGCGCCGGTGAAGATGTGCATCTCGGCCATGCGCTTGCGGACGTTCTCATGGGCGAAGATCTCGGCGCCGTCGTTCCTGAAGTTCTCGTTGCCGCCGGTGTGGTCGGGATGCCAGTGGGTGTTGATGAGGGTGCGGATCGGCTGGTCGGAGATCGCCTTTACCGCGTCCTTGATCCGCGATGAGAGCGGAGCGTACTGATCGTCGATCATCACCACGCCATCGGGACCGGCGCAGATGCCGATGTTTCCGCCGGCGCCCTTCAGCATCCAGATGTTGTCCGCGAGCTTCTCGCTGGTGACCTGGACCTTGTCGAAATTCTGCGCCACCACCGCCGCGGCGCCGCCGAGCAGCACGGCAAGCACGATCAGCAGGGGCGCGCTTCGTCTCGCCGGCGCCAGACCTGGCGACGGTTCTGCCGCGGGAGCTCGAGTCGGGCGCGCGTTCATCGCGCGCTCTCCTCGGAGGCGTACCAGGCTTCCACCTGCTCGCGCAGGGTCGGCAGCGCGACCGCGCCGTTCTGCAGCACGACGTCGTGGAACTTCTTCAGGTCGAACTTGTCACCGAGCCGCTTCTTTCCCTCGTCGCGAAGCGCCAGGATCTCGAGCTGACCGACCTTGTAGGCGAGCGCCTGACCCGGATCGCCGAGATATCGATCGACCTCGTTCGCGATGTTGTTCTCGGCCAGCACCGTGTTCTGCACCATGTAGTCGATCGCCTGCTGCCGGGTCCAACCCATGGCGTGGAGGCCGGTGTCGACTACCAGACGGCAATCGCGCCAGGCATCGAACGACAGCATGCCGATGCGGTCGAGATCGCTGGAATAGAGGCCCATGTCATCGGCCAGACGCTCGGAGTAGAGGCCCCAGCCTTCGACGAACGCGGTCACGCCGAGGTGGCGGCGGAACTCGGGCAGGTTCTGCAGCTCCTGCGCGATCGCGAGCTGAAGATGATGCCCCGGGATCGACTCGTGGAACGCCAGCGCCTCGGCTTCGTAGCGCGGCCGCGTCTCCGGCAGGTAGGTGTTGATCATGTAGTAGCCCGGGCGTGAGCCGTCGGCCGCGGGTTCGCGGTAGTAGGCGATGGTGGAATGGGGTGCCTCGTACATGCCCATCACCTTCACCTGGCAGTCGGCCTTGGGCAGCACTTCGAAGAACTGGGGAATCGCGGCCTTGGCGCGCGCCAGCGTCTGCCGCGCCTTGGTCTCGACCTGCTCGGCGGTGGCGAAGTGCATGGCGGGGTCGGTGCGCAGCTTCTTCTGGATCTCGGCGATGTCCGATGTGCCGAGCACCTTGGCGCCCAGCTCGCTCAGCTGCTGCCGCACCTTCGCGACCTGTTCGAGCCCGAGCTGATGGAGCTGCTCGGGCGTGCGATCGAGCGAGGTCTCGATGCGGATGCGCTTGAGGTAGGCCTCGCGACCGCCCGGAATCGCTCCGAGCCCGGCGCGATCCTGAGTCCGCGCCACCGGCTGGATCTTCGTGCGCAGGAACTCGCGGTAGCGGACGAACGCGGGCTTGACCTCGTGATCGAGCGCTGCCTCGAGCGCGTCTGCGAACTGGATCTTCTGCGCGCCGCTCCAGTCGTCGCGGCGGGCCGTCGCGGGCTTCGACAGTTCCCAGTCGGTGACCGGGTGAGCGATGAGGGAATCCAGCTGGTCGAGCACCGCGTCGACGCCGGCGCGCGTGCCGACGCGACCGACCTTCATGCCTCGCTCGAGATTCGCGATCACGTGGTCGATGTAGGGCCCCATCTTGCGAACGCGCGAGAGGTAGTGCTGTCCGTCCTCCGGCGTGATGATCACGGTGAGATCGGGAAGGCTCATAAAGTCGGTCTGCGGGCCGCTGCGCGCGTCGACCACCCACTCCTCGAAGTGGCAGTCCATGTTGTCGATCTCGTTCCGCGCCTCGAGCTCGAGCGTGGAGCGCGTCAGCCGGTCCGCCGGCGACAGCGACTTGGGATCGATGGCGCGCACCCGCGCCAGCACGCCCTCGAGTCGCTTGTGCTCCCGCGTGAATCCGATCGGCGTGTTGTCCTCGAGCTGATCGTCGTAGCGATGATCGCCGAGCGAAGTCGCCTCGGTCGGGCTCGCGCGCAGGGTCCCCTGCCAGAACTCATCGCAGAGCCGGGCGATCGGCTCAGTGGATCCAGCGGCGAAGGTCACGGCCGGAATCAGGAAGCTCGTGAGGGCGAGCCACGAGAGGGTGCGGACGCGCATGAGTCGGGTCTCCGGGGCGAATCGGATGGATGATGAGCGGGAGTCACGCACAGGATATCGCGTTCGGCCGCGCGGGGCCTCATCGTTTCGGGATCTCGAGATCGGACTCGGCCGAGCCCGGCCGGCCCGCGCGCCGGCGCGCGCCCGCGACGATCGGCGGCCCGGCCACGAGAATCAGGGCGAACAGGAACCACTGGACCGCGTAGCTCAGGTGCATGGATTCGTCGAGTGGCAGCGGCTTTTCACGCACCGGTCGGTCGGGAACGCCGGGCCCGGGAAGCTGTCGCACCAGGAACGGCGCGACGGCATAGGGAAATCTCGAGCGCAGCGAATCCAGCGCCGGACGCCGGACCGACCATAGCGTCACGGTGTCGGACTCGATCGCTCGCCATGGCGATCCTCCCGCGGCGGGAATCGAATCGGCGATTCCGGTCACGATGATCTCGCCCGGCTCGGCGGTCTCCTGCGGCCGCGCCGTCGCCGCGTCATCGGCGAAGGTCCAGCCGCGGTCGACGAGCACCGCGCCTCCGTCTTCGGTGCGGAGCGGGGTGACGACGTGAACGCCGGGGCTTCCACCGTGCGAGCGTCCGGCCAGCAGGACCTGATGCGTTTCATCGTAGTGGCCGGCGACGCGCACGCGGCGGTGCCGCACACCCGGCCACCGGGAATCGGCGCGAACTCCCTCGAGATCGATGGGTGGCGCGGCGAGCGCCTCACGCTGCGCGGAGTTCCAGGCGCGCTTCTGCGCCAGACGCGAGAGCTGCCAGAAACCGAGCCGGACGCAGGTGACGGCGAGAAGAATCACCGCTCCGGCAGCGAGAGCGGTGCGCGGCTTCATCGCGGCGCGGTGTCCGGCTTCGGCGCCGGCGATTGCGGCGCGGTGTCCGACTTCGGCGCCGTCGATTGCGGCGCGGCGTCCGGCTTCGGCACCGGCGGCTGAAGATCGAACGCGACCACCTCCGACTGGAACCCACAGGTCTTGTGGGCGCTGTCGCAGAAGGGCTTGGTCGCCGACTGGCCGCAGCGGCAGAGCGAGACGCGCGTGCGCCCCGCCAGACCGAAGGTCCGGCCCTGCTGATCGACGATCTCGAAGTCGCCTTCGATCCGAAGCGAGCCGTTGTTCATGACCGTGACGCGTGCTGCCGCCATGCTGTCCTCCCGGATGAGCGTGATCGCTCTGTGTTGCCTGACCTTAACAAGCCCGTCCACAGGCCGCGAACAGACCTGTTGCAACCGAACCAGCCGCTCGGGCGTAATGAGCGTGTACGGCCGCGGTACGGTTCGCGGCCCAGCCACACACCCAGGAAAGGACGGCCGGGATGTTCGCGCTGCTGGTGCTGGGCGTCATGGGCTTCGTCATGTTTGCCGTGCTGGGCCTGCTGGCCTCGGTGGCCGCGCTGGTCTGGTGGCTGATCTGCCTGCCGTTCCGGCTGCTCGGTGTCGCGGTGGACGGTGTGTTCGAGTTCCTCAAGGCGCTGTTGCTGCTGCCGGCCCGGGTGCTCGGCGGGCGGCCGGCCTGAACGGTCGGCCTCCCGG
>DATJEP010000034.1:0-22174 GCA_035496475.1 Candidatus Udaeobacter sp.
CGGCCTGGCGACTGAAACGAGACATGAACTCCTCGCGCAGACGGTATGGGTCGTAGCTTCGAGCCGTCTTCAGCATGGTCTGCAGCGCCTGCGTCAGAGCCTCGACGTCACCGACCGGGACGAGAATCCCGGTGCCGTCCCGCACGATCGATTCCGGGCCTCCGCATCGGGTCGCGATCACCGGGCGGCCGCTGGCGAGGGCCTCGGTCAGAACGATTCCGAAGGATTCGTGGTGGCTGGGGAGAACAAAACAGTCGCACTCCCGGAATCCGGCGCGCGCCTGATCGCGCGGGACGAGTCCCAGCCATTCGACGGTATCGCCGAGGCCCAGCCGACTGGCCTCCGCGCGGAAGCGGTTCTCGTCGCGTCCATCGCCGCCAATACGGAAGCGGACGCGCTCCCGATCCCGCGGATCGAGACGGGTCATGAGCTTAGCCGCTGCATGAATCAAGTCGGAGATGCCCTTGTTCACGAGCATCGCGCCCAAGGTATAGAACGTGAAGCGCGGGTCGGTGCGAAACGGGGTCACCGGGTACTGGCTCTCGTCCACCAGGTTCGGGATGAATCGCGGCCTCCGGATACCAAAGGCCTCGATCTCCCCGGCCAGGACGGGGCTCACGGCGATCACCGCCCGGGCGTTCTCGAGCGGCTCACGCACCAACGGAGACAGGTCTCGATCGCCGGCGCGATAGCGGGGAAGCGGGAACGGTCCCATGTGCTCGGTCACGATGTAAGGAATGCCCCGCTCGCGTCCGAGATGCATCGCGATCCATCCCGCGGGGTAGGCGACGTGCGCGTGAATGACGTCGGGTGAACCGGCGGAGGCGGTGGCTCGATCGAGATTGTCTCGGTTGGCGGCGAGAATGACGTCGCGGTTCCCGCCAAGCCAGCGCGGGTCCCAGGACCAGGCCGGTCGGCGCGCTTCAACGATATTCGTGGTTGGAAACGGGTAGGGAGTGAATCGATGCGAGCGGTCCGGCTCTGTCAGCGGGCCCGGCCCATTCGGAGTCGGGCGCGACACGAGCTTGCGCATGTATTTTCCAAGATGCCGGCTGCTGAGCTCGCGAAGCCCCTGATCCCATAAGCTCAACGTGATGTGGCGCTCGGGATGGAGCTCCGCGATCGCCTGTGCCTGCTCGCGGATGAACGCGCCTTCGAGCGGAAAGCACGGCTCGTGCGGGTACCAGCCGGGGACGACGAACAGGTGCCTCACGATCGGTCGAGAATAAGGCTCGCTTTCGAGACTGTCACGCGATCGGGCGCCAGTGACTCTTGTCCGGGCTTTCGCTACAGTGCGGTCCCGCAATCGGTGACGACCACCTCAGGAGCCCATGAGCGAGCGAACGAATGGAGACGCCGGCCGTTTCGAAGCCCGCCGCCTCGATCCCTCAATCGATGAGAGATGGGACCGTTTCGTCGCGGAATCCGCCGAAGCCAACCCGTTCGCGACCAGCGTCTGGCTGAAAGCCTGCGCCGAATCGGCGGGGGCGTCGCTGGATCGATGGGCGATCGTGAAAGGCGAGGAATGGGTCGCCGCCCTCGCCGTGCCGCACCGGCGCGTCGCCGGCCGAGTCGTCTATCGAGGTCTGCCGCTCGCCGCCTACAGCACCATTCTCTATCGCGCGCCGTCGGCGGGTGAGAGCGAGCGCCTCGAGGTGACGCGCCAGCTCGCCGGGACGCTGGCGAAGAGCTACCGGCTGACGTCGCTCCTGCTGTCTCCTGCGGTGGACGACGTGCGCGGCTGGCAATGGGAGGGCTGGCGAGCCACGCCCCGGTACACCTGTGTGCTCGATCTCGAATCGCCCGCGAAGCCGGCCGACTCGGTCCGCCGCCACGTACGGAAGTGCGTCGAGGCGGGAACGAAGTTCGAAACCACCTGGGACCTCGAGACCTTCTGGAGCATCTTCGATGAAACGCGGGAGCGCCAGGGCTTCGGTGCCTCGCTCGATCGCGGCGCATTCTTCACCCTCGCCGGCCGGCTTGGAGAAGCCGGCCTCGCGTGGATGGCCACCGCGCGCACGGCGAGCGGCGATCCGGTGTCGTCCCAGATCGTGCTGTCGATTCCGGGGACGCCGTCGGCGTTCATGTGGGTGGCCGGCACACGCCGCGAGCACCTGCCGAGCGGCGTGAGCGCGTGGCTGATGCTCGAGATCGCCGCCGAGGCCCGGCGTCGCGGCCATCGCGTCTGGGATCTCTGCGGCGCGGATTATCCCAGCATCGCGCGCTTCAAGCGCGAGCTCGGGGCGAAGCTCGAGCACTACTTCCAGGTCGACGCCCCCCGATCGGCATTCGAGCGTCTCGCACTCGGCCTCAAGCGCCGGCATGCGTGAGGCGCTGAAGAAGCTCTCCGGAGAATCGCTGATCTACGGCTTCGGTCAGGTCAGCGGCCGGGCGGTGCAGCTCCTTCTCGTTCCCGTGCTGACGCGTGCCCTGACCCGCGGCGCGTACGGAGTCTCCGAACTGGTGGTCGCCTATTCGCAGACCGCGATTCTGGTGCTGGTGCTCGGCATGGACGGCGCGCTGGCGCGGTTCTTCTATCACGAGCCGGATCGCGAAGCGCGCATCCGCATGGTCTCATCCTCACTGTTCTTCCGTCTCGTCACCAGCGTCGTCATCGCGCTCGGGCTCGCGTTGCTGTCTCCCTGGCTCGCCCAGGGTCTGTTCGGATCCGTGGCGTACCGCAAGTATCTGCTGATCGGCGTCGCCACGCTGCCGCTGACGCTGCTCTGGCTGTTCGCGAACGACGTGCTTCGCGTCACGTTCCAGCCGTGGAAGTTCATTCTGCTGAACGTCTGTCAGACCGTGACCGCCGGCGGCGTCGCGCTGTGGCTGGTGCTCGGCCGGCATCTCGGCGTGGTCGGCGTCCTCTACGGCAAGCTCGCCGCCGACGGGCTCTGCGCCGTGCTCGGGCTGGTGCTGCTCCGACATTCGATCCGCCCGCGATTCAACGGCGAAGCACTGAAGAAGATGCTCGCGTACGGACTCCCGATGGTTCCCGGCGCCTTCGCTTTCGGGCTGATCACGAGCATCGACCGCTTTGCGCTCCAGCGCATCCGCTCGCTCGAGGAGGTGGCGGTCTACGCGGTGGCGATGAAATTCTTCGCCCTGGTGACGATCGCGATCTCGGCGTTCCAGCTCGCCTACGGACCGTTCGCGTTCGCGCGCGCCGCGGCGCCCGATTCCCCGGCGCTGTTCGCGCGCGTCTTCAGTCTCTACGCCGGCGTCGCCGCGCTCGGGGCGCTGGTCGTCACCTGCTTCGTTCCCGAAGCGCTGCACCTGCTCGTTCCATCCGCCTACTGGGGCGCGGCGCTCCCGGCTGCGTTCCTGATCTTCGCCGCGGTGATCCAGGGCGCCTACACGATCTCGTCGATCGGCGTCGCGCTCGCGCTCCGGACCGCGTGGCTGAGCTGGACCGCCACCGCCGCCGCGCTGATCGCGATCGCGGGGCAATTCGCGTTCACGCCGCGCTTCGGCGCGCCGGGCGCGGCGGCGGCCACGTTTCTCGGCTACGCGACATCCGCTATCCTCACCTACCGGCTGGCCCAGCGCGTTCATCCGCTGCCCTACCACGGTCATCGCATCTGGCTCACGATGGCGCTCGCGATGGGAGCGGGAGTCGCGGCGCAAGTGCTGATCGCGCCGGGATGGCCGGGGGCGGCAATCAAGATCGCGGTGATCCTCGTCACCATGCTCGGGATCGCGTCTCTGTCGGGCATTCGAAGGCCGCGCGCGGCCGCCGCCTGACGCGGCCGCTCGCGGCAACGACTCACCAGGGGGAACCCAGGGCATGTGCGGAATCGCGGGAGTGCTGGATCTGTCGGGACGCGTCGATCTCGGCCGTCTGCACCAGATGTCGCGCCTCCTGCGCCATCGAGGGCCGGATGACGAAGGCATCGTGCTCATCGATCCCGATGGTCCGGCGCACGCGCTCGGCGGCGCGGACACGCCGCGCGAGGTGTATGCGAGCGGACTGCGCTACGCGCCGGGACGCGACGCGGTGGTCGATTCGAACGCGCGCTATCGCGTCGGACTTCTGAGCCGGCGTCTCGCCATCGTCGACCTCTCGCCGGCCGGTCATGGTCCGCTCTCGGATCCCAGCGGGCGCTGGTGGATCACCTACAACGGCGAGGTCTACAACTGGATCGAGCTGCGCCGCGAGCTCGAGGCGATGGGCGAGTCGTTCCAGAGCCACACCGATCCCGAGGTCGTCCTGGCCGCGTACCGCCGCTGGGGAGCGAAGTCGCTCGATCGCCTGAACGGCATGTTCGCGTTCGCGATCTGGGACGCCGAGAAGCGCGAGCTGTTCTGCGCCCGCGACCGGTTCGGGGTGAAGCCGTTCTACTACCAGTTCGACGGGCGCGCGTTCGCGTTCGCGTCGGAGCCGAAGGCCCTGGTGCTGACGCAGCCACGGCGGATCGCCGCCCGCACGAGCGCGATCCGCGATCTCCTCGCGCTCGACTGGGTGGATCACGAGGCGCACACGTTCTTCGAGGACCTGTGGCAGCTTCCGCCCGGACACTTCCTCACCGCGGGCGAGCGCGGGCTCGCCGTGCACCGCTGGTGGACGCTCGATCCCAACCGGCACGCCGCCGGAGATCGCGACGAATGGACACGGGAATTCGTGCGGCTGTTCGACGACTCGGTGCGGCTGCGACTGCGCGCCGACGTACCGGTCGGCTCGTGCCTGTCGGGCGGCCTCGATTCGACCGCGGTGGTGACGACCGCGGCGCGCGGCGTGCCCGGACCGTTCCACGCGTTCTCGTGCTCCTACGACGAAGGGCCGCGGTGGGACGAGAGGCCGTACATGCGCGCGGCCATCGAGGCGAGCGGCGCCACCGCGCATCTCGTGGTTCCGGACGGCAGCGACTTCTGGAGCACGTTCGACCGACTGGCCCGCCAGCAGGACGAGCCGACCGCCGGCCCCGGGCTCTACTCGCAATGGAAAGTGATGGAGCTCGCGCACGGCGCCGGCCTCAAGGTTCTGCTCGATGGACAGGGCGGGGACGAGACGCTGGCGGGATACGCCCGCTACCTTCCGCTTAGGCTTCGGGATCACCTCGCCGCCGGAGATCTCGGCTCCTTCACCCGTGACTTCGGACCGGTGGCCGAGAAGCTGGGCGCGGTGCACACCCTCGCGCTCACGCTCGAGCCGTGGCTCCCGGGCGCCCTCTTCCGTCCGCTGCGGCGGCGGTTCGGCCAGGGCAAGGACCGCGTGCTGGCGAATGATCTGCGCCGGCTCGACGGATCTCGTCCGCCGCGCGCGCCGCGGGAGTTCGGAACCGCCGTGCGCAATCAGCAGGTATTCGACATCACGCAGCGGCTCCTGCCCTCGCTCCTCCGCTACGAGGATCGCAACAGCATGGCGTTCTCGATCGAGACGCGGCTGCCATTCCTCGACTACCGGCTGGTCGAGTTCGTGCTCTCGCTGCCCGATGATCAGCGCCTCGAAGGCACCACCAGCAAGGCAATCCTGCGCCGCGCGCTGGCGGACCGGCTGCCGCAGACAGTGCGTGCGCGGCGCGACAAGATGGGCTTCGAGACGCCGACCGACGTGTGGCTGCGCGGCCGCTACGCCGCCGAGGTCCGGCGCCGCCTCGGCGCCGACGGTCCGCTGCAGTCATGGATCAAGCCCGACGCGCTCAAGGCCGAGCTCGACGAATACCTCGAGGGTCGCCGCGACATCGGGCTCCAGGTCTGGCGATGGCTGTCGCTCGAATCGTGGGCGCGCCAGTACCTCGCCGGTGATCCGAGGATGATCGAGCGCGCCCCCGAAGCGCTGCTGCACGCCGGACGCCACCGCACGTTCGTCGAGGTCGAGCGCGAGCTCGAACGCGAGAAGCAGCCGCAGGCGGCGAACGGCGCGCGCGTGGCCTGAGTGGACCTCGTCGTCCTCTCCGAGGTGCGCTGGGGCTACTTTCGGACGCGAAAGCAATTCCTGCTGTCGCGATTCCCCGAGCGCTGGCGGATCTTCTTCGCTCAGCCGCCGGCGTTCGGCGCCGGCGATCCCTGGCGCCCGCGCACCGAGGGGCGGGTCACGTATTTCACCGTCCCGTTCCTGAAGCCGGCGACGGCCAGCGCCGCCTACAACGCGATCGCCTCCACCGCGGCGGGCCGCGCCGCGATCGAGCAGGCCGCCGCAACCTGGCTCGCCGCGCGACTCCGCATGCTCGGAGCGGCCGCGCACGCGCCGGTCCTGGTCTCGAATCCGTACGCGGCGGGGGCGCTTTCACGCCTGCATCCGAAGTTGATATTCTATGACTTCAACGATCATCCGTTGCAGTTCGCCGGCGTTCCGGGCTGGGCGAACGGCTACTGGAAGAAGACGCTCGATCAGGTGGACACGCTGTTCGTCGTCTCCGAGCACTACCGCCGCGAGCTGGAAGGCCAGACCTCGCGGCCCCCCGTGCTGCTCGGGAACGGCGTCGAGACGCGGCACTTCGAGACCGCGCGGGAAACCCCCGCCGATCTCGCGGAACTGCCGCGTCCGCGCATCGGCTACTTCGGTCTGCTTTCGCATTTTCTCGACTTCGACGCGCTCGAGGCGCTGCGGCGCGCGCGGCAGGGGGGAACGCTGGTGCTGATCGGACCGGATACTCCGGCGACGCGCGAGCCGCTCGAGCGGCTCGCGTCCCGCGAAGGCGTCGCGTGGCTCGGTCCCAAGCCCTACGAGCAGGCCCCGGCCTACATGCAGTCCCTCGACCTCGGCCTCATCCCTTTTCGGGCGCAGGATCCCTTCGTGCGGGGTATCAACCCCAACAAGATCTACCAGTATCTGGCTTCGGGACTCCCCGTGGTGACCACTCCGGTCCTCGATCTCCCGCCGTCTCCTCCTCATCTTCAATTCGCTTCCAGCACCGACGAGATGCTCTTGGCGGCGCGCGTGGCGCTCGAGCGGCCGCGCGACCCCGAAGCCTGCCGGGCACTGGCGCGCCCGTACGACTGGGACGCTCTCGCCGCCCGCATGGCGAGCACCATCGAGAGCCGCCTCGCGGACGTGGCGTGAGCCACCGCGCGCACTGACCCGGGACCCCATGGCCGATCGCAAGACTCCACGTCGCGAGACGCGAAGAACCAAGGCGCAGCCGCGGGCGGTGGCGGCGCGTCCCGGCTTCACGCTGACGGCACGCTGGGCCGCGGTGATCCTCGCCGTGATCGTCGCGCTCTTCTTCCATGATCTCCTCTTCGGCGGCAAGACCTTCGTCTCGCCCGACACCACGGCGCCGCTCGGATTCGTCCGCATGGGCGAGCAGTCGCTCTGGCACGATCACGTCTACCCGCTTTGGAATCCGTACGTGTTTCTCGGCATGCCGTCGTTCGCGAGCGGCGCCTACAATCCGCTGATCTATCCGCCGGACTGGCCGCTCGCGCTGCTGCAGAAGGTCGTTCCGCTGCCGGACATGACCTGGCTGATCCTCTACTACGCGCTCGGCGCCTGGTTCTTCTTCCTGCTCGCGCGCGAGTGGGGCGCGCGGGCCGAGGGCGCGCTGCTCGGCGCCATCGCGTTCGCGATCGGGCCGAATCTGGTCGCGGTGGGATCGCACGGTCACGGCAGCCAGCTGGTCGACTCGGCCTATCTGCCGCTGATGCTCTGGCTCTCGACGCTGTGGCTCAGGCGCGGGCGATGGGAGGCGCTCGGCGCGCTCGCGCTGGCGGGCGGATTCCAGATGCTGCGCGGTCACGTGCAGATCTGCTTCTACACCTGGCTCGCGATCGGCCTTCACGCGCTGATCGAAACCATCGCCGCCGCGCGCCGCCCGGCGGGGCCGGGCCCGATTCCCGTCGGGCCCGCGGCGGCCGCCGCCTCCGCGCCGGTGAGCGGACTCGCGCGCGGCGTCGTCCCGGGTCTCGGGCGCGCGCTCGCGCTGGCGGCTGCCGCCGCGCTCGCGTTCGGCATCGCCGGTGTGTTCAACCTCCCGCTGCACGACTACGCACGCTGGTCGATCCGCGGAGGAACGGCGGGCGGCGGCGTCGGCATGACCTACGCGACCGCGTGGTCGCTGTCCCCGATCGAGCTGCCGACCATCGTGCTGCCCTACTGGGCCGGGTTCGGCGGTCCGATGTACTGGGGCGGGATGCCGTTCACCGACTATCCCAACGCCTACGTCGGGATGATCACGGTGATCCTCGCACTGCCGGCGTTCCTCGCCAACGGATCGCTGCGCGTCTTCGCGCTCACGCTGTCGCTGATCGCGCTCCTCATCGCGTTCGGGCACAACACGCCGCTCTACGCGTTCCTCTACGCCCACCTGCCGCTCTTCAACAAGTTCCGCGTGCCGGTGATGATCATCCTTCTCTTCGAGTTCGCCGCCTGCCTCGGCACGGCGTGGGGATGGACGACGGTGCTCGAGCGGCGCGACGTCCCGGCCGCGCGCCGCGCGGTCGACCGAATGATGCTGGCGGTCTTCGCGCTGCTCGGTGTCGGGCTCGTCGTCGGCGTGATCGGGCGCGACGCGTGGCAGGCGCCGTACGAGCACCTGGCGACGGCGTCGCACCCGCAATTCTCGAATCAGGCGGCATCGCTGGCGTTCGCGCAGCTGGTCGGGGACATCGCGCGGGTGTCCGTGCTCGGGCTCGCGGCCGCGCTGCTGATCTGGCTCGCGGTGCGCTCGAAGCTGACGATCACCATCGCCACCGCGATCGCGGCGGTCCTGCTGCTGGTCGAGCTCGCTCCGATCAGCGGCTCGCTGATGCAACCGGTGATCGGCGACCCGCCGCCGCGCAACACGATGATGGGCCGCGACGACGTGACGGACTTTCTCAGCCAGGCGGGGCCGGCGGGATCGTTCCGCATCCTTCCGCTCGACGAATACCAGAGCAACCGCTTCGCCGGATTCGGCATCGCCTCGGTCGGCGGCTATCACGCCGCCAAGCCGCGACTGTTCCAGGATTTCTTCGAGGCACACGAATCGCAGCTGCTCAAGAATCCGTACTGGATGCGCCTGCTCAACGTGCGCTTCATCGTCTCCGAGCAGGCGATCGACCAGGCGCCGCCGTATCTGCGCGAGGTGCATCGCGGCTCGGCCTATGTCTACGAGAACCTGCTCGCGCTGCCGCGAGCCACGGTGGTGGGCGAGTACCACGTCGTCTCCCCGCCACTCGCGATTCTCGATTCGGTGGCGGCGGGCGCGCGTGACGCGGCGCGCAGCACCTACCTCGAGCAGGATCCGCACCTCGCGCTCGGCTCGGTCGAGGGCGCGACGGTCGCGATCACGTCGTATCGCCTGAACGACGTGACGCTCGAGGTGCGCACGCCCGGTCCCGCGCTGGTCCGTCTGTCCGACCTCTGGTATCCGGACTGGATCGCGCGCGTCGATGGACGCGAGGTTCCGATCCTCAAAGCCGACTACCTGGTGCGCGCGGTTCCGGTGGCGGCGGGATCGCATCGCATCGAGTTCCGCTTCCGCTCTGCGGCGATGCGGCAGGGACTCACGCTCTCGATCGCGAGCTTCCTCGCCGCGCTCGCGCTGATGGGATTCGGCCTCTGGCGCGCGAGGCGGCCCAGCCGCGCCGCCCCTCGCGGCGAGGCGCCCGCGGCTCCGGTGGCTCCGGTGGGAGAGAGCGGCTAGTGGAGAAGCTCGTCATCGTTCCCACCTACAACGAGCGCGAGAACATCGGACCTCTGCTCGACCGGCTGATGGCGCTGCCACTCGGGCTCGAGGTATTGGTGGTCGACGACGGCTCGCCGGACGGAACCGCCGCGGTGGTTCGCGAGCGCATGGCGGCGGAGCCCCGGATCCACCTGATGGAACGGCCGGGCAAGCTCGGGCTCGGCTCGGCCTACCTCGCCGGTTTCCGATACGCGCTCGACCGCGGCGCCGAATACATCTTCGAGATGGACGCCGACTTCTCGCACGACCCCGACTCGCTGCCCGAATTCGTCCAGAACGCCCAGGACGTCGACGTCGTGCTGGGTTCCCGTTATCTGCACGGGGTCACCGTCGTCAACTGGCCCCTGAATCGCCTGATCCTCTCGTACCTCGCAAACCGGTACACTCGTCTGGTGACCGGCCTGCCGCTCAACGACGCCACCGGCGGTTTCAAGTGCTTCCGCCGGCGGGCGCTCGAGGGCGTGCGGCTCGATAAAGTGCAGTCGGACGGCTACTCGTTCCAGATCGAGATGTCGTTCAAGTGCTGGAAGAGGGGCTTCCGCCTGCGGGAGATCCCGATCCTGTTCGTGGATCGGCGGGCCGGAACGTCGAAGATGAATCGCCGCATCGTGTGGGAGGCGGCCTGGATGGTATGGAAACTCCGGCTCTGGGACCTGCTCGGCCGCGTGGAGTAGAAGCTGTGAATGCATCGAGCGCGGCATTCGGGTCCGTCGTCCTTGCGCCGCATGACGTCTTGAAACGCGTGTCGCCCGCCGCGCCCCGTGTGTTCGTCGTGCTCTCCGCCCTGATGGCCGCGGGCGCGCTGCATTCGCCCTGCCGCGCGTCGGGAGCGTGGTCGACCTTCGTCCGGCCGCAGAGCTACAGCGCTCTCGCCGCCAGCGCCGAGACGGTGTGGTGCGCCACCGGGGAGGCGGGTCTCGTGGTCTATGACCGCGCCGCCGACCGCTTCGCCTCGATCACGCGCGAGCCGGGCGGGCTCGCCAGCAATCATCTGAGCTCGCTGGCGTTCGACCGTCAGGGCCGGCTGTGGGTCGGCACGCACGACGCCGGTGTCAGCCGGCTCTCGCCGGATGGAACCTGGGGCCTGCTCAACGCCTTCGATGGTCTGCCGTCACTCGATGTCAACGCGGTGCGCGCCGACGGCGACACACTGTGGATCGGAACCACCACCGGGCTCGCGCTGTTCGACGGCACCGAGATTCGCGGACGACTTCCCGACGGAGTGAATCCCTCTCCGTTCGCCAGCGACGACATCACCGGCATCGTGGTTCGCGGCGACTCGCTGTGGCTCTCGACCGGCGCGGGGGTCTACTACGGCAGCATCTCGGCCGGGCTGGCGTCCTGGACGTCGATCGCGACCGGCCTGCCGGCCGGCCCGGTGGACGCGCTGGTCTCCGACGGCAACACGGTGTGGGCGCTGGCCGGCGACCGGTTGTGGCGAGCGCAGGCGGGGGACACCTGGGCCTCGGTGCCCGGGTTCCATTCCATCTATCACGTTTCCGACGACTTCGGCACCGTGATCGCCTCGAGCGATTCGGGACTCTTTCAATACTCGGGCGGCGCGTGGGCGCCGATCAACCCGTCGCTGGTTTCGTTCGCCTCGCCGCAATTCACGTTCGCGACCACGGTCGACGACGCCGGGCACGTGTTCGCCGCGAACTCCGGCGGCTTCTATGAGCAGCAGCAGGGCCCGACGCCGTGGATTCAGCGCTATCCGCCCGGCCCTCCCGGCAACAACGTGCAGAACGTCGAGATCAATCACGGCCTCACCTACATGGCGACCTACGACGAGGGCGTCGGTCGCTACGACGGATCGAGCTGGACGCTGTTCTTCCCCCAGGGGTGCACGTCCGACTGCGCCGAGACCTTCTACGACCCGATCTTCGCGTTCGGCATGCTGGCCGACCATCAGGGTTATCTCTGGCTCGGAACCTGGGGAGTGTCGGTCGACGTGATGAACGACACCCCATCGCCCTCGTCGGTTCAGCACCTGTGGGTCAGCACGCAGCTCAGCGACGACCGGCACACGTGGCTGTGGTCTGCGGCCGCGGATTCGGCGGGCGGGCGCTGGTTCGGAATGGACACGCCCTGTCTCGGCTGCGATCAGCAGCACGATCCGATCGGAATCGACTTCTACAGCGCGAACGGAATCTTCCTTGCGAACTACGCGCCCGGCAAGGGTGACAGTGCGCTCAACATGGCGAACAACCAGGTGCGCTCGCTCGCCTACGAGGCGGGGCGGATGTGGGTCGGATACGCGGGCCACGGCGTCCAGTGGTTCTCGGTGCCGGCCGACACGACACAGCTCAAGGTCACGTTCAACAGCATCCACGACGCCGACCGTCTCGACGTCTTCTCGGTGATTCCGCACGGCGATTCGATCTGGGTGTTCAACACCGCCGACCTCCGCCTCTATCCCGGCTTCGGGGCCAGCAACAACGGAATCGGCTACGCGATTCCGGCCGGGCCGGCGCCGCGCGGCGCAGTGCACCCGATGGACGTGGCGCCGGATGGAACGGTGTGGCTCGGCACCGCGAACGGCGTGCGCGTCTATCATCCCGGGGGCGCCACCGAGGACCTGACCGCGGAGAACTCGCCGCTCGCCGACGACGAAGTGCGCGCGGTGCGCATCGATCGCTCGAGCGGCGCGGTGTGGATCGGAACCGCGAGCGGCCTGAACCGCTTCGATCCCGGTTACGTCGCTCCGCCTCCGCCGAAGCTCGCGCGGCTCGACATCAAGGTCTACCCGAACCCGGTGCCGATCGCGAACCTGATCGGTGCTGCGGTGCACATCGTCGGCAACGGCCAGCGCTACATCGCCCGCGTCTTCTCGGTGGATGGACGACTGATCCGCCGGCTGGACGGCGGGGCGTCCAACGGCGACATCGTGTGGGATGGCCGCGACGACGGCGGCGGCCTGGTGCGACCCGGACTCTACTTCGTGCGCGTCGAAGCCGGCGGACGCACCGCGACCGCGCGCGTGACGCTGCTGCGCTAGGCCGGGTCGGAATGACGCGCGCCGCCTCGACATGCTCGGGCTGACTCGAGGGTGAGCCTTCGCGCCCGAGTGCTCGATCACGCGCCCGAGGGCTGGGGCGACCTGATCGAGCACGATGCGGACGCCACGCCGGGCCATCGGCCCGAGATGTGGATCGCGTTGTCCGCGGCGCTCGCCGGATTCGAGCCGCGCGTCATCGCGATCGAAGACGGCGGGGAGCTGATCGGCGGCATGCCGCTTATGATCGAGCGCCGCGGCGCGCTCGCCTGGCTCCACGCGCTGCCGTACCTCCTCTCCGGCGCTCCGCTCGCGCGACCCGGGCACCGCGCCGAAGTCGACGCTTCCGCCGCCGATGCACTGGCCGCGCTGTCGCAGGAGCTGCGCGCCGCGGGAGGCGAGTGGTCGTGCTACCGGCCCGAGGGTGACGCGATCGCCGATCACGCGCTCGATCGCCTGTCGGGTGAGACGCGCTGGATGGAGAGCGCGGTCATCGATCTCACCTCCGGCGCTGCGGCGGCGCGTCGCGGCATGGACCGCAAGGCGCGGCAGGACGTGTCCCGCAGCCGCGACCAGGGCGTGCGATTCGGCGAGGAGCCGGCCGCGCTCGAGGAAGCGTACGCGCTGCACGCGCGCCAGTCGCGCGCCTGGAGCGGTCACCGCCCTCTGCCGATCGAGCTGTCGCGGCGGCTGATCGACTCCGGAATCGGCCACCTCATGATCGCGCGCGATGGGCGGGGCATGCTGTGCGCCACGCTCGCGCTCGAAGGGCCGCACGACGGCTTCGTGTGGTGGAGCGGATCGCATCCCGGCGCGCGCGCCGCCGAAGCGTTTCCCGGACTGCTGTGGTGGATCGCCGAGTGGTCGGCGGCGCGTGGACGCCGCCGCTTCGACCTTGGAGCGAGTCGTGGAATCGTCCCGATCGAGCGGTTCAAGCGTTCGCTCGGCGCGCGCGCCGTGCGTTATCCGGTCCGCTGGCTCGATGCGCGCGAAGCGCCGCCGCTCGGCCGGCTGGCGGCCGCGCTGCAGCGTCGCCTGCGCCGCGGCCGTCCACGCGGAGAGGCGGCGTGAGGATCGCGACCCTCGCCAACGCGTCGGTGGTTCACACCCGCCGCTGGGTCGAGCATTTTCGCCGTCGCGGTCACGAGGTCCGTCTGTGGTCGCTCGAGCCCGCTCCCGAGGCGCTGCGCGCCGAGCCCACCCGCGCCGCGGCGTTGCCGGGATTCCTGCGTTATCCGCTGGCGGTGCCGCCGCTCCGCGCCGCGCTCGCGCGCTTCGATCCTGATCTCGTCGACGCCCACTACGTTCCGAACTACGGATTGATGGGCGCGCTGGCCGGGCGTCATCCCCTGGTGGTGACCGCGTGGGGATCGGATCTGCTGATCGCCGGGCGCCGTGATCCTCTGCAGCGCGCGCGCGCGCGATTCGTGCTGCGCCGCGCCGATCGCGTGCTGGCCGACAGCGGCAACCTCGCGGCGGCGGCGCGCGAGCTCGGCGCCGAGCCCTCGCGGGTGATCGAGATTCCGTGGGGGATCGACCCCGAGCGCTTCCGGCCCGCGCCGGCGCGCGAGAACGGGCTCCTCCTCAGCACGCGCATGCACGAGGCGGTGTACGACCTCGAGACGGTGATCCGCGGCGCGGCTCCGCTTCTGGCCGCGCGCGCGGACCTGCGCCTCGTGATCGCGGGCGAGGGAAGCCGGAGGAACGCGCTCGAGAAGCTGGCCGGGGACATGCTTCCGCGCGACCGGTTCACGTTCGTCGGCCGGCTGGATCCCGACGCGCTCGCCTCCTGGCTCGGCCGTGCCGAAATCTATCTGTCGGCGTCGCGTTCCGATTCGACCTCGGTCTCGCTGCTCGAGGCGATGGCATCGGGAGCGATTCCAGTGGTCAGCGACATCGCCGGGAATCGCGAGTGGGTGAGCGAGGGCGAGGGCGCGCGGATGTTCGGCGTCTCCGATCCGGCCGGCTGCGCGCGCGCGCTCAGCGCCGCGCTCGGCGATCCCGCCTGGCGCGAGCGGGCGCGGGTCCGGAACGCGCGCGTGATCGAGGAGCGCGGGCTCTGGCCGCGCAATCTCGAGCGGATCGAAACGCTGTTCCAGGAGCTGGCCGCAGCGAGGCGCGCATGAGCGAGAGGCGGCGCGTGCTGCTCCTGTGCTACTTCTATCCGCCGCTGGCAGGAGGCGGCGTGCATCGCGTGCTGAGCTTCACGCGCCATCTGCCGGATCACGGCTGGGACTGCACCGTGGTGTGCGCGGGCCAGGAGGACTACTGGGTGACGGATGAGAGCCTGACCGCGCAGATCCCCACGGGGACCGAGGTGCTCCGCGTGCACGGCGGCAGCGCGCTCGCCACGCTGCTCCGTATCGGCCGGCATCCGCGCGGCCGCAGGTCCGGACGAACGTTCGGCCGCCTGCGCACGCTCAGTGACTGGTGGCTGCTGCCGGATTCCTACGCCGGCTGGGCGAAACGCGCGCGAAGCACCGCGGCGGCGCGGATCGCGCGTGGTGGCGTCGACGTGGTGCTGACGAGCTCGCCGCCCGACAGCGCTCATCTCGCCGGTCGGGACCTCCGGCGCGCGGGCTCCGTACCGTGGGTGGCGGACTTTCGAGATCCGTGGATCGGTCTTCACTTTCGAACTCCCCCGACCTCGTGGCATCGCGCGCGTCAGAGCGCGCTCGAGTGCTCGGTGCTCGGGAGCGCGGACGCCGTACTCACGGCGTCGACGACGCATCGCCGTGACCTGGGCGGAGCGTGCGGCGGGCGGCTCGATCCCTCGCGTCTCCACGTCCTGCCCAACGGCTTCGAGCCCGGCGTCGATGCGCCGGCCGACGCCACGCCCGCCGATCCCGATCACTTCACGCTCGCCTTCACCGGCACGCTGTCGCAGATGCCGGACACCGAGGTCTTCCTCGAAGCTGTGCACGAGATGCTGAAGCGAAACCCCGAAGCGCGGCGCACGCTGCGCGCGCGTCTCGCCGGGCCATTCGAATCCGGCTATCAGGATCGCGCGGTCGCGCTCGGGCTGACCGGCATCGTCGAGTTCCAGGGTCCGCGCGGCCACGCCGAATCGCGCGGGCTCCAGCGCGGGGCGGACGCCTTGCTGCTGTGGCAGCCGCGCGACACGCCGACCATGGTGCCGGGCAAGCTGTACGAATACCTCGACGCCGGCCGGCCGATCCTCGCGCTCGCGGATCCCGCCTCCGAAGCCGCGGAGCTGGCGCGGCGGGGAGGAGCCGAGATCCTCGCGCCCGGCGATCGTGACGGTCTCTCGGTCGCGCTCGAGCGGGCCTGGCGGGAGTGGCGGACGGCGGGCCGCGCGCCCGGACGCCGCGCCGAATGGCTCGAGGACTACCGTCGCGACCGGCTGAGCGCGCGCCTCGCCGGCATTCTCGAGCGCGTCGCCGGAGCGCGCCCGTGATCGTCAGCCAGAACGGACCGCTCACCCGCATCGAGCGGCTCGCGCTCGCGGCGGCCATCGGCCTCGCGCTCGCGCTGATGTGGCCGCTGCGCGGCTATCTCACCGACGACACGTTCATCCATCTTCAATACGCGCGGCATCTCGCGCTCGGCCACGGCCTGGTGTTCAACTCCGGCGAGCGCGTCTATGGATGCACGAGCCCGCTGTGGGCGACGCTGATCGCCGACGGGATGGCGCTTCATCTCGACGGCCTCAAGGTCGCGCGCGCGCTCGGTGGCATGGCGACGCTGGCCTCGATCGGTCTCTTCCTTCAGCTCCTGCGCCGAACGCTGTTGACGCCGGTGCTGCGCGCGGCCGCGACCGTGGCGTGGGCGTCCAACGCCTGGATGCTGCGCTGGTCGCTCTCCGGCATGGAGACTCCGCTCGCGGTGGCCCTGATCCTCGCCGGCTTCGTCGCCTTCACCGAAGGGCAGCAGTGGGGATCGCGTCCGGTGCGAACCGGCGCGCTGTGGGCGCTGGCCGCGCTGACCCGGCCCGAAGCCGTCCTGCTGCTGGTGCTGTGGGGCGTCTTCCTCGTGGTCGACACCGAGAATCGCGCCGGGCTGCGCCGGCTGGTGTTCGGCGCCATGCCGCCGATCGTGATCTACGGATCCTGGCTGCTGTTCGCGCGCGTCTACTTCGGAACGTTCTGGCCCGAGACGCTCGAGGCCAAGGCGGCGGGGGGAGAAGGTCTCGCGTATCACGCCGCGAATCTCTGGCGCCAGATCCGGATCGTCGGCGCGACCGATGGTGCGCTCGCTGCGCTCCTCATCGTCGCGCTCCTGTTCGGAGGCCGGCGCCTGTGGTCCCGCAGCGCTCCGTCGCAACGGCTCGTGCCCTGGGTCTGGTTGCTCGGTGTGCCGACGCTCTATGTCGCGCGCGGCGTGCCGGTGCTCTCGCGGTACCTGCTGCCGCTGCTGCCGGTGCTGGCGTGGCTGGCGTGGCGTTGCGCGGAGCGCTGGTGGGTCGGCGATTTCGACGTCGAACCGTCTCCGGTGCGCATGCGCCGCGCCGCGATCCTCGGCATCGCGGTCGCCGCGCTGGTGGTGGCGCAGAATCTCATCGTCTACCGAACCACGGTGCTGCCGCAGGTGACGTCGTTCACGGCGGGACTCGAGCGCAGCCTGATGCGATGGGGCCGCTGGTTCGGAGAGCACTCCAGCGAGAACGCGCAGATCGCCGCGCCCGACATCGGCGCGATCGGCTACTACAGCCAGCGTCGCGTGCTCGATCTCGCCGGGCTGGTGAGCCCGCGCATGATTCCGCTGCTCGAGAAGGCGCCGCAGGAAGACGTGACCGCGCGGCTCGGCTTCGCGTCGTTCGCGCGCCCCGACTATCTGATCGATCGCGCGCCCGAGCCGTATGACCTGCTCCGCCGCAGTCCCTACGCCACGTGCTTCGTTCCGCTCGGCCATGCCGACGTGCCGAACCTCGGCATCGCGCGCCCGGGCTCGGTCGCCTACAGCTTCTACCGCGTCGACTGGGCCTGCTACGACTCCCTGAGCGCGGCGTCGCCCTCCGCCGCGGCGAGTCCCGCGGTTCGCTGAGCCGCGGTTTCGCGCCCGCTCACTGCACGCGCGTGCAGTCGCGGCGGCGCCGCTGATTTTTTTCTTCGTCGAATGCAAATTTCTCTTGGGTGCGTGGTCACGCGCGGAGTATGTTGCGCGGCGCGGTGGGGAGAAGTGGTGATTTGTGGTGAGTCGTGGCTGAACGGGGAGATCGAGGCCGCACGATGGCGTCTTTCTATGGCACCGAGACCTATGCGATCGATCACAAGGGACGGCTCAGCGTTCCTGCGTCGATGCGCCGTCAGGGTGCGGGACGCCGGTCGCACCAGACGTTCACGCTGATCGCGGGTTTCGAAGGCTGCCTCGCGCTTTATTCCCAGGACGACTGGCAACGAGTGGAAGACCGGCTGCGCCGCATTCCCATGGGCGACCGGAGGGGACGCGCGTTCGCGCGCGCGTTTCTGATGAACGCTTGCAAGGTGACGGTGGATGCGCAGGGACGCGTCACGATTCCGCCGGCACTGCTGCACCGTGCAGGACTCGACAGGGAAGCAGTCCTGCACGGACAAGTGGATCGCATCGAGATCTGGCATCCGGACCGGCTCAAGGAAGCGATGTCCGAAACCGACGGGCGTCTCGAAACGCTCGCCGACGAGGTGCTGGGGAGGGAGTAGGTGGCGCTGCGCATGGAAGCGCACATCGATCGCGTGGTGATGGCGCTCAGTCTCGAGCTGACCCATCGTCGTCCCGGCGCGTCCGCGCGCGTCGAGCTGCACGATCGCCCCTCCGGACGCGTCGCGCTGATCGCGCTGCGCGGCTGGCTCGATCAGCACGCGGTGTGCCGGCTGGTCGTCGCGCTCGACGATCTCGCCGCCCGCGAGCACGCGCAGCTCCTGATCGACTGCGCCGCGGTCCAGCACATCGACTACCGCCACGTACCCGAGCTGGTGGCCGCCCTGCACCGCTTCGAATCCCATGCCGGCGGATTCGTGATCTGCGGTCTCTCTCCTTATCTTCGCGATCTCTTCCGGCTGGCGGGCTGCGAGCCGCGGCTGCGCTGCTGGCCGTCGGCGCAGGAGCTGCTCGGTCCGGCCCACGACCTCGAGCCGAGCCGTGAGCGGGCGTCATGAGCCGGTTCTGCGCGCCGAGGTGCTGCATTTCCTCCGCAATGGCGACGGACTCTACCTCGATGCCACGCTCGGCGACGGAGGCCACGCCGAGCTCCTGCTCGACGCCGAGCCGGGCGCGCGCGTCCTGGGCACGGATCGCGACCGAGAAGCGCTCGCTCGCGCGGCGCGGCATCTCGATCGCTTCGGAGATCGCGTGACCATCGCGCACGCGACGTTCCGCGGCCTGCCTGAGCTCCACGCCCGAGGCGGTGGCGAGCCGTTCACCGGCGTCCTGCTCGACCTCGGGTTGTCCTCGCCTCAGATCGATGACGCCGCGCGCGGGCTCAGCTTCAAGGCCGAGGGTCCTCTGGATCTCAGGCTCGATCGCGACGCCGGGGTTCCGGCCGCCGAACGGCTGCGCACCGCGAGCGAAGAAGAAGTGGCCGACGTGCTCGAGCGGCACGGTGACGTTCGGGGATCCCGCCGGCTGGCGCGCGTCCTCGTGGCCGCCGCGCGGAGCGGGGCGCTCCTCACGACCCGCGACCTCGCGGCCACGGTGGACCGCGCCGCGGGCGGTCGCGCGCATCCGCGCCGTCTCGCTCAGGTCTTCCAGGCTCTGCGGATCTGGATCAACGGCGAAGCCGAGGATCTCGAAGCCATGCTGGCCTGGCTGCCGTCCGTCGTCCGCACGGGCGGTGTCGTCGTCACCCTCGCCTACCACTCGGGCGAGGATCGTCGTATCAAGCAGGCGCTGCGACCGCCACGTCCGAGCGTGTCACCGCGACGTCTGCCTCCGGTCGATGCACGGCTCCCCGAGGAGCCGTGGAGCGTGCTCACCCGAAAGGTCGTGAAACCGTCTCACGACGAAGTCGCGACGAATCCGCGCGCCCGCAGTGCGCGCCTTCGAGCGTTTCGGAGGAATCCGGTATGAATGCAGCAGCCCGTCGATCCCGTCCGTCGTGGCGCGCCAGTGACGCGCGCGTCCTGCGGCCGGAGCTGTGGCTGGTGGCCGCCGTCGTGGTCACCATGATGCTGGTCGAGGTCTGGCAGAGCTCGCGCGTGACGCAGCTCTCGCTCCGCCTCGATCAGACTCGTTCGGCGCTGGTTCAGGCGCAGGCGCGCCTGCAGTTCGAGCGGGCCGAGCTCGAGCGCCGCTCCACCCGATCGGAGCTCACCCCGGTGGCGACGCAGCTGGGGCTCGCTCCGGCCGACGCCCGGCAGATCGTGAACCTTCCGGCGGAGTATCTCGCCGACGCGGGGGAGATCGATCGCGGCGCGAACGCCGCATCGCTGGGAACGCTGGCGGAAAGGGTTTCGCACGTCCTCGTGCCGGATGCGACGGCACGCGCACGTGCACGGAATTGACCGAACGCGCTTGACGGAAGCGGGCGGCCCCTGTGACCGGCCGCACCACTGCACCGCGCGAGTGACGGCCCGGCGGTCTGCGTGAACCGCCGTTCCACGGAGGGAAGATTTTGGCCCACACGGAAACGCGCAGGAGTCGGGTGCTGGTGGCTGCGGCCGGTCTTTTTCTCGGTCTGGTCCTGCTCTGGCTGCGCGTCGCCTGGCTGCAGCTGGCGATGCATCAGGTCTACTCGGATCGTGCCGAGCGCAATCAGGAGCAGCGCGTGCTGCTGAAGCCGGTGCGCGGCGATCTGCTGGATCGCCACGGACGGCGGCTCGCCACCGACGTGCTGACCTATGCGCTGGCCGCGGCGCCGCGGGAGATGATCGATCCGCGCGGCACCGCACGCGAGCTGGCCTCCCTGCTCCGCATCGACCCGCGCCGCCTCGCGCGCGAATTCGAAGCGCGCCCGCGTTACCTCACGGTCGCTCGCCGTGTCGCGCCCGACGTGGCGGAGAAGATCGCGAACTGGAACCGGCGCGGCATCTACCTCGCGACCGAGACGCGGCGCCAGTACCTGCTCGACCCCGCGGCGGCCGAGATCGTCGGACGCACCGACGTCGACAATCATGGCGTCGAGGGCCTCGAAGTCGAGCTTGATCCCGAGCTGTGCGGGCGGCCGGGATGGACCACGCTGTTCCGCGACGGCCGCGGCCGTTCGCACTCGCTGCCGCGTGGCCTGAGCCGGGCGCCGAGCGACGGCGATGACGTCACGCTCACGCTCGACGCCGATCTGCAGAGCATCGTCGAGAGCCATCTCGCGCGCGCGGTCGATACGCTCGACGCGGTGCGCGGCTTCGCCGTGTTCGTCGAGCCCGGCACCGGCGAGATCCTGGCGGCGGTCAGCGTGCCGCACGCCGCGCCGGGGCACGGACGGAACTGGCCGTTCACCGATCAGTACGAGCCCGGCTCGACCTTCAAGGCGGTGGTGGCGGGAGCCGCGCTGGAGGAGAATGTGGCGCGCCCCGGCCAGTACTTCGACGCCAACAACGGCGTCTGTCAGGTCGCGCCGGGCGCGATCTTCCACGACACGCACAAGCGGCCGGGATTCACGTTCGCCGACGCGGTGCGGTACTCGAGCAACATCGTGATGGGCAAGCTGGGATTGATGCTCGGTTCGGATCGCCTCTATCGCTACGCCACCTCGCTCGGCTTCGGCAGTCTGACCGGCGTCGAATTCCCCGGCGAGACCGCCGGACGCCTGCACAGTCCCGAGCACTGGTCGGCGCGTTCGTGCCCGACCATCGCGATCGGCCACGAAGTCACGGTGACGCCGCTGCAGCTCGCGCTGGCCTACGCGGCGATCGCGAACGGCGGCGTGCTGATGCAGCCGATGCTGGTGCGCGAGGTGCGCGATTCGCGCGGCGAGCTGGTTCGCCGCGGCACGCCGCGCGCGACCCATCGCGTCTTCAGTGAGGCCACCACGGCGACGCTGCGCCGCATGCTGCAGGCGGTGGTGGACAGCGGCACCGCGCGGCCGGCGCGGATCGAGGGCTTCAGCATCGGCGGCAAGACCGGCACCGCGCAGAAGTACGACGCCGCGACCGGAACCTACGGCCGCGGCATGTACCTGTCGTCGTTCGTCGGCTTCGCCCCGGTCGACGAGCCCAGCCTCGTCGGCGTGGTGGTGATCGACGAGCCGCACGGCAAGCATTACTACGGCGGCGAGGTCGCGGCGCCGGTGTTCCGCGAGGTGATCCAGGACCTGCGCCGCCTGCCGCATGGGCCCTTCGAGATGTCCGCGTCGCAATGGGCGGCGCGTCCGCCGCGGCCGGCGCCGGTCACCGTGCCGGACCTCCAGCTGCTGCCGCCGCGCGACGCCGAGCGGAAGCTGTCGGACTTCGGGCTGCGTGCGATCTTCGAGGGCCAGGGTGAGCGCGCGCTGTCGCAGTCGCCGTCGGCGGGCGAAGCGGTGGAGCGCGGCGCCAGTGTCACGGTCTGGCTGTCGGCGCCGGAGGATTCGCTCGGCACGCGGATGCCGGACGTCACCGGCCTCGCGGTGCGGGAGGCGCTGCGCCGTCTCACACTGCTCGAGACCATTCCGCAGATTCAGGGACATGGCGTGGTGGTGCGCCAATCGCCGGCGCCGGGC
>DATJEP010000035.1:0-21419 GCA_035496475.1 Candidatus Udaeobacter sp.
CGAGGGCATCGAGGGCCGCGTGCCGTTCAAGGGCCCGCTGGCGATGGTGGTGTTCCAGATGGTGGGAGGCCTGCGCGCCGGCATGGGCTACTGCGGCGTGCGCGACATCGAGGAGCTGCGCACGCGCACCCACTTCGTCCGGGTCAGCATCGCCGGCCTGCGCGAGAGCCATCCGCACGACGTCACCATCACGCAGGAAGCTCCGAACTACGAGATCCGTTGACGCCGCATGAGCGCCGCCCGGCCTCCGGTCTCTGAATCGTCCGCGCGCGGCGCTCGTCGCGGCGCCCCGGCCCTGGTTCTCGTTCTCCTCGCTTCACTCGGGCTGTCGACGTTCATCGCGCTCGCGCTGCCCCTGCTCGATCCCGACGAGGGACGGAACGCCGAAGTCGCGCGCGAGATGGCGGTGGGCGGGGACTGGTGGGTGCCGCATCTCGCCGGCATGCCCTATCTCGACAAGCCACCCGCGTTCTTCTGGCTGGTCGCGCTCTCGGTCCGCCGATTCGGTCACACGCCGCTCGCGGCGCGGATGCCGTCGATCATCGCCTCGCTGATCGTGCTCGCGCTGGTCGGGCGCGCGGCGCGGGGCGCGGGGAACGATCGATTCGCGTGGATCGCGATGGCGCTGCTGGCGAGCGCGCCGCTCTTCGCCGGGCTCTCGGCGTACGTGATCTTCGACATGCTGCTGACGCTGTGCGTGACGGTGGTCTGGCTCGGCATCGCGCGCGAGGTTGTGCTCAAGGAGGCATCGTCGCCCCGCCGGCTGGCGATGTTCGCGGCGATCGCTCTCGGCATTCTGACCAAGGGCCCGGTGATGCTGGCCTGGGCGATCGGCGGCAGCCTCGGCGCCGCGCTGCTGGTGCGCTCGCGCGCGCCGCTTCGCTGGATGGCGTGGTGGCCGGGATGGATCGTCGCGCTCGGCGTGCCCGGGCTCTGGTTCTGGAAGGTCAGCGCGCAATTTCCGGAGTTCCCTCACTACGCGCTGATCGAGGAGACCTTCGAGCGCGTGAGTACGGGCTCCTTCCATCGGCAGCAGCCGTGGTGGTTCGTACCCGCCGTGCTGATCGGCGGGGCGTTGCCCTGGTCGCTGCTCACTCCGTGGAGCCGGGCGGGCTTCGGGCGCGCGACGGCGGCGGTGCGGACCTATGCCCTCACCGGGCTCGGGTTCGTCCTCTTCGCCGCGATCTTCTTCACGGTCTCGCATTCGAAGCTCGTGACCTACCTCCTGCCCGCGTTCCCGCCGCTCGCCTGGACCGCGGCCGCGATGTGGAACGAACTCATCGAGCGCCGGCCATGGAAGCTGCTTCTCGGCGCGTCTCTTGGCTTCACCGCGCTCGCGGCCGTGATCGGCATCCCGATCGCACGCGACCCCTATCGCGACCCCGATGTTGTTTCGGGTGAGCCGCTGGCGCGGGCGATCGAGGCTCAGGGTGGCGGGCCCGTGTTCTATGAACGCTGCTACAGTCCCGGAACCGATTTCCTGCTCGATCGCATCTCGACGCTCATCAGCGAGAGCGGCCGGGAGACCACCAGCAACTACCTGATTCGATATCATCGGGCGCTCGAAATCCGCGGACTCTGGAAGGCGATTCCGCGCGCGCCGCAAGGCTCAAAGGCGTACACTTTAGTGCGCTTCGAGGGATCGAGTCAGCCGCCGCCCGCCGGCGCGGCTGTGCTTCATCGCGATCGCGTGTTCATCGCCTATCACATCGGCTCGACTGCCCCGGCCGGCACCACTCCGACGCCTTGAGCCGTTGCCGACGCTGACCCAGGAGCCCTGATCCCACATGTGCGGCATCGCCGGACTCTGGTCACCGCGGATCCCCGCCGACGAGCGCGAGCGCTGGATGCGGCTCATGCTCGATGCGCTGCGCCACCGCGGGCCGAGCGGGACCGCGACCTGGCACGACGCCGAGATCACGCTCGGCCTCGCGCGCCTCGCGATCGTGGCGCCCCAGGCGGACGCCGACATCGCCGCCAGCGACTCCGGCCACGTGCACGCGGTGATGAACGGCGAGATCTACAACCACACGGCGCTGCGCGGCGCGCTGAGGGTCGAAGGCCACGCGGTGGCGGGCCCGATCGATACCTGGGTCGTCCCGCCTCTCTATCAGCGCGAAGGCGCGGCGTTCCCGACCCACCTGGATGGCATGTTCGCGATCGCGGTATGGGACTCCACGACGAAGCGACTCCTGCTCGCCCGCGATCGCGCGGGCGAAAAACCGCTCTTCATCACCCGCATTCCCGGAGGCTGGGCATTCGCCTCGCAGCCTTCGGCCCTGACGCTGTTGCCCTGGGTGTCGCGCGATGCCTCGGCCGCCTCCTTGTCGCGCTTCCTCTACCACGGCTTCTTCTCCGGAGGCGATTCCGCCTGGGCGGCGATCCAGCAGGTTCCGCCCGCGCATCTTTTCCAGCTCGGCGCGGAAGCGATCGAGCACACGACCCGCTACTGGCGGCCGTGGGACGCGCTCGTGCGCGGCGAATCCGGTGGTCGCGCGGAAGACGCGCCCGCCGAAGTTCGCCGCCGTCTCGAGAGCGCGGTGGAATCGCGCGTGCCGGAGGAAGTGCCGTTCGGCGTGTTCCTTTCCGGCGGCGTCGATTCGGGGGTGGTCGCCACGCTGGCGTCGCGCGCGGTGCGGCGGCCGTTCCCGACGTTCAGTCTTCGTCTCGCGCACGAAGGCTATGACGAATCGGAATGGGCGGCCGAGGTCGCGCGATCGATCGGCTCCGATCATCACGTCATCACCATGGACAGCGCTGAAGGCCAGGAGGCACTCGATCAGTTCGCCGCCACCATGGATCAGCCGCTCGGAGACCCCAGCCTTCTGCCGACCTGGGCGCTGGCGCGGCTGGCCTCGCGTCACGTGCCGGTGGTGCTGACGGGCGAGGGAGGCGACGAGCTCTTCGCCGGATACCCGACCTACATCGGTCATCGCCATGCCCGGCTCACGAAGGGATTCCCCGGGCCGCTTCGGTCGCTGGTGATCGCGCTGGCGCGCCGCACCCGGCCCTCGCATCACCACGTCACGGTGCCGGTGATGATCGAGCGCTTCCTCACCGCCGGAGCGCTTCCACCGTTCGAGCGCCACTGGGCCTGGTTCGGCACCGCCTCCCCAGCCGAGGCGCGCGCGTTCCTCGCGCCGTCGCTGCGTGAGACGCTGAGCGAAGACGAGCCGATGCCGCACGTTCGGCGGGTCATGACCGAGCTGATCGCCGCCGGGATCCTGTCGCCGCGCTTCGAGCCCACGCTCGCGGCCTATCAGTTGATGGATTTCGAGCTCTATCTGCCGGGCGCCCTGCTCACCAAGGTCGACCGCTCGGCCATGGCGCACGGGGTCGAATCGCGGGCTCCGTTCCTCCGCCCGTCGCTGATCGAGTTCGCGTTCACGCTGCCGGACGAAGCGCGGCTGCGGGGCAACACCACGAAGTGGGCGCTCAAGCAGGCCGCGCACGGGCTGCTTCCGGAAAAACTGATGGCGCGGCGGAAGCAGGGCTTCTCGCCGCCGTTCTCGGCGTGGTCGAGAGGAGCGCTGCGCTCAACCGTCGAGGAGCGTCTGTCGGAGAAGCGGATCGAAGAGGCCGGCGTGCTGGACGTGACCGCGACGCGCACTCTCCTCCGCGATCACGTCGAGGGTCGGGTCGAGCGCGGGCGCACGCTGTGGACGCTCCTGAGTCTTCAGATGTGGGCCGAGCGCCGGACAGTGGCGGGCGCGGCCGAAGCGCAGAAGGGGCAGCCGGAGATGGCCGCCACGGTCTGACGCCGCACGTCGCGGTTGGCGGTATACGCCGCACAGTGAAATGGATGGGCCCCGGACGCCGAAGCGCCGGGGCCCTCTGCCGTTTCCGCGACTGGACTATCGCTTCGGCAGTTCGAACCTGAAGTCGGGGTTCAGCTGGCGGATCTCACTGACGATGCGCTCGAGGCTCTGCTCGGCTTCGAGCGAAGGCTGCTCCTTCCACGCGCTGTACAGCTCCAGCAGTTCGTCCTGCTTGACGCGCAGCAACTCCTGCTGCGAGTGCTCGTCCACCGAGCGTTCGAGGTGATAGACCTCGCCCTGCGATAGACGCTTCATCAGGTCCAGATACTCCCCGCGCATGTGCGACAGGATGCGGATGTATTTCTCGAAGCCGACCGAGAGCTTCTCCAGCACGTCGGCCACGCCCTGATTCTTGCGGTGCACCTGCTGCCCGTAGGTGTACGCGAAGTGGTAGTAGGTCTTGCCCCGGCCGATGTAGGCCTCTTCGCTCGGCTGGTGACGGCGCACGGCGGCGCCGGCGGCCGGGTTGTCGAAGATCCCGATCGAGATCAGCAGAAAGTCGGCGTTGGTCTTGTAGATGAGGTACTTGAGGCGCGAGTCGGTGGAGTTCGACAGGCGGCGGAAGACGTCGGTGTCGTACTTGGAGAGGAACTTCTTCGACTGCTCCACATACTCGGGGTTGATGAACGAGTGGAGCAGGTGCGCCAGGTAGACGTTGACGTCTTCGTCGTAGAAGTCTTGATTCGAGACCAGGCCTGTCTCCATGCGGCTGTAGAGCAGGCAATTGATCATGAAATAATAGGTCGGCTGCAGATCCCGACTTGTTTCCTTGAGATCGACGTAATGCCTCGGGTTCATGGAGGACTCCTGGCCAGCCGAACTCCCGAAGGGTGGAGGTCAGGCGAACAGCGGCTCTTGCAGGAGGGAGACGCATCGTCCGTGCCACGCGTGAGATCAGCGCGTTCACGCTCGCTTTCGCTCGCGCGTCTTGGTTTCGGCGCGTCGCGGCAGCAGAAGTCAACCGCCGCGATGGTGCCCACTTCGAGTGGGTAGACACACCCGCTGGGTGGCCTCGCCCGTCCGGATCGATCCGTGTCAGGCCCGGATCAGGGGCCGGACATGGAGTCGCGAGCCCCGGGCGAAATGACGGGTTTTCGCAACACACTTGATGGAGGCTAAAACTTCTTGCTAGCGCGGAGCCGCTCAGGACGCTGACGGCAAACGACATCGAACGCCGAGGCGCGGGTGTTGCGGAGCGTTGCGGATTGCATGCGGACCGGCGGTTGCCTCTCCCCGCCGGGGCGCGACGCGGGATCGCCGCGGCATTCCGAGTCAAAGCCCCCGCGAGGCGTGCCGGGCATGCGCCTTGCGAGTTAGAGTGTTGCCCGGATTCCTGTTGTCCCGAACGAACCGGCGTCACGCGGCCGGCTGCGGATCAGCGATGACTCGTCACGACACCACGCGCCCGCCCGAGCCGAAGGCGTTCCCACGCCGATCCGGTCCCGGGCCCGGCCTGCGCCTCAAGCTCTGGCTCGGCTGCCTCGGCGGTTCACTCCTCGCCGCCGCCGGTGTCGCGGTCCTCATGTGGCGGCGCGGCGAGCTCGGTCCGTACTTCGACGCCGAGCTGCATTGGGTCTGGCTCCCGGCCACGCTCGGCGCCGGGGTGCTGGTGAGCTTCCTCTTCGCGATCTGGCTCGACCGGAGAATCGTCGGGCACGTGCGCGGTCTCACGCGCAGCTTCGCCGACGGACAGGTCGCGGAGCTCCGCGGTCTGCCCTCGTCGTCGGGCTGGGGCGATCTCTCCGAGCTCACGATCCAGGCCCAGGCCGTGCTCGCGCGACAACGGCATCTCCTGCGTGTCGGAGCGGAGAGCGAAGTGGTGCGCGACCACGTGCTGCGCACCCGCGACGCCGTCGAGCGCTGGTCGAGGAGCGGGACGTGGGAGACCCTGCCGCCCGGATCGGACGCCCTCTCGCCGCTGATCGCGGTTCTGAATCGCGAGTTCTCGCGCATCAACGCCGGAGCCGCCACCGCGCGCGAAGCCGGCCACGGACTCGCCCAGGGCCTCGGCACGTCGGCGGATGAAGTGCGCGAGGTGGCGGAGCAGACCGAGCGCGGATTCGTCGAGGCCACGGCGCTGCTGACGACGGTGCGCGAGCTCGAGCGGCTGAGCGGCGAGCTGGATTCCGCGCTGCGCAGTCCCGAAGCCGCGGTGGAATCGGGGCCGGACATCCGCGCGCTCGCCGCGGACGCGATCGGACGCCTCATCCTCGCCTCCAGCGAGAGCGTGGCGCACCTCGCCGACGGCATGCGGCGGGTCCAGGAGATCGGCGCGCAGACGCGCGTGATCTCGAATCGCGCGACGGTGCTGGCGCTGACCGCGCTGGCCGGCCGCGAGCGCTCGGGCGCTCCCGCGCCGGAGGGAGGCGGCTCCGACGAGCTCGAGGCTCTCGCCGCCGAAGTACGGGAGGCGGAGCGACGGGTCGATCAGCTGACGAAGGAGATCGAAGACGAAGCGGCGACGGCGCGGGATCGCATGGCGGCGGCCCAGAACGAGGTCGCGGGCGTGCTCGGCGCCGCCGCACCGGAGCCCGGGCCGGTCGAGGTACATCCCCATGTGGCGCGGATCGAGGAGCGGATGCACGAGATGATTCGCGATGCCGCGGTGAAGGGCGAGCGCCTCTCCGCCGCCGGCGAGCGCGCCTCGCGCGCCGCCGAGGCGTTGCGGCGTCGCATGGAGAGCGGGCTCGAAGAGATCGAGCGTCTGATCACGATGCTCGGAGGCGCACCCTCCCTCGGCGCCGGCGACGCCGGTCCGGCGCGATTCCAGGTGATCGGACGGGCGGAAGTCGACCGGGCGCACCGCATCACGCCGGAATCCCGCGGTAATGAAGAGGAGCGCGCGTGACCGAGCCGGATCGCGCGATCGAGGAACGCGAGGCGGCGCGAGGTCTCGGCGACGCGCTCGCTCTGCTCTTCGGTGCCGCGCGGGGTGACGAGGACGGCGCCCGGACGCATCGCGACGACGACAGCGAGGAGCGGGGCGAGGCGGCCCCGAGCATCTCGTCGCTCGCCTGGCGCGCGGCGCGCGACGTGGCGGGGCTGCTCGGCCTCGGCGGTCTCGATCGTCTGCTCGCGGCGCTCGAGCCGCACGCCGGCGGTGGCTGGCCGCCGCCCCTCGACTCGGCGATCGATCGCCTGGCGCGACTCGCCGCGCGCCTCGATGAGGATCAGCATCTCGGCTCGTTCCGGGAAGCCGACGCCGAGCTCGATGCGGTCGCGACCGAGATCGAGTCGGTCGAATGGATGGAGGACGGGGCGCGGGGTCCGATGCAGGCGGTGCGCCTGGTCGATGCCCTCGCGGATCTGCCCTGGGAACCCCGCGGGAATGCCGGCGCCGCCCAGGAGACGCGGCTGGCCGCGCCGACCGCGGCCGCGCTTCGCGCCGCGCTCGAATGGACGGCGGGCGAAAACGGACCACGGCGCCCATTCGAGATCGCGCTCGAGGATGATTCGCTGAGCGTCACGTTCCGGCTGAACGATCCGGCCGGGCTGCCGGGCGCGCACGCCGCGCTCGGACCGGTCGGCGGCGTCATGGGGCCGTGGCTGATCGATCCGCCGTCGCCCGGAAGCTGGGCGGTGCGCGTGCCGGTGATTCGAGAGCGCTCGCGCTTCCTGATGTTCGAGCAGGGTGGCGAGCGATTCGCGCTGCCCTGGCATTCGGTGCTTCGCCTGTCCATGTGGCCGGCCGGCGAGCCGCTCGCCGAACACGCGCGCTCGAGCGGCGCGCCGCTGCTTCCGCCGCTCGTGCCACGCGTGAACGGAGCGCCGCGCGCCAGCGAGCATCCCTGGATCATGATCGCCAGCGGCCTTCAGCGCGGCTCGCTCAGCGTCGACCGCGTGGTATGGCGGCTGGCGGCGGAGATCCACACCCCATCACTCCCCGGCCCGATGAATCTCGAGCGCGCGGCGCGCACCGGCGACGGCGAGGACTACTGGATCATCGATCCCCACCGGTTGCTCGCTTCGCTGCCGCTTCCGGACCTCGGCATGTCCACCCATCGGCGTCTGCGAAGGATTCCCGAACCACAGGCGCCGCGGCTTCTGACCGAGGTCGAGGTCACGCCCATCCCGATCGAGGTCGCCGCGATCGAAGAGTCGCAGGCGATCGAAGCGTCGCAGGCGATCGCGGCGGCGGCGGAGATCGAGCCGGGCGAGACGCTGACCGCGACGATCGAGCCGGTCGCGGTGGCGGACGAGCCGGTGCCGGGCGAGCCCGCGGCGGAATCCCGTCAGGATCGAGCGCTGATCGTCGAGGACTCGATCACCGCGCGCGCGTTCCTGAGCCGGATGCTCGAGGCTCGTGGCTACGAAGTCCTCGCGTTCGAGACCGCGGCCCAGGCATTGGCCGAGCTGCCGCGTGGCGACTGGTCGCTGGTCCTCGCCGACGTCGATCTGCCCGACGCGCGCGGGGCCGAATGGTTGCGGACGATCTCGGAGCGCGCGCCGGGCGGAGCGGCGGTGATCGCGCTGGTGCGTGACCGCGAGGATCGCGACTCCGCGACCGAGGCGGGAGTGTCGCGAGTCCTGCGCAAGCCGTTCGATCCCGCCGAAGTGACCGAGCTGATCGAGCGCGTGAGCGCCGCGACGCGGGGCGGATCGTGAGCTCGAGTCTGTCGCCGCGCACCGAAGGTCCGCGGGTGCTGATCGTCGACGACGACCGCAAGGTGCTCGAGCTGATCGAGATCGCCTACACCTCGCACGGCTTCCGCGTCCTCACCGCCGCCGACGGCCACGAGGCCCTGCAGAAGGCGCTGACCGAGCATCCCGACCTTCTGGTGCTCGACGTCCGGCTGCCGAAGAAGACCGGGTTCGAGGTGTGCGAGATGCTGCGCCGCGATCCCGACGAGACTCATCTGCCGATCATCCTCGTCTCGGCTTCGGGCGACACCGACGCGCGCCTCAAGGGCTTCGTCGCCGGCGCCGACGATTTCCTCGCCAAGCCGTTCTCGCCGCGCGAGCTGATCGCGCGCTCGCGCCGGCTCCTGATTCGCGCCGACGAGAGCCGCGGGCTGCGCCAGCGCGTTCGCGAGTTCGAGCGCGAGCTGTCGCGCTCGCAGGACGAGGTCAAGCGCTCGCTGCTCGAGACGCGGCGCGAGCAGCGGCTTCGCGATCTCACCACGACGCTGGCGCGCGAGTTCCATCGCACGCTCGATCTGGACGAGCTGATGCGCCGGATCGTGATCGAAGCTCAATCCCATCTCGGGGTGGGAATGGCCGGATTGCTGGTTCGCGACCGCCGCTCGAACACGCTGGTTGCCGGCGCGGTGCGCGGCGACGGGCTCGATCGGCTGGCCGGAGTCGAGTTCGACCTCGACGGCCCGCTCGCCCGCCTGCTGCCCGCGCTCGGCCGGCCCGCCTTCGTGCGCGAGCTCGAGCGTCTGGAGGAGCTGGGCTCGGATCTTCCGCCCCTCGTCGCCGCGAGGATCTCGCGCGTCGCGCCGCTCAGCGGAAGCTCGGGTCTCGAGGCGATGCTGGTGGTGGACGAGCGCCTCGATGGGTTCGAGCCGCCGTATCAGGACCGCGAGACGCTGGCCGTGCTGTGCGAGACCGCGGGCGCCGCGCTCCACGTCGCGCGCCGGCTGGCTCTGCAGGTGGATCTCGAGCTCGAGCTGCTGCGGACGCCCGACGAATCCGAGGCTTCGTTCCGCGCCGAGGTCGCGGGGATCGTCGACCGTGCCGCCCGCGCCACGCTGCTCGAGCCGAGGCTGCGGGATCTGCTGGCGCATGGCGTGCTGCTCGGCGATCCCTCGAAGCTGGGCGATCGCGGCGAGCGGCTGGCGCTGCTGGCGGCGCACGATCCCACCGGCCGTGCGCGCGATCTGCTCAGGCTGATCGAGCTCTCACCCGAAAGCGCCCGCGACGCCGAGGACGAATGGAATCGCGCCGCGTCGCTGCTCGCCGCCGCCCATGCCCTCGCGGGCGGGCGGGCCCGCGGCCTCACGCCGATCGAGGCGCTGCTCGCCGTTCGCGAACGAGACGGCATCGAGCTCGATGCCGTCTCGTGGGACGCGCTGGCGTCCGCCTGCCGCGAGCTCGAATCGCTCGAAGGGCTCGTGCCTCCCCGCTGAGGCCGGGCCGCTACTTCTTCAGCGTCCCGAAGTCCACCTTGGGAACCGCCTTCTCCGCCTCGGGCACTTCGTAGTACGCGGCTTCCTTGAAGCCGAGCATGCCCGCGTAGAGATTCGTGGGGAAGACCTTCACCATCACGTTGTAGTCGCGCACCACGTCGTTGTAGCGCTTGCGCTCGGTCGAGAGCCGGTTCTCGGTGCCGGCGATCTCGTCCATCAGGCTCAGGAACGCCTCGTTGCTCTTGAGCTGCGGATAGTTCTCGACCACGACCAGCAGGCGTCCCAACGCGCCGTCCATGGCCTGGCCGGCGGCGATGGTCTGCTCCGGAGTGCGCGCGCCCGCCATCTTCGCCCGCGCGTCGGCGATCTGACCGAATACCGCCTGCTCCTGCAGCGCGGTCCCCTTCACGGTCTCGACCAGGTTGCCGATCAGGTCGTTTCGGCGCTTGAGCTGATTGTCGACCTGCGCGAACTGGTTGCGGACCCCCTGCTGCGCGCGGATCAGCGAGTTGTAGCTGCCCATCAGCCGACCGCCCACCATCAGTACCAGCAGCACGACGACCGCGATCGCGATCAGTGCGCCACGCTTCATTGCCAGGACTCCTTTCGCGCCGGCGGCCCTGCGCCGGCCTCACCCACATTCGATCCGCGCTCGACGTCGCGCGTCACGTTACCAGCTTCCGCCACCGCCTCCACCGCCACTCGATCCGCCACCGAAACCCCCGAACGATCCTCCTCCGCCGCCACCGCCAAACCCACCAAAGCCGCCGCCGAATCCACCGAAGCCGCCGCCCCAGCCGCCGCGCCGGCCTCCGACGTACCAGCCGGGAAAGAACACGCCGCGCAGCAGCCGCGACAGAATGGCGAACACGATGAACGCAATCACCCAGACCGCGCGCGAGTCGCGGCCGCCGCCGCCGCGGGCTTCGTCGTAGCGCAGCTCCTGGCCGTTCCATTCCAGCGTCACGTTCGCTTCGCGCGCGATCCGCGCCGACGCCGCGAGCACGCCCTGAGTCACCGCCTCATCCACGTGCCCGGCGCGAAATTCGGGTGCCATGACGTCGCGCGCGATGCGGCCCTCGACCATGTCGGGAAGCGCGCCTTCGAGCCCGTAGCCGGTCTCGAACCGGATCTGGTGCTCGTCCATGGCGATCAGGAGCAGAAGGCCGTTGTCCTTCCCCTTCTTTCCGATCTTCCACTGCTCGAAGACGCGCACCTTGTAGTCGCTCGGATCCGCCGGCGCGACGGTGGGCATGATCAGCACGGCGAACTCGGCGCCGGCCTTCTTCTCGACCTGATCGAGGAACGATTCGAGCTTGGCGCGCATGTCTTCCTGCAGCACGCCGGCCACGTCGTTGACGTAGCCGTGGAACGCGGGAATCGGTGGCCCGTTCGTGCTGTCCGCGGACTGGGCCCACGACGGCGCCGCGAAGGCGAGCCCCGCGACGGTCAGCGCGAGCGCGACGGTAAGAGCGATCGCGGCCGGGCGCGCGGTCGCGCGCCGCGCGCTCATCGTTCGGCGAGCTCGTCGACGGCCGCGATCAGGCGGTCGAGCTCGACGAGGAGACGGCGGAACGTCGCGTCGATTTCGTCACCCTTCGGCCGGTGCCCGGAGTGGCGGAGCCGATGCGGTCCGAGCAGCGCGGCGGCGTCCAGCCGGTAGATCTCGGCCACCCGCTCGATCACCCGCGAATTCGCCGGCGGCACCTCGCCGCGGAGCCGGAGCAGGGTCCGGAACAGCGTGGCGAGGCCGCTCGCCGCGCTCCGCAACGTGGCGGCGAGCTGATCGGACCGGCCATGCGACAGCACGTAGGCCTGCCGGAGTCTCAGGTGCCGGCCGCGCAGCTCGTGCTCGCACTGGAGCCGAAGCGCGTCGTGCGGGATCACGAGGCCGGCGAATACGTCCTCGCCTTCGAGCAGGAGGTGTCGTTCCTGGATGTCGAGCCATTCGATCGCGAACACGTCCAGTGAGTTTTCGATCTCGGAGCGTGTCACGAACATCGGCTCGAACGCCGGCTTCCCGCCGCGGGGCAGCGCGCCGACGATCGCATCGAGTCCGCCGCCGCCGAGCGAGCGCGCGATCACCAGCACGTTGATCCGGGACCGGCGCGGATGGAATCCATGAGTCAGCACGCTGCCGGTCAGATAGGCGGAGAGGAACTCGGCGCCGAGGGCGCTGCGCAGGGGCGCGAGCCAGCGGCGCGACGCTTCGAGAATCTCCGGCGCGGGCTCGATCACGAGTCTTTCGTGAGTGTGCATGCGCGGGGACGCTAGAGCCGTGGAACGCGCAGGGTCAAGCGCGGCCCCCGCGACCAGCCGTGTGTGGCCCGCGGCCGAGCGAGCACGGCGCCGGAACGGTCTGCGCTGCGCTTGACCGTGCCGGAGGCGCCATTTACCGTCAGGTTCGCGATCGAATCCTCGTGGGAGGGTGGTTGCACGAAGTCCTGATCATCGGCGGCGGACCGGCCGGGCTCACCGCCGGAATGTATTGCCGCATGCGGAAGATGAGCGTGATCGTGGTGGATGCCGGGCGACCGGGCGGCCAGCTCGTATCGCTTTACGGCGACAAGCCGGTCCACGACTGGCCGGGCTACCACCACATCATCGCCGGAGATCTCGCCGGACACCTGCTGGAGCACGCGCGGGCGCTCGAGGTCGAGATCGTCCCGAATCAGAAGATCACCGGACTCGCCCGCAAGGACGAAGGTTTCGAGGCGGTCGCGCGTGACGTGGTGACCGGCGAGGAGCATCGCTATGGCGGGCAGGCGGTGATCGTCGCCATCGGCGGCGGCGCGTTCGAGCCGCGCAAGCTGAAGATCGCCGGCGAGGAAGCTCTGGGGGAGGACATGCTGACCTATCGCATGCCGGCCCGCGACCGCGTGAAGGACCGCGACGTGATCGTGGTCGGCGGCGGCGACTCCGGTCTCGAGAGCGCGCAGAGCGCGCACGAGAGCGGCGGGCGGGTGACGATGGTGCAGGTGCTCGACCGCTTCACCGGGATGGAGAGCAACATCGACAAGGTCGACGAGATGAAGATCGAACGCCGCTTCAACACGCGGATCAAGGCGCTGGAGGTCGAGAACGGCCGCCTGAAGGCCGTGGTGGTCCAGACCAAGGGCGAGAGCGAGCCGGCTCGACTGCCGTGCGATTATCTGGTGGTCAACATCGGCGCCGCGGTCAACCTCGACGCCGTGAAGCAGTGGGGCATCGAGGTCGAGGGCAATCAGATCAAGGTCGACGGCCGCATGCACACGTCGGTCGAGGGCATCTTCGCCTGCGGTGACATCGTCACCTACGAAGGGAAGTACAAGCTGCTGCTGACGGGATCGAGCGAAGGCTGCGTGGCCGCCAACTTCGCCTACGCCCACGTCCGGAAGCCTCAGCGCGTCACCATGGGCGACCTGTATACATGAAAACTCTGGTCAACGACTTCAGCATTCACGTCGCGACCGTCAACGGCTCGGGCAGCCAGACCGCGAACAGCGTGCTGCTGCGCGCGATCTTCCAGATGGGCATCCCGGTCAGCGGGAAGAATCTCTTCCCATCGAACATCGCCGGGCTGCCGACCTGGTTCACGATCCGCGTCAGCCGCGACGGGTACGTCGCGCGGCGCAAGCGCAACGACATCCTGGTGGTGATGAATCCCGAGACCGCGGCCGAGGACATCGCCGCCATGCCGCCCGGCAGCATGATCATCGTGAACGAGCAGATCAAAGTTCCGGAGATCGCGCCGGACCGCATCGTGTACCGCGTGCCGATGCCGAAGCTGATGGAGCCGATCACCACCGATGTCCGGCTGCGCCGGCTGGTGGTGAACATGATCTATGTCGGGGTGCTGGCCGAGAAGCTCGGCATCCACGAAGACGAGATCGAGCGCGCGCTCGACGCCCAGCTCGGAAAGAAGCCGAAGGCCCTGGCGCTGAATCATGCGGCGGTGAGGGCGGGCTGGGAGTTCGCGCGCACCTCGCTGCCGAAGAACGATCGCTTCACGCTCGAGCGCATGAACGCGAATCAGGGCAAGATCCTGATCGAGGGCAACACCGCGGCCGCGCTCGGCGCGATGTTCGGCGGCGTCACCGTGGTGACGTGGTATCCGATCACGCCGTCCTCGAGCCTGGTGGAATCGCTGATCGGCTACCTCGGCCAGCATCGCCGCGATCCCGAGACCGGCGCGGCGAGCTACGCGGTGGTGCAGGCCGAGGACGAGATCGCCGCGATCGGCATGGTGCTCGGCGCCGGCTGGGCCGGCGCGCGCGCCATGACCAGCACCTCCGGCCCCGGCATCTCGCTGATGGCGGAGTTCGCGGGTTACGGCTACTACGCCGAGATTCCGGCGGTGATCTGGGACATCCAGCGCATCGGCCCCTCCACCGGCCTGCCGACGCGCACCTCGCAGGCCGACGTCGCGTTCGTTCACGGGCTCTCGCACGGCGACACGCGGCATCCGGTGCTGCTGCCGAGCTCGGTGCGCGACTGCTACGACTTCGGCATGCGGGCCTTCGATCTCGCCGAGCGGCTGCAGACGCCGGTGTTCGTGCTCTCCGATCTCGATCTCGGCATGAACCTCTGGACCAGCGATCCGTTCCCGTATCCCGATCAGCCGTGGGATCGCGGCAAGGTGCTCGGCGACGACGAGCTGGCGAAGCTGCAGAAGTTCGAGCGCTATCGCGACGTCGACGCCGATGGCATCCCGTGGCGCACATTGCCGGGCACCAAGGATCCGAAGGGCACCTACTTCACGCGCGGCTCCGGCCACGACGAGGCCGCGCGCTACACCGAGAGCCCCGAGATCTACCAGCGCGTGATGGAGCGCCTGGCGCGAAAGATGGAAACCGCGAAGAGCCTCGTTCCCGCCCCGGTCGTCACCGAGGACACGGGCGCGAAGATCGGTCTCATCGCCTACGGCTCGACGCACTGGGCCATGGTCGAGGCGCGTGACACGCTGCGCGCCGCGGGCCTGCCGAGCGGCTACCTTCTGCTCAAGGCGCTGCCCTTCAACGACGATCTTGTGCGCTTCGCGCGCCGCTACGACCGTCTCTACGTGGTCGAGCAGAACCGCGACGGGCAGATGGCCGATCTGATCCGGCTCGCGCTCGGCGATCTGGCGCCGCGCGTGCGATCGGTCCGGCACTTCGACGGCATGCCGGTGGACGCCGTGGCGATCTCGGCCCCGATCCTCGAGCTGGAAGGCATTCCCAACCCGGCCGCGGTCGCGGAAGGAGCGATTCGATGAGCGACCGCCGTCACGCGCCGGCCACGCCGGGCGCGGCGCCGGGGCACCCGGCGAAGCCGGGTCCCGCGCCGCCGACCGGAGTCAATCGCATCGGACTTTCGCGCGCCGACTACGACGGCTCGAAGACCACGCTGTGCCCGGGCTGTGGGCACAACGCGATCACCGGCGGCATCATCCAGGCCGCGTTCGACGCCGGGCTCGAGCCTCATCGCGTCGCGAAGCTGTCCGGCATCGGCTGCTCGAGCAAGACGCCGGCCTATTTCCTCGGGCGGTCGCACGGCTTCAACGCCGTTCACGGACGCATGCCGAGCATCGCCACCGGTGTCCACCTCGCGAACCGCGAGCTGCTGCTGATCGGCGTCTCGGGCGACGGCGACACCGCGAGCATCGGGCTCGGCCAGTTCTGTCATCTGGTCCGGCGCAACGTGCCGGTGGTCTACATCGTCGAGAACAACGGCGTGTACGGGCTCACCAAGGGCCAGTTCTCCGCCACCGCCGACGTCGGCAGCACGATGAAGGGCGGGCAGGTGAACGACCTCCAGCCGATCGATCTCTGCGCGATCGCGATCGAGCTCGGCTGCGGCTTCGTGGCGCGCAGCTTCTCGGGGGACCAGAAGCAGCTCCGCCCGCTGCTGCAGGCCGCGTTCGCGCATCGCGGGACCGCGGTGCTCGACGTCATCAGCCCATGCGTCACGTTCGCGGATCACGAGGGCTCGACCAAGTCGTATGCCGCGGTGAAGGAACACGATGCGCCGCTCCACGATATCGAGTTCGTGCCCTACTACGAGGACATCCACGTCGACTACGAGCCCGGCACCACGCGCGAGGTCGAGATGCCGGACGGCTCGCACATCGTGCTGAAGAAGCTGGCGGCCGACTTCGATCCCACCTCGCGCGAAGCGGCGTTCGGTGCGATCCACGAAGCGGCGGGTGAGGGCAAGCTCGTCACCGGGCTCCTCTACGTGAACGAAAAGAAGGTGGCGTTCAGCCAGGAGCTGGCGTTGCCCGAGCGCGCGCTCGCGAGCCTCACGCTCGATCAGGTGCGGCCGCGCCGCGAAGTGCTGGATCGGATCATGGAGCAGCTCCGCACCGGCAAGGGTCTCGCCGCGGCGAGCGGCGGGGGATGAGGCCGGCGCGATAGGAGGCACATGCACTTCAAGCAGTTCTACGTCGGCTGCCTCGCCCACGCCTCGTACCTGATCGGCGATGGCGGCGAGGCGGTCGTCGTCGATCCGTCGCGCGACATCGAGCGCTATCTCGCCGAGGCGAAGGCCCACCGCCTCACGATCCGCTGGGTGCTGGAGACGCACCTCCACGCCGACTTCGTCTCCGGCCATCGCGACCTCGCCGCCGCGACCGGCGCGGTGATCGGTATCGGCGCGCAAGCCGAGGCCGCCTGGCCGCATCGCGCGCTGAAAGAGGGTGACGAGATCCGCGTCGGCGACGTGGTGCTGCGCGCGATCGAGACGCCCGGCCACACGCCCGAGCATCTGTCGTTCGTGATCTTCGAGCACGCCGGCGACGTCAAGCCTTGGGGCGTGCTCACCGGCGACACGCTGTTCGTCGGCGACGTCGGCCGCGTCGACATCCTGTCGTCGCGGCTGCCGGTTCAGGAGCTGGCCGGCCTCATGTACGACAGCCTGCACCGGAAGCTGCTGGCGCTTCCCGACGAGACCCGTGTTTATCCCGCGCATGGCGCGGGCTCGCTGTGCGGCCGCAGCATCAGCAAGGATTCGTGGAGCACGATCGGGCGCGAGCGTCAGATGAACGCGGCGCTGAGGCCGATGACTCGCGAGGCGTTCGTCGCCGAGATCACGCGGGACGTGCCCGAGACGCCGGTCTATTTCCTCCATTCCCGCGATCTCAATCGCACCGGACCGAAGCTCGCGGCCGAGCGCGCCATGCCGCCCGCCCTCGGCGCGGCGGCGTTCGATCAGGCACTGCGCGGAGGGGCGCTGGTGCTCGACACCCGCGACGCCGCGGCCTATGCCGCCGCGCACATTCCGAGTGCGCTTCACGTCGGACTCGATGGTCAGTACGCGTCGTGGGTCGGAACGCTGGTCGAGCCGGCTCAATCGCTGCTGCTCGTCACCGACGACGGGCGCGAGGAAGAGGCGGTGATGCGTCTCGAGCGCGTCGGCTACGAGAACGTGCTCGGCACACTGGCCGGCGGGATCGCCGCGTGGCGCGATGCGGGCCTGCCGCTCAAGGCGCATGCGATCGAGCCGGCCGGGGGCGCGATCAAGCCCGGACGCCGCATCCTGGACGTGCGCCGTCCCGGTGAATGGAGCGACGGGCACATCGACGGCGCGCTCCACGTTCCACTCTCGCACCTGTCGTCGCGGGCGGCCGAGCTCGATCGCGATGGAGACTGGCTGGTGGTCTGCGCCGGAGGTTATCGCAGCAGCATCGCCGCCAGCGTGCTCGAGCGCGCCGGATTCACGCGAGTCACCGAAGGCGAGGGCGGCGTCGACGCCCTGCGCCGCGCGGGCGTTTCACTTCTGCAGGGGACTTAGCGATGTCTCCCACGCTGATGGAGCTGCGCGAGGCGTCGCGGTTGCGCTCGGCGAAGGACGGAGACGGAACGATCGCCGCGTTCTACCCGTTCTGGGACGCCCAGTATCGTCCCTATCTGTTGCTCGCGCTCGAGCGGCTGCCCAGGGAGCAATTCGACTTCAAGCCCCGGCCGGAGATGCTGACGGCCCATCAGATCGTCCTCCACATCGCCGAGGCCGAGCGCGGATGGATGAACCACGTGGTCGGCGGCGGACCCGACGAAGAGTGGGTGGCCCCGCATGAGGACAAGGCGCAGGGATGGGTGACGGTCCATGACGCGCCCGATCACGACGCGCTCCGCGCCGTTCTCGAGCGCGAGCACCGGCTGACTCAGGGCTGGTTCGGCAGACCGGCCTCGGAGCTGTCGCGCGTGATCACGCACCAGAGACCGGATGGGCCGGTACGGCGGTTCACGCTGCACTGGATCCTCGACCATCTCGAGGAGCACGAGATCCATCACCGCGCCCAGCTGAATCTCTATCTCCGGCTGATGGGAATCGAGCCGCCGTCGATCTAGCGCGGCGGGCCTTCGACGATCTCGAAGTCCGCGCTCAACGTCTGGATCGCGCGCGCCAGGTCCGCCTCACGCACCAGCACGTAGTCGGTGTCGAAGGTCGACAGCGCGAACACCGGTACGCCGGCGGAGGCGAGCGGCTGAATCACGGAGGCCAGCACGCCGGTCTCGGAGAACGGGATCGGGCCGCGCAATCCGATCGCGCGCCAGCCGGGCTCGACGCGGGTCATCGACGGAGGAACATCATCCTCGGCGCAGACCACCGAGATCTCCCCGGGTGCGCGCGTCACCGAAAAGATCCGGGTGTCCTGGTAGAAGACCCAGGGCGGCGGCGGCCCCGCCTCGGGCATGCGGCACACCGCAAGGCGCTCCGGGAGCACGAACAGCTCGCGCCTCATCGAGGGATGCCCGCGCCGCGCTTCATCGCTCGCCGCGCCTCACGATACGACCGACTCGCCCTCGTCGTTCTCGACCACGATCGCCATGCAGGGGCAGGCTTCGGCGGCCTCGATCAGGAGGTCGGCCGGCGCGGCCTCCGAATCGAGCACGACCGCCTTCTGATGGGAATCGAGCGCGAAGACCGCGGGCGCGATCTCGACGCACTGCGCGTTCCCGCAGCACTGCGAGCGAAGGATTCGAACGTTCATGAACTTCCGGGGAGTGAGGGGACGAAAACCGTGACGGCGAATCCTCACACATCCCCGGTGCACGGTAAAGAATCCTGCTCGCGGCGGGCTGCCTCGAACGGGGCCCGGCGGCGCACGGCTGTGCTAATCTTCTTCGCTCACGTTCATCCATCGCCCCATGGCCGGGGCGCGGGCCGACCCGACCTGGAGCGCACTCGATGGACACGCTCACTCAATACCTCGAAGACAATCGCGATCGCTTCGTCGAGGACCTGAAGTCCGCCCTCAGGATTCCGAGCGTGAGCGCGCAACCCGCGCATCGTGACGACATGCTGCGCTGCGCGCGTCACCTGGTCGATGAGCTGAAGCGGATCGGAATGACGCGCGCCGAGGTGCGGCCGACCGCGGGGCATCCGGTGGTCTACGCCGAGTGGCTCGGCGCTCCCGGCAAGCCCACGGCGCTGATCTACGGGCATTACGACGTCCAGCCTCCCGAGCCGCTCGAGCTCTGGACCTCGCCGCCGTTCGAGCCGGTGGTGCAGGGAGGCAAGCTGCGTGCGCGCGGCGCGGTCGACGACAAGGGCCAGGTCTACATGCATCTCAAGGCCCTGGAAGCGCACCTCAAGACCAGCGGAAAGCTTCCGATCAACGTCAAGCTGGTGATCGAGGGGGAGGAGGAAGTGGGGAGCGAGAATCTCGCGAAGTACCTGCGGGATCATCGGGCCGAGCTCGATGCCGACGTGATCGTCGTCAGCGACACCGCCATGCCCGCGCCCGATCAGCCGGCGCTGACCTACGCCCTGCGCGGCATCCTCTATACCGAGATCGAAGTGGTCGGACCGCGGCACGACCTCCACTCCGGTCACTTCGGCGGCGCCGTGCAGAATCCCGCGAACGCGCTGTGCTCGATCATCACCGCGCTCAAGGACGGAGATGGCCGCATCACCATTCCCGGTTTCTACGATCGGGTCCGCACGCTCAGCAAGGAGGAGCGCGCCGCGATCAACGGAGTCCTGGAGGAGAAGCCCTACCTCGAGGAAGCCGGCGCGCCCGGATGGGGGGAGAAGGGCTACACCACCGCGGAGCGCATCTCGATCCGCCCCACGCTCGACGTCAACGGCATGTGGAGCGGATACACCGGCGAGGGGAGCAAGACGGTGCTGCCCTCAGTCGCGACCGCGAAGGTGAGCATGCGGCTCGTCCCCGACCAGGATCCGGCCGATCTCTTTCCGCGGCTCGATGCCTACCTCAAGAAGATCGCGCCTCCCGGCGTCACCGTGACGACTCGGGACCTGCATTCGGCGCGGCCCTTCATCAGCGATCCGACCCATCCCATGCTGCGCGCCGCGGTGCGCGCGCTCGAGCGCTCGTGGCAGAAGCCGCCGGTGATGGCGCGCGAGGGCGGATCGATCCCGGTGATGGAGACCTTCCAGGAGACGCACAACCTTCCGTGCATCCTGATGGGGTTCGGGCTCGACGACGATCAGGTTCACGCTCCCAACGAGAAGTTTTCGCTCAGTTCCTACCATGGCGGCATGCGCAGCGTCGCGTACCTCTACGAGGAGCTGGCGAAGTCACCGTAGCGGAGCGCATCCCCTTGAAACGATTCACCGCTATGCGCCTGAGCCCGGCCGCCCACGCCGCCGCTCTCGCGTTGCTGATCGTCGCGACGGCGCTGAACGCCAGCCCGGCCACCGCGGCCGGCGAGGCCGAGTCGATCCAGTTCGCGGTGAACGCGCGCGTGGTCGATGCGACCGGCTGGCCGATCGAGAACGTGCGGGTGTCGATCGCTGGAAGCTCCTCCGCGAGCGAGGTCACCGGCACGAACGGCCGCGCGCTGCTCCGCGTTCCGATCGGCACGCCGGCCGAGATCGCGGCGCACACCGTCGAGCTCACGGTCGAGGCCGGCGAGAAGAAGCCCGCCTACGCCCTCACCGATGGAAGCGCGGCGCTGCGGATCGAGATCGCCTCGACCGGCCAGACTCTGGCGGTGCGGTCGAGCAGCGCGGCGATGACCACGGCGGTCGCGCGCATGCTGCGCACCTCGGAAGGACGATCGATCGCGATCGAACTGCTGTTCCTCGCCACGCCTCCGAGCGGCGTGAAGAGGGTCGCCGCGCTCGGACCAGCCGAGGAAGTTCTCCTCACCGGCAGCCAGGCGACGGCGGCGCCCGTGAATCCCGCCCCGCCGCCAGTCGCGGCGCAACAGAGAGCCTCGGCGCCGGCGGAGTCGACGCACGCCGCGCGCGTCGAGCCTTCGCGCGCGAAGCCCGATCGTCATGCAACCGTGGCAAGACCGCCCGCGAAGTCCGCGAACGTCGCAGCGACGCTGCCACCTCCGGCGGCGAATACGGCGCGCTCGCAGGGCGCCGCGACGTCACCGTCACCCACTCCGAAGCCCCAGCCGCCGCCTTCCGCGACGTCGGAGTCGCCGCCCGCGAAACCGGCGCCGCAGCCCTCCCTCGTCGGCACCTCGAGCCAGACCACGCGAACGGTGCCGCACGTGATCTCGACTCCGTCGGAGGAAGTGCCGGTACTCAGCGCTTCGAGACCGCAGCGCGAGAACGAGAAGGAGTGTCGCTGCCGCCTGACCGGCAGCGT
>DATJEP010000036.1:0-48022 GCA_035496475.1 Candidatus Udaeobacter sp.
AGCCGGCCGATGTCCGAGCTGGGCCGCGGCGTCACGGGTTCGGGGGTGTGGTCGTACGGCACGAGCAGGCACTCGTCCAGCGGGCCGAGTGTGGCGAGCACGTTCTCGACGACGCGGCGCGCGGCGCCGATCAGCGTGCCGCCGCCGGCCGACGCGGGCGAGGCGGCGCTCATGCTGCCGCTGCGGTCGACGAGCACGACCACGGTGGTGGCGGCGCCGCCGCGCATGCCGACCGTGCCCTTGAGCGCGGGCCGCGACATCGCGAGCGCGAGCGCGGCGAGCGCCAGCGCGCGCAGCAGCAGCAGCAGCCACTGCTTGAGCTTGAGCCGCCGGATCTCGCTCTGGTTCACCTCGTTCAGGAACTCGAGCGACGGGAACCGCACTTCCTTCGGCCGCCGCCGCGTGAACAGGTGGATGATCACCGGGATCGCGGCGGCCGCGAGACCGAACAGGAACAGCGGGTTGAGGAAGCTCATCGCGGCAGCTCCACGAAGCGCGCGGTGGCCGCGTCCCAGGCCTCGATGCGTGTCACCGGATGGATCTCCCACATCGCGAGGTGCATCGGGAAGCCGTACGTCGGCTGCTCACCGTCGTACGGATAGTCGTACGTCCGCCAGCCCGAGAGCCGCACGCGCACCGGCGGCCACTCACGCTGCGTCGAGTAGTTCCACATCGGGCGGAACAGCGCGAGCAGCCGCTCGTAACGCCAGCGCGGCGAGCCGCGGTGCCACTGCGGCGTGATCTCGCACGACAGGTACGGCACGAGCGCGTGGTCCACGGTGTCGAGCGTGTCCGCGAAGTCGAGGTGGATGTCACCGTCCGGCGCGCGCGTGATGCGCTGCACGTAGCCCTCGAGCGTGACCGCCTGCCGCTCGAACGGCGCGTACGTCGCGAGCGGCGCGAAGCGCGGCAGCGCCGCCGTCGCGGCGAACGTGGTCGGCGTGTACGCGGCGGGCAGCGCGGTGCGCTCCTTCATGTCGCGGAGGTGCCGCGACGCGGCGTCGGACCACGGCGCCTTGCCGATCTCGCCGAGGTAGAGCAGCAGCAGCGTCGTGCCGAGCGCCATCGAGGCGGCCGCCGCGAGGCGCAGGATCACGGGCGCCCCATGCGCGTCACAGCAGCCTCGCGCGCTTCTCGAGGTAGGCGAGCAGCGCCCGGTCGAACGGCGTGCGGGTGTCGAGGCGCACGTAGTCGATGCGGCGCTCGCGGCAGTGGCGGCGATAGAACTCGCTCCACGCCTCGAGCTTCTCGCGGTAGCGCTTCGCGATCTCCCACGGCTCGGTGGTCAGCCGCTCGCCGCTCTCCAGGTCGACGAAGGTCGCGGTGTCCGTGTACGGGAACTCGATCTCGTCGGGATCGAGCACGTGGAACAGGATCACCTCGTGGTTCTTGTGGCGGAAGTGGTTGAGCCCCGACAGCACGTCCTCGGGCTTGTCCATCAGGTCCGAGCACAGCACGACGAGGCCGCGGCGCTTGATGCGCTCGGCGAGCCCGTGCAGCGCGGGCCCGAGCCGCGTGCGGCCCTTGGGCTCGACGCTGCCGAGCGTCTTGAGCAGCACGTCGAGGTGCGAGCGCACCGCGCGCGGCGGCACGTACTGAAGCGGACGGTCGGAGAAGAGCAGGGCGCCGACCGCGTCCTGCTGCTGCAGCATGAGGTAGGCGAGCGCGGCGGCGAGCGAGCGCGCGTAGTCGAGCTTGCTCATCGAGGCGCGCTCGGATCGAAACGCCATCGAGCCGGAGAGGTCGAGCAGGAGGTGGCAGCGCAGGTTGGTCTCTTCGGTGTACTGCTTCACCAGGTAGCGATCGCTCCTCGCCCACACCTTCCAGTCCAGGTTCTTCAGGGGATCGCCGGGCATGTAGGGCCGGTGCTCGGCGAATTCGACACTGAAGCCGTGGAACGGCGAGCGATGCATGCCGGCGATGAAGCCCTCGACCACCAGGCGCGCCCGGACGTCGAGGTGCGCGAGCCGCGCCACCACCGCGGGATCGAGCGCGCCGCGGGCCGAACCGGGACGGGTCCCCGCGATGCCGCGAGGGCCCTGGGCGCCGGATGCGGAGGAAGGTCCGGAGGCGCTCATCGATTCAGTCGGCCCAGGCGAAGACGATCATCTGGTCTTCTTCCGAAGCCAGCGGACGGCCGTCGAAGCCGCCGTCGATGCGCCAGCGCGTGAATCCCGCCGCCTTCAGCAGCAGCTCGAGCTCGGGTTTGTAGATCCAGCGCACGCGAGTCTCGCTGCGATGACGCGCGACGATCTCGCCGCGCTCGTCGACCTCGTGAATCTCGTTGATCGAGTGCTGGATCTGCTCGACCGGATTCATGGTGCGCTGGTCGTAGAGCCGGAGCGTGCGTCCGGTGCGCGGGTGGCGCGTCTCGTGCTCGAGCACCGGCGTGGAGTTCTCGCCCGGAGAACCCTGGATGATCGCGGCGCTGAAGAACGAAATGTGCATCGTGAGGCAGCCGCCCGGCAGCAGGTGCTCGCGGCAGCGCGAGAGCGTCGCGAGCTGATCGGCCTGGGTGAGGTTGTGGAGGAATGCGTTGAACGGGATCGCGATCAGCGCGTAACGCCGGGGCATCCGGAAGTCGCGCATGTCGCCTTCCACGGCATGGACGCGAAGCGAGCGCGCCGCCGCGGTCTCCTCGAGGCCACGGATCATCGCCGCCGCGTTGTCGAAGCCGTCGACGTCGGCGCCCTGTTCGGCCATCGCCAGCATCACGCGTCCGGTGCCGCAGCCGACCTCGAGCACCGGGCCCCCGGCCGCTCGCGCCCGCGCCCGCCAGAATTCGAGATCCATGTCGAAGTCGTGAAAGATCGCGTCGTAGAGATCGGCGTCCTCGAACGGCGACGGCAACCGCTCGGCGGCTTCCGCAGCGCTCGATACGCGACTCACGATCCTTCCCGGGCGCGCTAGGCCGCGCGCCGGCCCTTCCACAGCCAGTAGACCGGCAGGCCGAGCGCGGCGATGCCGACGCCGGCCCACGCCTTCCAGCCGCTGTCGTGGAGATCGCTGACGATGATCATCGCGGTCGCGACGATGAACAGCACCGCCGGCAGAGGATAGAGCGGCGTGCGGTAGGTCGGCGCCGGGAGCTCTCCACGGGATTCGCGCCGGCGCTGGACGAACAGCGCGGCCGTGGTGAGCGCGTAGAACAGCCATGACGTCGTGACGAACCAGCCGGAGACATCCTCGAATCCGCTCGCGCACCAGAGCCAGACGCAGGACAGGACACCCTGCACCCACAGCGCGAGCGTCGGCGTGCCGCGCCGGGGATCGAGGCGCGCGAGCGGTTGCCACAGCAGGCCGTCCGCCGCCATGGCCTGCGTCACGCGCGGGCCGGTGAGGATCGCGCCGTTCATGGTGCCGAAGGTCGAGACCGCGACCAGCACCGCGAGCGCGCGTGCGCCCCAGTCTCCCATCAGCCGGTGAATCGTCTCCGAGCCGACCGCTTCGTAGCGCGCCACGCCGTCCTGGCCGAGCACGTGGAAGTAGGCGATGTTGGTGAGCACGTAAACCGCGATCACCAGCCACGTGCCCCACACGATCGCGATCGGCAGCGTGCGCCTGGGCTCGATGACTTCGCCCGCGACGTAGGTCGAGTCGGTCCAGCCATCGTAGGCGAAGAGGATCGAGATCATCGCCACCGCGAACGCGCCGAAGGTGAACGCGGCGACCGGTGTGGCGGCGGCCGCCTCGCTCGGCGCCACGCGCGCGGGAAGCGCGAACGCGGCGACGCAGAGCGCGGCGATGCCGATCACTTTGAGCGTGGTGAAGAGCGACTGCGTTCCCGCGCCTTCCTTGACGCCGAGCCAGTTCACGAAGGTGAGCAGGAGGATCGCCGCCGCGCCGATCGGGAACTCCGCGGTCTTCGGCAGGTGCAGGACCTGGCAGAAGTAGAGCGCGAAGACGCTGGTGATCGACGCGATCACCGTCGGCTTCACCACCCACAGGTTCGCCCAGCCGAACACGAACCCGAGCCCGTTGCCGAAGCTCTCGCGGATGAAGACGTAGAGCCCGCCGGTCTTCGGATGCGTGACCGCGAGCTCGGCCAGCACTAGCGAGCCGCAGATCGACAGTATGCCGCCCACCACCCAGGCGAGGAGCACGATCCAGAAGCCCGAGAGATGCTGCGCCACCGAGTGCGGCGAGCGGAAGATCCCCGAGCCGATGATGTTCCCGACCGTGATCGCGGTGGCGGCGTAGAGACCGATCTGCCGCTTGAGCTCGACCCCAGGGCGATGCGTGATCTCAGCGGCGGCCGTGGCCATGAGCATTCCCTCCGGCGGACGAAGCGACTACTCGGTCGGCACCGACTTCAGCAGCTCTTCGATGATGCGGTCGGGGCGCACGCCTTCCGCCTCGGCGGTGAAGTTCGTGATGATGCGATGCCGGAGCACCGCCGGCGCCACCGCCTGCACGTCCTCGATGCCGGGCGCGTAGCGGCCGCGCAGCACCGCCCGCGTCTTGGCGCCGAGCACGAGATACTGCGACGCGCGCGGCCCCGCGCCCCAGGACACCCATTGCCGGACGAACTCCGGAGCCGAGCCGTCGGGCGAGGCGCCCTGCGCACCGGTCGAGGCCGCCGACATGCCGCCGCGGGTGGCGCGCGCGAGGCGCACGGCGTAGCGCACCACGTGCTCGGTCGCCGGCACGCGCCGGATCAGCTTCTGGAGATCGAGGATGTCGCTTCCGCTCAGCACGCGGCCGAGGTCCGCCTCGTACGACGAGGTGGTGGTGGCCACGATCTTCTCTTCCTCGCCCTGCGACGGGTAGTCGACACGGATGTTGAACATGAAGCGGTCGAGCTGTGCCTCGGGCAGCGGATACGTGCCCTCGAGCTCGATCGGATTCTGCGTAGCCAGAACGAAGAACGGCAACGCCAGCCGGAAGGTCTGCCCGCCGGCCGTCACTTCCTTTTCCTGCATGGCCTGGAGCAGCGCGGCCTGCGTCTTCGGAGGCGTGCGGTTGATCTCGTCGGCCAGCACGATGTTCGCGAACACCGGACCCTGGATGAACCGGATCGCGCGCTTTCCGGTCGCCTGATCCTCTTCGAGGATGTCGGTGCCGGTGATGTCGCTCGGCATGAGGTCGGGCGTGAACTGGATGCGGTTGAACTTGAGATCCAGCACGCGGGCGAGGCTCGAGACCAGCAGCGTCTTGGCCAGTCCGGGGACGCCGACCAGGAGGACGTGCCCATTCGCGAACAGCGCGGTCAGCAGCTGATCGACCACTTCGTCCTGGCCGACGATCACCTTGCGCAGCTCGGTGATGATGCGCTCGCGCGCGTCCTTGAGCTTCTCGACCGCCTTGAGATCGGAGCTGCCGGTTTCGAGCGTCACGAAGGTCCCTGCGTGCGGTCCAGAGTGAGCAAAACGCGGCCGCGGGATGGGCCGGAGCGGAAAGAGCCGCGAAAGCCTAGCACGCGTTTCGCGCGCGCGGCAACGAATGCGGGCGCGAATCCACCGGCTGGACGAGTCGGGCTCCGCATCGAGTCGGCCGCGCCGCCGCGTCACTCCAGACGCACGAGCTTCCGTTCTTCGAGCCGGCCATTGCGCGGCATGCGGACGAGGTAGATGCCGGGCATCACCCGGCGGCCGTGCTGATCGAGGCCGTCCCACAGCCCGTTTCCGCTCGAGGGATCCAGACGAACGCGGCGGACGAGCCGACCGGCGACGTCGAGCACGACGACCTCGGCGCCCGCCGTGCCCTCGATCCTCGCCGCGCCGCGCGTCGGGTTCGGCGCGATCGCGAGCGCGCGCGCTTCCGATCCGCAGATGCCGCCGCGGATCTGCACGGGAATCGAGGCCTCGCCGCGATCGAAGTGCGGGCCGTGCTGATCCACCGCGACGATCCTGAGCCGGGCGCTCTGATCCAGGTGGCCGGTGCAGGGCAGCCGCACGCAGGCGGCCCGCGTGCCGCCGGGCAGCGTGGCGACCAGAATCGAGCCGGAGCGCTCGGCATCGAGCCAGATCTCGATCGAGGTGATGACGTCGGGATCTTCCGCCTCGAACGCGACGCACACCGAATCACCGGAGCCGAAGGTGGAGTTCGGGGCGGGCGCAAGGATCGTCACGGTGGCCGGGCGATCCACCCGCCCGAGCACCGTGAATCCGAAGCGCGCCTGATCGGGCGGCAGCGGCAGATACTCGTCGCAGTCGGTGCAGGCGTCGCGGCGCTGATAGATGTAGCCGCGCAGCGTGAACGACGTCGCGTCCTGACTCAGGACCTCGGCCCACGGCGCGAAGTAGCGCAGGTGAAACCCGGGAGCCACGGTGAACGTGCCGCCGACGCGCGGCCACACCCGGTAGGGCGGGAGGAACGAATCGGGGAGCGCGATGGTCGCCAGCACCTCGATCTCGTCGGCGTTCGGCCACAACCGGGCGTGATCCATCACGCCGGGACCCGACTCGTCGATGACGAGCGAGTCGGTCGCGACCACGCTTCCGAGCGTGCCGAGCGCCTCGTCGTGCCAGATGCCGAAGCTCGGATTCACCGCGTCGAGCGCGCGCCCGAGATCGAGCCGGCCCCAGCCGGTCAAGGCGTCGACACCCGGGTCGCCGATGTCGTCGGCGCTCTCCCTCAGCACGCGCTGGAAGTCGTTCTCGATCAGCTCCGGTCGCACCGAGGCCAGAAGTCCGACCGCGCCCGCGACGTGCGGCGCCGCGATCGAGGTGCCGGAGACCGCGACGAATCCGGGCCAGCTCTGTCCGGCCGCGCTCGGGTACGTCATGAACGTCGAATAGACGTTGACCCCGGGGGCGAGAAGATCGAGTCCCGGCCCGTACGACGAGAACACGGCGCGCTGGTCGTTCTCGTCGCTCGCGCCGACCTGGATTCCGAGACCGTCGACCGAATAGGCCGACGGATATTGCGCCACCGTGCCCTGATTGAATCCCGAATTGCCCGCGGCGACCACCATCACGCATCCGTGCGTGATCGCCTCGTACATCGCGAGCCGCTCGACCCGGCTCGGCGAGGTGCCGGCGAAGGAGAGGTTCATGGCCCGCGCGCCGAGCGAGGTGGCGTAGAGCAGCGCCTGGCCGATGTCGAACGAGGTCGCGAACCCGGTGTTCCCGGGCGTGATCTTGACCGCGACGATCCGGCAGCCGGCATTCAGCGCGCCATCGCCGCCGCACACTCCGGCCACGCCGAAGGTGTCGACGCTGGCGCCGTTGTTGGTGCGCGCCGCCATCGCACCGACCACGCCGGTGCCGTGTCCGAACGAATCGGCATAGGCCGACTCGGGATCGACGCCGGTGATGTTGATGGGCGCGAGCAGCCGTGGACTGCCGTCGGGCATGAGGCCGGCGAGATCCGGGTGATTCGGATCGATGCCGGTGTCGGCGATGGCGAGGATGATGTCGTTGCCGCCGCGCGTGAACGCCCATCCCTCGGGCGCGTGAATGTCGGCGCGCGGCGTGCCGTGATAGGGACCGCCGCTCCCGATGTTGAACAACGCGTACTGGTGTCCGTCCTGGAACTGCGGGTCGTTCGGAAAGCCCGGGATCACGGGGGCCGCGCCGAGCGCGACGCGGATCTGATTCGGCTCGACCCAGTCGATGTCGCCGTCGGTCTCGAGCGAGGCCTGCGCCATCCTCGCGCCCCCCGGATCGGACGCTTCGGCCAGGAACACGCGCGAGGGATCGAGCCCGAAGGGATTGTTGAGCGCGCTGGTGCCGGTCGCGCGCGCCTCGAGCGCGCCCCCGCGCAGCGTGGTCGGGATCGCGCCATCGAGCGCGCGGACCCGCGTGAGCCCGAGAGCCGAGAGCCGCTCCGCCACACGCGCCGCGCGCGAGGAGACGGTCTCGGCTCGATCGGTGGGCCGCGGCGCCGCGATCGCAACGACCAGCTGCCGGCTCACCCGCTCGACGAATGCTGCCGGCGGTTTCCCATCGAACGGCGCCGAACGTGCCGGCGCGAGCGGAATGAACGTGATCGTCGCCGCGGCGAGGACCGCGAAGCCACGGTGCTTCTGGATGAATCCGCGCATGAAGGGATCCCGTGCGGGGAAGGTGGCGCGGGGGTCCGGCAGGTGCGGCGAACCTAGCAGCGACGGGAAGCGGGGCACAAGAGCGAGGGGCGGGACGGGCATCGGTGGGATCGATCCCTCTACGGAACCTGCCGGCGTCTCATTCACTTACCCCGCGCGGCGCCGAACTTCGTGCGCGCCGCGCTCGAGAGCCGCATCTCGTCGAGCATTCCATCCAGCGCATAGTACGGATTCGCGTCACGCGCCTGATCGGCGCGCAGGTCGCCGCCGAACGTGCTGAGCGCGTGCGGATCGACCGCGTTGCCGATCTGAAGCGCCGCCTGACTCGAGCGGATGCGGCCGATCGAGGCGTACTGCGCGTCGAGGACTCCGTCGATCCAGAGCCGCACCACCGCGCCGTCGAAGGTCGCGGCGACGTGCGTCCAGCGATTCAACTCGAGCGGGCGGGTGGAATAATAGGCGCGCGCGCCGCCGGCTTCCGCCGGCATGAACGCGAACATCAGAAGGCCGGTGCTCGCGATCCCGACGAGATCGGCGTGGTCCCCGGGGCTCAGCCCGGGAGCGGCCGGCGGCTGGAGACGCTGCCCGACCACCGAGAACAGCCAGCTCCGGTCACCGGTCGAGACCGCCCAGCGCCCGGCGATCACCGCGTCCTCGTAGATCGGATACGACGACAGCCAGACCCACGCTTCCAGCGTGAATCCCTCACGCGGCTCGAGCACGGGATTGAATGGAATCTGAACGAACGAATCGAGCGAGTGCGTGAACACGCGGGCGCGGCCATAGCGGCCGAACGAGGTCTGGGTATCGAGTCCCGCGATGCCTTCGAGCCGGAATGGGCCCGCATCCACCACGCGCGTGCCCGCGGTCTCGTCCATGTGCCAGAGCCCGACCGTCACCGAATCCGCCTCCGGCGCGGCTCGCGATTCGCTCGCTCCGGTGGTCCCCGGTCCATGCGCGCAGCCGGTGAGGGCTGCCGCCGCGACGACCATCGAGGCGAAAAGGAACGCCGCCGTGGCCTGGAGCATCGCCCCCCGGCAGCTCATGGGCCTCCCCGGCTCGCGGTTCTCAACGAATCCAGCATCGCCTCGGCATGACCCAGCGCCTCCTGATCACCGACCCTCGAGAACACCTGGATCATACGCTGGAGCGTGGTGGGATCGATGGTGCGGTCCGCCACCTTGTGCCAGACCCGCGCGGCCTCGTCGACGCGCCCCGAGATCAGCAGCGCCCAGCCGAGCCCGACCTTGGCGTCGATGTTCGAAGGGTGCGCATTCATCGCGGTGGTGAAGGCTTCGGTCGCGCGCGCCGCGTCGTTCCTCCGCAGCGCCATCTCGCCCGAGATGAGGAGCGCCGAGATGTAGTGCGGCTTGATCGCGAGCGCCGCGTCGGCGTAGCGGCCGGCACTGTCGTACTGGCCCTCGGCCCGCATCGCCAGGGCGTACTCGAACAGCGCCTTCACGTCGGTGGGCAGCACCAGCAGCTGGGCGCGCGCGCTGTGCAGCGTCATCAACGTATCGTTCGAGTACCACGCCGGCAGCCGTCCGAACTCCGGACCGACCTCGTACAGCACCGAAGGATGCGGCCGGGTGACATGCCGCGGGATCAGGCCCGGCATCGCGGCGGTGGTATCGAGCAGGTGCCAGTAGCGCGGCCGCGTCTCCACTTCCGGCCAGGAGATGAACAGCCAGCGCACGTGATTCCGGTGCGCGTAGTCCGCCAGCGCGGGAATCGTCTCGGTGAAGGGAAACGCCACCGACGGCAGGCCGGTATGGAACGCGAGGTGCGGCTTCCTCGCGATCAGCCGGTCGCCCGGTCGTGCCAGAGCGCGCAGCACGCGGGCCTGTTCCAGCACCTCGACCGGCAGCAGACGAACGGCCTCGCGCTCGACCAGCACCGATTCGTAGAGCGCGACGGCGACTGGAAACGCGATCAGGACCGATTTCAGCCAGATTGGCCGGGACTTGAGCGCGAAGGCGAAACGCGGCAGGCCGAAGAAGAGTCCCGCCAGCATGGAATAGACCGGCAGCAGCGCCATCGAGTAGCGCTCCGCGTAGAACGTCGGCACCAGTGAGAGGAAGAGCAGCGCGCCGGCGGCGATGACCGGCAGGGCCGCGGAGAAGGCACCGCTCGTCAGCGCGAGCACGATGCCGAGAAGCGCCGCGATCGTCGCCGGCCAGCCGAGCAGATGGGTGGCGTCGAGCCGGAGGTGATCGAACACGTTCAGCACCATGCGCAGCGTGAACTGGACGGGATCGCGGCGCACCACGTCCCACAGGCTGTGGAATTGCGGCTGGAGCTTCTTCTGGTAGTCGTCCCACACCATGCCCTGATGGCGCGCGTACACCTCGAACGCGATGTTGTGATAGAGCTGGAACGAGAGTCGGGATCCGTTCGCGAGGCAGAACAGCAGCCACGGAACGATCGGCGCGAGGAACGCGATCAAGAACGTCAGCGCCTGAAGCATCCATCCCGATCCACGCGTCGCGGAGGGCGCGTCCACCTTCGCCCGATCATCCGGCGACGGCGCGCCGGCGGCGTCATGCCCGGTGCGATTTCGCTCCCGCCCCTCGAGCCAGCAGGCGAGGATTCCCGCCGGCAGGAGATAGATCGCGTTGTAGCGGGTCAGGAACGCCGCGGCCGCCGTGAGCCCGGCCGCGATCGTCCGGCCGCGGCCGCGGCCGCCGAGCACGAGCCCGAGCGAGAGCACCTGGAGCATGATCGAGAACGCGTCGGTGCTCGCGATGTAGCCGAAGCGGAAGACCCAGGGGTTGGTCGCGTAGATCAGCGCCGCGAAGAAGCCGACCCGCGCGCCGGCACGACGCGAGACCAGCGACTCGAGCAGCAGCACGGTGGCGGCGGTCGAAAGCACCGAGATCAGCTCGGCGGCGAGGAAGAGATCGCGGATCACGCTGCCCCAGAGCGCGAGCACCAGCTCGTACCCCGGGCCCACGACCCCGTAGCGCGAAGGGTCGAGGTGCCCGTGCTGGATCAGGCGTGCGCCCTCGGCATAGCCGCCGTAGAAGTCGGTCTCGGTGAAGTAATCGCCGATGCGATGGGGACCAAACACCATCGCGAGGAGGGCGATCCCGAGCAGGGCGGCGACCGCGAACGTGAAGCGGCGAAGAAGTCTCGCCTCGGCGGGCTCGATCGTGGCGGAGCCATCGAGCGTCCAGGGGAAGCGCCATCCATGACGTGCTGGCGGCGGCCCCGCACGGCGCGACGCATGCTTCGAAGTACGGCCGGTGCGGGGCGACATGGCCGGCAATTTTAGCTCACCGGCCGCCTGGACGTCCGAAACGCATCGCGGCGGCGAAGACGAGCTTCGCCGCCGCTTCTGCTCACCCTGAATTCGGGTGCGGGGGGTCCCCTCCCTACGAACGATTCCTGCGCAGGCGCCGCGACGCGCCGAGGGCGAGCAGGCCCATCGACGCCAGGGCCATCATGCCGGGCTCCGGCACGGGGCGGGTGGGCTGCCCGTCGGCGTCATCCGAGCCGGGACTGTTGATCCCGAGTCCGGGCGAGCCGGGACCACTGATGGCGCCGACGCCGGGACCCGGCTGAAGGGTGGTGGACGGAGCGCCGCTCACGTCGGTGTCGAGATGGCCGGCCTGGACATAGGCCATCGCGGGCGCCGCGAGGATGAGCAGCAGCAGGGCGGTGATGAGGATCTTCATGGGGGGACCTTTCATGCGCTCGGGTGCCGACGACGGGATCTTGTTCAACCGTAGTGAGAGCAAGCCACGTACCGGATGCCGGCGCGAGCAGCTAAGCTGCTCACCGGCAAGGCGGAAGCGCGTTTGCGCGCCCCCGCCTCGGAAGGCGCCCGAAAAAAACCGTCAGACCTTCCGACACCCTGGGGCGAATCCCGCGTTTCGGGCGAAGCACGGCGAAGCGCACCCGAGGCGGTTGAAGGAGACCTGCCGTGGCCGACGAACCGTTGCCCGAGGTCGGGCTCTGCTCGGTCTGCGTTCATGCGCGCATCGTGCGGACGCCGCGCAGCCGGTTCTGGATGTGCCGGCTCTCCGCCACCGATCCGGAGTTCGCCCGCTACCCGCGCCTTCCGGTGCTGCGCTGTTCCGGCCACCAGCGCGGCCGGCCCAGCGAAGGCTCTACGGAAGAACGATGAGACGCGCGGTGCGCGAGGCTCCGCGGGTCTCGAAGCGCGCGAAGTAGAGCCCGGCGCGAACACGGGCGCCCGAGTCGTCCTTCGCGTCCCACGCGCGCTGGTGATGTCCGGGCTCGAAGTGTCCGTCGGCAACCGTCGCCACGCGACGGCCGGCGAGATCGAACACGGCGAGACGCACGTCGCGCGCGTCCGGAAGATCGAATGCGAAGAGCGTCGAGCCGGCGAGCGGATTCGGCCGCGGGGCATCGAACTCGAGCGTGCGTGGAACCGGCTCACCGCCGACGCCCTCGGAGCCGAGCGGCCGGGCGCGCAGCGTCTGAACCAGCGTGCCCGCCGGCTGGGCTCCCGGCAGCGGCTCGTCATCGGTGCCGAACGTGAGCGTCGCGTCATAGGTCGAGTCCGGCGTCGCGCCGTTCGGATCGAAGTGGAGCGTGAAGCGCGCCGCGGCGGGTCCCGCCAGCGTGGGACTGAACGCCGGAGCGAAGCTGAAGCGTCCGGCGCCGCCCGAGATCACCGCCGAGCTCACGCGCAGGCGGGCCTCGAGCGCGTCGTAGCCGAGGTCGTGCACCGCATCGAGTTGGTCGCTGAACGAGGCCGCGTCGTGATCGCCGAAGTCGATGGTGTCGGCCGTGACCGAGGTCAGCGAGTCGAGCGAGGCCACCGCGTGCCGCAGCACCGTGCCCGAGAGCAGCACGCTCTTCGAGGCGGAATCCGGATCGTCCGTCGTCATCGTCAGCGTTCCGCTCTTCACGCCGGTCGAAGCCGTGCTCATGGTGAGGGTGTGCAGATTCGGCGCGGCGCCGGCCGCGGCGGTGAAGCCGCCCGCGGGCGCGGTGAAATCGGCCGGAGCGGTGAAGCTGTAATCGAGCGCGTCGGCCGGAACCGGCGCGCCGTCCGAGACCGCGAGCGACTGCTGCGCGGTGGCGCCGATCAGCACGGAGCCGAAAGGCAGCGTCGAAGCCGCGCTCACGCGCGAGGGCAGCTGGAGCGTGGTGATCTCGGGAAGATGATCCGAGGCTTCGTGCAGCGCGTTCGCGACGTCGATGCCGACCGCGTTGTTGAAGCCGGAACCGTTGATGTCGGTGTTGAAGTGCTGGCCGTCGTTGCCATACGCGTACGTGCCGCCCGGCACCACGTCGAGCCCCTGTCCATCGTTGAGGCTGTAGGAGCCGAGCATCAGATCGAAGCGGTCGTCCATCCCGCCGCCCGAGAACTGAAGGCCGAGCCCGTAACCCGGGCAGGACGCGCATGGGCTCTGCGTGTCGTAGATCGCATACGTCGGAACCGCGTTCCACGTGCCCGGCATGCTGAAGGGATCCTTGAGCCTTCCGTCGTTATCGGCCTGGGATTCCGTCAAACGCTGATAGCCGCCCTCCCAGGCACCTTTGAAGTTCGAATCGCCGCCGAGCAGCAGGTTCGTTCCTGCCGGCGCGGCGTTCAGCGTGTTGCGAATGTTCGTGCACTCGACGCGGCGCGTCGACGTGTCAGAGAGAGAAGTGTTGTCAGCCTTCAAGTGGATCGAGTAGAGACGGAACGTGGCCGAGCCCGCGAGATATCCCACCGGCGTCACCTTGCACACCAGCACCGCGCGCGGTCCGCCGTCGGTGAACGAAGTCAGGTTCGAGATCGAGACCTTGTGCGGATCGTAGTAGACCGCGCTCTCGGTGCTGAGGATGAACGTCGACCCGCCGCCGCTCCAGCTGCGTGAAGGCTCGACCACGCGCAGCACGTTGAACAGGAACGAATCCGCCGACGAGGCGTCCTTCATCTCCTGGACGATGACGATGTCCGGCGACATCGCCTGCAGCACGGTGCGGAAGTACGGCTGGCGCGGCGTGATGGTGTTGATCGGCGCCTGAGCGTTCTGGTCGGTGTAGTTGAGCACGTTCCAGGTCGCGATCTTGAGCGCGTGGGCGGGTGCCGACGCGGCCAGAGTGGCCGCGGCGATCGACGCCACCGCCACGAGTCCGCGCCTCACATCCATTCCCACACCCCGATCAGCGAACGATGGCGAGGCGGGCCGTCTGCGTGCGAAGCCCGGCGCCGCTCAAACGCACGAAATAGAGGCCGGGACCGAGCGCGCCACCCTGGCCCTCGCCGTTCCAGCGAATGCCGTAGCGCCCGGGCTCGAACGGCCGCGACGCCAGCGTCGAGACCCGGCGTCCGGAGAGATCGAACACCTCGAGCCGCGCGTCGGTCGGCTTCGCGAGATCGAAGCGCACCAGGCTCGAGCCGTTGAGCGGGTTCGGCGAGGGAGGATAGAGCCGGGTGAACTGCGGCAGGTCCTGGGGCGGGTCGACGGCGAGCGTGCCGCTCGAGAGCTGCGCCTTGAGCCCGATGACGAGGTCGGGCTCGGCGGTGGCGCCGGGCAGCGCCTCGTCGGCGCTCGAGAACGTCAGCGTCGCGGTGTACTCCGAATCCGGCGTCGCGCCCGCGTCGTTGAACGCGATCGAATAGGTCTGCCCGGTGCCCGAGAGCAGCAGCGGGGTGAAGCCGCCGACGATCGAGAAGTGGCCGTCCCCGCCGGTGAAGGTCGCGGCGTTGAGCTGCAGCCGTGCCTGCAGCGCGCCGAAGCCGAGATTGTGCACGCGCCGGTCCTGCGCCGTGAAGCTGCCGGCGGTCTGCGAGCCGAAGTCGATCGAGTCCGCCAGCACCGAGGTCAGCGAATCGAGCGACGGCCGGGCGTGGGCGAGGACGGTGCCGGTGAGTGCGACCAGCGTGCTCGGCTGGTCGAGATCATTCGAGGCCAGCGTCAGGTTTCCCGATTTGTTGCCGGGGCTCGAGGTGTCGAGCCCGACCGGGACCAGGCCCGTGCTTCCGGCCGCCACGGCGTAAGGCGCCGCCGGGGTCGTGAAGCCGGGATCGGCGGTGGCGGTGAAGCGCAGCGAATCCGCCGGCACGTGCGCGGTGTCCGCCACCGAGGCGTTCTGGCTCACCACTCCGCCCACGATCGCCGAGCCGAACGGCAGCGCAGCGACCGGCCCGATCTGCGCCGGAATCTGGATGTCGATGCGGGAAGGAAGATGGTCGCTGGCGTTCCACAGCGCGCTGGCGTAGGCCGAGCCCTCCGGGATGGTGGGCGGGTCGGTGATGTTCGCGTTGAAGTGGTGGCCATCCTGACCCACCACCACGTAGGAGCCCGGCACGATGTCGAGTCCCTGGCCGTCGCCAAAGTTGAGCGTGGGCAGGATCTGGTCGAAACGATCGTCGAGTCCGCCGCCCGAGAAGCCCGAGCCGGTGGGGCAGGTGACGCAGGGGCATTGCGTGTGGATGCTCGCGAATGCCGCGTTGTTGTGCCAGTTCTGAGTCACGAGAGTCGGATTCAGCGGATCGAACACGCGTCCGATGTTGTTGGTCTGGGACTCCAGCAGCTTGCCGTAGCCGGGTTCCGTCGATGAGTTGTAGAAGTTCCAGTCGCCGAGCGCGATGGCGGCCGTTCCCGCCGGCATCGCGTTCATGCTGTCGCGCAGGCCGATGCTCTCGTTCAGCCGATCGGTCTCGCAGGGAAGGAAGGGCGATGAGCTGGTGCAGGCGGAACCCTGCGACGCCTTCGCGTGCTGCGAGTAGATCCGGAATTCGGCGCCGGCCGAGCCATAGCCCACCGGTTTCAGCCGCCACACCGTGTCATAGCGGAGGAGATAACCCGGGTCGGGGTAGAACGCCCACGCTCCGACCACCTGAACCTTGGCCGGTTTGTAGAACAGCGCGTTGTCGGTGTCGTTGCCGTTGAAGAACGTCGCCGAAGCCCACTGCCCGGGCTCGATGACGTTGAGGACGTTGGTGCGGAACGAGTCCACCCCGGCCTGGCTGCTGAACTCCTGGCAGACCACGATGTCGGCGTTGAGCGGCGCAAAGATGGTCCGAAAATAGGGCTGCCGCTGCGGGAACAGAACGCCGGGATAGTTGGTGACGTTGTAGTCGACCAGGCGCAGCGCGTGCGCGGCGGGAGCGGAGACCAGGGTGACGAGCAGCGAAAAGATGAATGCCCGCGCCGCGACGCCTCGGGATGGCACGGGGGCCATGAGGGCTCCTTCGCAAAGGTTGCAATGTCGGCCGGCCCACGCGGGACGGGGACTGCCCTGCGCACCGGAAACGTTCTGGCTGTGAGGTGCCGGGGCAAAGTTTAGCGGGTGGACCGCTTGCCGCGCCAGCGCGATGAGCGGCTGCGCCAAATCGCCCGACGACCGCCCCGGGCCCGGCGGCTCGCGGGCCCGGGGGCTCGCGACCCACCCTCTCTCACGCGCTCGCACGGTCGGCCGTGCAAGGTGCGAAGGTCACAAAAACCCGCGGATTTCGCGGCTTTGCGCTCAGGCCGATCGTGCGGAACGCCGATAATCCGGGCATGCATCATCAGCTCGGACTCGATCCCCCGGAGTCGGTGCGCGTTTCGGATTTGCTCAGCGCGCTCTCCTTCGCGCTCGATCTCACCGAAGGTCAGCCGATGGGCCACTCGCTCCGCACCTGCCTGATCGGAATGGAGCTCGCCGAACGCGCGCAGCTCACGCTCAGCGAGCGTCGCGATCTCTACTACGCGCTGATCCTCAAGGATGCCGGGTGCTCGAGTAATTCGGCGCGCGTGTTCGCGCTGTTCGGCGGCGACGAGCGCCTCGCCAAGCACGACTTCTCGCGGCTCGACTGGTCGAACTATCTTCGTGCCGCGCACTACGCCGTGTCTCATGCCGCGCCCGGCGCTTCGTGGATCGCGCGCGCGCGCCGCGTCGCCGCGCTCGCTCGCGCCGGCAGGCGCACCGCCTCCGAGCTGGTCGAGACGCGCTGCGAACGCGGCGCCGACATCGTCATGAAGCTTGGGCTCGGGCTCCGCTCCGCCGAGACGGTGCGGGCGCTGGACGAGCACTGGGACGGCAGCGGTCAGCCGCGCGGCCTCTCCGGCGACGAGATCCCGATGCTGTCGCGCATCGCCGGCCTCGCCCAGGTGGTCGAGCGTTATCTGGTGAGCGACGGCGTCGACTCCGCTCTCGAAGTCGCGACCGAGCGCAGCGGCCGCTGGTTCGATCCGATGCTGGTGCGCGCGCTGATCGATTCGGGCCGGTGCCTGGCCGGATTCGCGGAACTCGACGAGACCGGTTTGCGCGACGCGGTGCGCGCCGCCGAGCCCGGCGGCGCCTCGCTGCTTGCCGGTCCCGGCACGCTCGGCCGGATCGCCGAAGGATTCGCCGACGTCGTCGACGCGAAATCGCCGTTCACCGCGCATCACTCCCGTCAGGTGGCGCAGATCTCGATCGCGCTCGCGGAGCAGCTCGGCCTGCCGCGCGTGACGCGGCGCGCGCTCGAGCATGCCGCGCTGCTGCACGACATCGGCAAGCTCTCGGTGCCGAACTCGATCCTCGACAAGCCCGGGCCGCTGAACAGCGAGGAATGGGAAGCGGTGCGCCTGCACCCCTACTACACCATGAAGATCCTGAATCACATCCGCGGCTTCGAGGGGCTGGCGCGCGTCGCGGCCGCGCACCACGAGCGGCTGGACGGCCGTGGATATTTCCAGGGGCTGACCGCGGAGCATATTCCGTTCGAGGCGCGGATCCTCGCCACCGCCGACGTATTCGAGGCGCTCACCGCTTCGCGGCCCTACCGGCCGGCGCTGCCGGACGAAGTCGCGCTGCGAATCATGGAGCGTGATCGCGGAGAGGGCCTCTGCGGCGATTGTCTCGACGCGCTGTGGAGCGTGCTCGAGGTGGGTCGTCCCGAGGCGGGATCCGCGCTCGAGACCCTGCCCGCCACGGACGGGGGCGTCGCGGAACAGCGCGCGGCGTAGCGGCTCGGGTCCCGAGCGCGATGCGCGCTCGCGGGCGCCCGCCGCGCCTACTTCCTGCCGAAGAGCATCCTCAGGAATCCCAGCAGCGGATCGTAGAAGCGGTCGACCACGCGCTCCTTGAGCGGAATGATCGCGTTGTCGGTGATGTGGATACCCTCCGGGCAGACTTCGCTGCAGCACTTGGTGATGTTGCATAGCCCGATGCCGCCGTGATCCTTGAGGAACGCGGTGCGGTCCTCGCCGTCCATCGGATGCATCTCGAGACCGGCGATGCGCACGAAGAACCGGGGTCCCGCGAACTGCTGCTTCATCTCGTGGGCGCGCAGGACGTGGCACACGTCCTGGCAGAGGAAGCACTCAATGCACTTGCGGAATTCCTGGACCCGGTCGACGTCCGACTGCTGCCAGCGCCAATCCGCGCCCTCGCGTGGCTTGAACGGAGCGATGCGCTTGTTGACCTCGTAATTCCACGACACGTCGGTGACGAGGTCGCGAATGATCGGGAAGGTCTTCATCGGCCGCACCGAGATCGGCTGGCCCTCGGGGAAGTGATCCATCCGCGACTTGCACATCAGCGCCGGCATGCCGTTGACCTCGGCGCTGCACGAGCCGCACTTCGCCGCCTTGCAGTTCCAGCGCACCGCGAGATCGGGCGCGAGATGTCCCTGGATCCAGTGAATCGCGTCGAGCACGACCATGCCGGGCTCGACCGGCACGCGATACTCGACCTCTTTTCCGCCATCGCGATCGCCGCGATAGACCCGCAGCACGGCCTCGCGCCGCCGAGCGGCCGATTCCGCTTTGGACCGGGCCGCCTCGCCCGCCACCACCGATCCGATCACCGCGCCGGCGCCCGCGGTCATGACGTCTTCCCCGCCGGTTGAGGCGCGGGCGCGCCGGACTTCGCCGCTGCCGGCGCCGGCGCGGCGTCGAACAGCGCCTTGAGCTCGGACGGCATCACCGGCAACGGCGTCGGCCCGATGCTCATGCCCGTGTCCCCGCGGCGCGCGCAGAAATTCAGCGTGCCGAGCGCGGGATCCATCGCCGGATGGTCGAGCCGGGAGTGCGCGCCGCGGCTTTCCTTCCGGAGCAGCGCCGAGCGCGTGATCGCCTCGGATACGGTGAGCATGTTGCGGAGGTCGCGCGCGAGGTGCCAGCCGGGGTTGAACATCCGCGAACCCTCGACGCGGACCTTCGCGGCGCGCGCCTTCAGCTGCTCCAGCTCGTCGAGCGCGCGGGTGAGATCGCTCTCCAGCCGGTAGATGCCGACCAGGCGGTCCATGCAATCCTGAAGGGCGCGATGAACTTCATAGGGGTTCTCGCCGCTCGCGCGCTCGAACGGCTCGAGCATCGCGCGCGTCTCGGCCTCGATCTCGGCGTCGTTCGGCCGCGGCGCCGTCCCGGTGCTCTTCTTCGCGAACGCCGCCGCGGCCGCGCCGGCGCGACGTCCGAACACGACCAGATCCGACAGCGAGTTCCCACCCAGGCGGTTCGCGCCATGAAGGCCGGCCGCCGCTTCCCCCGCCGCGAAGAGGCCGGGCACCGTGGTCTCGGCGGAGTCGGGATCGACGCGCAGTCCGCCCATCATGTAGTGCGTGGTCGGCCCGACTTCCATCGGTTGCTTCGTGATGTCGACGTCGGCCAGCTCCATGAACTGGTGGTACATCGAGGGCAGCTTCTTCTTCACCCGATCGCTCGGCAGGTAGCTGATGTCGAGGAACGCGCCGCCATGCGGTGTGCCGCGCCCTTCCTTGACCTCGGTATAGATCGCGCGCGAGACGTTGTCGCGGGTCGAGAGCTCGGGCGGACGGCGCGCCTCGGTCTGCCGCTGCTGCACCGACGCCTCGAGCCACTCGCGGGCCTCGGACTCGGTCTCGGCGTATTCATGACGACGCGCCTCGGGAAGGTACTTCCACATGAAGCGCTCGCCCGCGCTGTTGCGCAGAATCCCGCCTTCGCCGCGCACGCCTTCGGTGACGAGGAGTCCCATCACGCCCGGCGGCCACACCATTCCGGTCGGATGGAACTGGACGAACTCCATGTCGATCAGATCGGCGCCGGCGTCATAGCCGAGCGCCTGGCCGTCGCCGGTGTATTCCCACGAGTTCGACGTGATCTTGTAGGACTTGCCGACGCCGCCGGTGGCGATCACGATCGCCCGCGCGCGGAACACGACGAAGCGCCCGCTGTCGCGCCAGTAGGCGAGCGCGCCGGCGATCCGTCCGCCGTCCATCAGCAGGCGTGTGACGGTGCACTCCATGTAGACCTCGAGGCCCTGATGGACTCCGCGATCCTGGAGCGCGCGAATCATCTCGAGCCCGGTGCGGTCGCCGACGTGCGCGAGGCGCTTCCAGGTGTGACCGCCGAACGCGCGCTGCAGGATCCGTCCGTCGGGAGTGCGATCGAACAGCGCGCCCCACTGCTCCAGCTCGCGCACGCGATCGGGCGCCTCCTGGGCGTGGATCTGCGCCATGCGCCAGTGATTCAGGAACGAGCCGCCCTTCATCGTGTCCTTGAAATGCGTCTGCCAGCCGTCCTGCGGATCGACGTGTGCCAGCGCGGCCGCGATGCCGCCCTCGGCCATCACGGTGTGGGCCTTGCCGAGCAGCGACTTGCAGACGAGACCGACCGAGGCGCCCGACGCCGAGGCTTCGATCGCCGCCCGGAGCCCCGCTCCTCCGGCGCCGATGACGATGACGTCGTGCTCGCGGATCTCGGGGTTCTCGCTCACAGGATCCTCAGATCATGGATCACGCCCATCGAGCACAACCGGATGTAGAAGTCGGCGAAGCAGACGAAGAAGAGACTCCACCACGCCCAGCCCATGTGGTGCTCGTTGAGCAGCGAGACGCCACTCCACACCTTCCGGCGCGGGCCACCGGCCACCGCGCACGAGAAGCAGTCGATGTTGCCGCCGATCAGATGCCGGAGCGAGTGGCAGGAGAACGTGTAGAGCGTGAGGAAGCCGACCGACGCCATGAGAACGAGCGAGCCGATCCCAACGCCGAAATGGCGATCGAAGATGAAGCCGCGCACCACGTCACCCCACAGGATCACGATGAAGAGGAGCGCGAGGTAGAGGAACCAGCGATGCGCGTTCTGGAGGATGAACGGGAACTTGGTCTCGCCGGCGTAGCCTTTGCGCGGCTCGCCCACCGCGCATTCGGCCGGATCGAGGAAGAACACCCGGTAGTAGGCCTTGCGGTAGTAGTAGCACGTGGTCCGGAATCCCATCGGCGCGCCGAGGATCAGCAGCGCGGACGAGAACGGCCACCAGCGCGGCTTGAAGAGCGGCGAATAGAACGGCGAGAGGTAGTTGCCGAACTCGTAGTGGTCCCCCTGGAGGGCCGCCCAGGTCGCGTAGCCGCCGAAGATCAGGAGCCCGAGCGCCTGCGCCAGCGGCTTCACCCACCAGAGATCGGTGCGTTCGGTCTTCCCGAAGGGCTCGCCATAGGCGCGGCCGCCGGCGGGACGCGTTGGGGGCGCCGGACGAGTCGCGAGACCCGACGATGAGGCGGCGGGCGCGGCGCTGCTCCATTGGCGCGGTGTGTTCATCGGCCTTTCGAGGTGGCGCGTCTCGGATTCGAACGGGACAGAATACGGCGAGAGACTAGCGCGAATCGCGCTCAAGGTCCACACACGGGCGGCCGAAGTATGAGGGAACGGCGCTCCTTCCCTCAGCGATCGCCCCATCGACTGCCCATGCTCTGCCCTGCCGGGTCGAGCGTCGTTCTGAAGGAGGAACCATGAAGGCTCCGCTCGCCGTACTGCTCGCTCTCGCCACCGTGCTGGTCGCCGCTCCGGCCCGCGCGCAACTCAATTCCGCGACCGCCAGCGCCAGCATCAGCGCCACCGTCGTCTCGGCGATCTCGATCACCAAGACCACCGATCTCAATTTCGCGCGGCTCGTCGCCGGCGGAACGTCGGGAACCGTGGTGCTGTCGACCGCGGGCGCCCGCTCGGCGACCGGTGGGACCACGCTCGCGAGCAGCAGCGGCACCGCCGCCGCCTCGTTCACGGTCTCCGGCGATCCGAGCGCCACCTACACGATTACGCTTCCGGCTTCCGCCACCATCAACGGACCCTCGTCGAGCACGATGACGGTGAATACGTTCAACAGCAATCCGAGCTCGACCGGAACGCTGAGCGGTGGAGGCACGCAGACCCTGCTGGTCGGCGCCACGTTGCAGGTCGGCGCCAATCAGACCGCGGGCGCCTACAGCGGCTCGTTCGACGTCACCGTCGCCTACAACTAGATCGTTGCCATGCGGGTGTCTCGGCTGGCGTCGATGGGATGCGCGCTTGCCCTGGCAATCGCGCGCCTGGTCGATCCGTCGCGCGCCGGCGCCGCATCCGATCCTTCGCCGGTTCCGGTCGGCATCGGCGGTCCGAGCGGCAGCTTCACCGTGGCGCCGACCCGCGTCGTTCTCGAGAGCCTCCATCACAGCGCCGAGCTGACGCTCATCAACACCGGACACGAGAAGGCGACCTACCGCCTCGCGCTGATCGACATGAGCATGAGCGAATCGGGCGAGCTGGCCGCCGATACGACCGCATCGAGCGAGTATTTCGCCGACGGGCTCCTGCGCTATTCACCGCATCAGGTCGAGCTCGAGCCCGGCGTGCCGCAGACCGTCCGTCTGCTGGTGCAGAATGCCGAGACACTGAAGCCCGGCGAATACCGCTCGCACCTTCTCGTGCGCGCGATTCCCCCCGCCCTGCCGCCGGATTCGAATGCCACCCGTGATTTCGCCGTGGCGCTGACGCCGGTCTATGGCATCGCGATCCCGGTCATCGTGCGCCAGGGCGTGACCGAGGCCGGAGCCTCGATCGGCAACCTGCACGTCGTCCGCGACGATGCATCCACGCGGCTCGCGTTCGATCTCCTGCGCAGCGGTAATCGCTCGGTCTACGGGAACATCTCGGTCGCGCTCGCGCGCCCGGGCCGCCGGCCGGTGGAAATCAGCGTCATGCGCGGGGTCGCGGTCTACGTTCCGAACGCGCTCCGCCACGTCGAGGTCCGGCTACAGATCCCGCCGGATCAGATCCTCCGCGATGCAACGCTGAAGGTGCGCTACGACGATGCGGAGTCCGCGCGCGGCAGCCTCGCGGAGGCGGAGCTTGAGCTGCCGTGATGGGAACGGGCGCCGCGGCCTCGCAAGGCTGAGCCTCGCGCTGTGCGCGGCGGGTCTCTTCGCCTCCGCCCCGGCCGCGACGGCGAGCCCGCTCGCCGCCCCGACCAACGCACCGACGCCCGCAGTCACCGATCGTCCTGATTCGGAGCTCGTTCTGCTCGCGGTCGAGATCCGCGGGCTCCCGACCAGCGCCACGCTGCCCTGCTACCAGGACTCCGGCCGGGTGTGGCTTCCGGTCGGTGGCCTGGCGCGCGCACTGGGTCTGCCACTCGAGCCCGACCTCGCGACCGGACGGGTGAAGGGAAGTACCCGCGAGCCTCCGCACGAATTCGATCTCGATCCGGTGGCGAACCGATGCCGGCGGGACGAGGAGCGGCAGCCGATCCCACCCGGCGCGTTCGAGCTCCATTCAAGCGACGTCTATCTCGAAACGCACGTTCTCGCCACGTGGCTCGCCCTCGACGTCGAAGTCGATCTGCACACCGCGCTCCTCAACGTGATCCCGCGCGAGCCGCTGCCGATCGAGCGTCATCGCCAGCGAAGCGATCGAGCCCGGCAGGTGCTGGCCGGGGACGGCAACGCCGAGCCGCCGGCGACGGTCCATGCGATGCCGTATCGCGTGGTCTCGTGGCCGTTCAGCGATCACACCCTGGCCCTGGTGCGACGCGCCCCGGGATTCGGCACCTCGCCATCGATCCAGTATTCGCTCGACGCGTCGGGGGATCTGCTTTGGATGGAATCGCGCACGCGGCTCGAGGTCGACGATCCGAGCGGCGTGACCGATGCGCGCTTCACGCTGCGCCGCGCGGAATCCGAACCGGTGCTTCTCGGCCCGCTCAAGGCGCGCGAGGTCGCCTTCGGCGATGTGTTCGATCCGGGGCTCGAGCTGTTCACGATTCCGCGCAGCGGACGCGGGGCGTCGATCTCGCGCTATCCGTCGACGACCTCGGAGCAATTCGGACGGCAGTCGTTTGAGGGGCCGCTCCCCACCGGGTGGGATGCGGAGCTCTATCGCAACGGCGACCTGGTCGGCTACCAGGCGGCGGGCTCGACGCCCGAGTACCAGTTCAGTGACGTGCCGCTGCTCTACGGCGCGAACGAATTCGTGATGGTGCTGCACGGGCCCGAAGGTCAGACGCGGATCGAGCGGCGGGCGCTGAATCTCGCGACCTCGCTGGTGCCGCGCGGCGAGGTGCTGTATCGCCTGACCGCCTACGATCCGGCCAACGCCCGCGCGCGGGCCGCCGGCGAGCTCAGCGCCGGGCTGACCTCGCGGCTGTCGGCGACGGCTCGCGCGCTCGCCCCCGATCTCGAGCACGGCGGCAGTCCCGCCGGCGCGGTCGGTCTTCGGCTGGCGCACGAGCGCTGGTTCCTGAAGGGCGACGTCGCGGCCGACAGCGCGCGCGGCTCGATTCTCGACCTCGGCCTCGCGACGACGTTCGGCCCGGTCGGGATGTGGGGCGAGTGGGCCGCGCTCGACCGGTTTCACAGCGAGGTCTTCGACGAGCCGGCCGGACCCATTCAGGACCGTGGCACGCTCCGCCTCGATGTGCGTCCGCCCGCGCGCGCGCGGATCCGGGTTCCCATGAGCCTCGAATGGCGCCGCGATCGACTCGAATCCGGCCAGGCCGCCGATCGCTTCACCCATTTCGTCGCCGGCGCGATCCCCGGACTCGGCTTCTCGCACCGCCTCGAAGTGCTCGCCGGTCCCGTGCCGGGAGGCCGACAGCTCCAGACGCGCGGCTCCTGTCTTGCGAGCCACGGCGGGCGGAATCTCCTGATGCGCGGCGAGCTCGAGTACTCGATCAGCCATGGGCCGCGCGCCGATCGCGTCGCGCTGATCGCCGAGACCTGGCTCGCGCCGGGCGGCGAGCTCGAGGCCGGAATTCAGCAGGAAGGGAACGGCGAAGGGACCAGCACGCACCTCGCGTGGAATCGCACCCGCGGACGACTGGGCGTGAACCTGCGGACCGATTTCGATCCACGCCACGGCGCCGCCGGCCGTCTCGTGCTGTCGATGTCGCTGTGCCGCGATCCCCGCGACGGCGCGTGGTCGGCGAGCGCGCTGCCACGCGCGGGATCCGGAGCGGCGTCCGCTGCGGTGTTCCTCGATCAGAACGGCAACGGCCGCCGCGACGATGGCGAGCCGCCGCTGACCGGGATCACGCTGCGTGCCGATCCGCCTGGAACCGAGGCGGAGACCGATGGCTTCGGGATCGCCCGGCTCGAGGGTCTGGTCGCCGGCAGGCCGGCCCACGTGCGCCTCACGCAGGCCGCGCTCGAGGACCCGATGTGGACGCCGGAGAGTATCGCCGTCACCGTGCTGCCGCGCGCCGGCACCACCGCGATCGCGGACTTCCCGGTGCTGCCGGGCGGCGAGATCAACGGCGTGGTGACGCTGGCAAACGAGCGCGGAGAGATCCGGCCGGCCGCGGCGATTCCGATCGAGCTGGTCGACGCGGTGAGCGGCGCCGTGGTTCGCAGCACGCGATCGGCGTTCGATGGCTACTACGATTTCGCCGGCCTCAAGCCCGCCGCCTACACGCTGCGGGTCACGCCGCCCGAGGCTCTGAGGAAGAGCTTCGTTCCGGTCGCGCTCGACTTCGTGGTCCCGCCGCGCGGCGAGCTGTTCGACGGCATCAACCTCTCGCTCAGGCCGGTGGCGCCGCTGCAGGTCGAAAGCTCGCGGGACTGATCGTGCGCCCTTCGGTTCTGGTGCTCGCTCTCTTCGCGATGGCCGCGCTCGCTCCTTCGGCGGACGCCGGTCCGCGCGAGCGCGCGCGGCCGATGCCGGCCATCCGCGTCGACGACGCGGATCCGGTGACGGCCCCATCGATCGCCGCGCCGACGCTGGCCGGTCCCCTGATCACGATCACGCGCGTTCAGGACATGGGATTCGGAAAAGTCGTGGCCAGCGCAACGGCAGGCACGGTGACCCTGGCGACGAACGGAACGCGCACCGCCGCGGGCGGAACGACGCTGGCGAATGGCGCGAGCGCGAAGGCCGCGCAATTCACGGTCGCCGCCGCCGCGCTACTGCTCTACAACATCACGCTGCCCAGCTCATCCACGCTGACCAGCAGCGGACACACCATGACCGTCGATACCTTCACCAGCAATCCGAGCGGAACCGGACAGATCGGCGCCGGCGGAACCTCGACTCTGCTGGTCGGAGGCAAGCTGCACGTCGGCGCGAGCCAGGCGTCCGGCAGCTACAGCGGTACGTTCAACGTGACCGTGGTGTTGCCGTAGCGGCCGGCGCCATCGCGCGCGTCGCACGACGGCGCGGCCTCGGCGCGCTAGCGGCAGAGGAGACGCGTCAGCCCGTAAGCGAGCGCCGACAGAACCACCCATTGCGCGGCGCCGACCCCGACCGGCCCGAATCCGGCTCGCCCGAGATCGTGAAAGCTGGTCTCGATCCCGACCCCGGCCATGCCGACGCACAGCAGCCAGAGGTCGGCGGTCTTCGCCATCTCGAGCGCCGGCTTGGTGATGAGACCGCTCGAATTCAGCACCGCGAACGCGACGAAGAGGACGAGGAACCACGGCACCGGCGACACCCGCGCCTTGCCGGCCGCGCGGTGCTGGTGTCGCAGCGACCAGCCGAGGTAGAGGACCACCGGCGCGAGCAGGCAGATGCGCGCGAGCTTGACCACGGTGGCGACGCGCGCGGCCTCCTCCGAAACGCCGAATCCGGCCGCCACCACCTGCGCCATCTCGTGAAGACTCGCGCCGTCCCACACGCCGTAGGCGAAATCGCTGAGGCCGAGCGGGTGATGGAGCAGCGGGTAGATCACGATGCCGATCGTGCCGAGCAGCGTGATCACTCCCATCGCGAGCGCGGAGTCGCGCTTCTCGCCCTGCACCACCGAGTCCGCCGCGACGATCGCGGAGGCGCCGCAGATCGCGCCGCCGACGCCGAGCAGCAGTCCGAGCTTCTCCGGCACTCCGATCCGCCGCGCGAACCACCAGCCGAACAGCAGCGCGCCGGTCACCGAGATCACCACCACGGCGAGCGCGGGCGCGCCGATCTTCACGAGCTCGGCGAGGCTCAGGCGAAAGCCGAGGCCGGCCACCGCCCAGCGCAGGATCGGGCGCTGGGCGAGGCGCACTCCGGGCTCGAGCGGGGCGGGGACGGCGCGGAACGAGCGCCACGCCATGCCGAGCAGGATCACGATCAGAAGCGCGCTGACGTGGGTGGTGTTCTTGATCCACGGCTGATCCGCGAGCCACACCGCCAGCGCGGCGAGCAGCGCCGCGGCGATCAGGCCGGGGAGCAGCGACACCAGGCGCGCGCCCACGGCCGGCGGCCGGGTCCCGGTCACGCCGTGTAGCGCAGCTCCTTGAACTTCCGGAGATATCCGCCGTCGACCGGCTCGAAGATGTGGCAGTAGCTCATGTCGCCGCCGTAGACGTGGATGGTGACCGCGGGGGTCTCGGTGGCGTTCTCGAGCACGTGATACTCGAACGGCGGGATCAGCGCGCCGGCTTCACCGACGCCCGCCATCACCACCTTCTCGCGCTCGAACTGCACCAGATCGCGTTCCGGATCGCCGCCATGCACCGAGTACGAGGTGACGCGGATCCTGCCGCGATAGACGCACTCCACGCACCAGGTGCCGGCATGATCGTGGAGTGGCGTGCCCTGGCCGCGGTCCCAGACCATGGCGAGCACGCTGTAGCGGTTCTGCGGATCGTGATGAATGAGGCGGCGGGCGTAGCAGTCGGGCGTGGGCAGAAGGTAGTGCGCGTCGAGGAATTCCTCGCCGCTCTGCACGACGTCCATCAGCACCTGTTTGACGTTGCGACATCGGATGCCGTCGTCCACGTCCTTCATCGCCTGATCGAGGCGACGGATCAGCTCATCCACCTTCGCATGCTGCGGCGCGACGCTCATGACCGGTCTCCTTTCGCGCCGATGTTAGCAGACGAGCCGCGGCCCGGTCGCTAGCGAATGAGTCGCGCCAGAGCGAATGCCGCCGCCGCCGCGAGACCCCCGACCAGCACGGTCTGCGCACCGGCCCGGATCGGGCGGACGCCGGTGAAGCGACCCTTCAGAACACCGAAGAGAAACAGCGCGGCGAGCGTGAAGCCCACCGACGCCGGCAGCGCGGCGCGTGCGTCGTGGATCAGCATGTAGGGCAGCAGCGGCACCAGGCCGCCGACGATGTACGAGCCGGCGATGGTGAGCGCGCTGACGCGGGCGCGCCTCGGAACGGGCGGCTCGAGCCCGAGCTCGAAGCGCATCATGAAGTCCACCCAGGCCGCGGGTCGCGCCGCGAACGCGCGCAGCACGGGTGCGATCTCCTCGTCGCTGAGCCCGTAGGCGCGGAACACCTGAGCCACTTCCTCGCGCTCGGCCGCCGGTTTCTCGACCACTTCGCGCTCTTCGCGGAGGCGCTCGCTGGCGTAGTGATCCGCATCCCCGCGCGCGGCGAGATAACCCCCGAGCCCCATCGCGATCGAGCCGGCGACGATCTCCGCGAGTCCGGCGGTCACGATGATCCCGCTCGCCGCGACCGCCCCCGTCAGCCCGGCCGCGAGCGCGAAGGGAACGGTGAGTCCGTCCGACATTCCGATCACCACGTCACGAACGTTGTCGCCCGCCGTGAAGTGATGTTCGACGTGGGGGGTCTGTGGCAATGATCAGTCCCGTGGCGCGAATTCGCCGCCGTTGTGTTGCAGCAGCAGCGGATGTCGTGCGACGAAGAGTCCGGCCTGGAGTCGATCCTTCACTCCGAGCTTGGCGAGAACGCGCCCGACGTACTTCTTCACCGTGGGCTCGCCGATCTCGAGCGCGCTCGAGATCTCCTTGTTCGAGAATCCCTCGGACAATAACGCGGCGACGTCCCGTTCGCGATTGGAGAGGTCGCGGCGCCTCGTCCCGCCCGGAGGAATCTCCGTTGCACCGCCGAGGACGATTTCGGCGGGCGTGGACGCGTCGTACCACGCCCGGCCTTGCGCCAGCGCGCGCACAGCGCGGAACAGCTCTTCGGGTTCCGCGCCCCGCCTCAGCGTACCCATCGCGCCCTGCGCCACCGCGAGCTGGAGGCAATCGATGCCGCGCGCGCACGATGCCTGAAGACCGGCCGGGACTCGTTCGCGCGCCGGTGGATTCAGCACCAGGCAGTTCGAAGCGCCGCGCTCGGAGAGCGCGAGGATCCTGAGCGCGGGGAGCGCACGGAGGATGGTGGAAATCGCCGGTGCCTCCCCCGCTCCCTCGAGATTCAGCGACAGGACCAGCACGTCCGGTGTCCGCGCGCAGCATTGCTCGATCGTCTCGTCGACCGACGCGGCTTCGCCGGCCACCCCGACGTTGCGCTTGCTCTCGAGCAGGCGAACGAGCCCGGCGCGATCGATGGCCTGGCGGTCCGCGACGACCACGCGCGTCCGGCGGGCGGCGCGCCGCCCGCGCCCGCGAGTGGCAACGCCCGCGACGGATTTCGGATGCGTCATGGTTTCTCTCTCCTGCCGAGCTCGGTCTCGCGAACCACGCACACCGAGCGCATGCGGATCTCGCGTCGACTCCTGCGCTGCCAACCGCGAGGACGTACCAAGCGCAAACGGCGTGCCGCTGACGACAGTCGGGCCGAAACGGTCCGACCTCCGCTGTTTCCGCGGGATTGCAGGATGAATAGGAGACGACCCCGGGACGGCATCCGCGCTTCCGCCTGTCCGGCTGTCATGGGCGCCTGCCAGCCTGGCAGGCAAACCCGCTTCGAGGGGCTCGGGGCGAGACCCGCAACGGAGCCTCAACTCGTTTCGGCACGATCGGTTGCCGTCACGACGCAAGGCGCGCTCCGGGTGGCATGAGAGGTGCCCTTGTAGGGGATCAGTCCCGCGTTCGGGTGGTCCGTTCGGACCCCGATTCGCGGATGCCAGTGAACCATCGATGGGGTCGCGCCACCGCTCCAAGGTGGCCGCGAAGGACCGAGGAGGAAGTGATGAACCTGAGGAACTCAAGACCCGCGCCGATGCTCGGAGCGCTGATGTCGGCGTCGTTGATCGCGAGCCTGGCGTGGTTCCAGGTCGCGACGGCGGCCGACACGCACGGCGTGCCGCTGCCGCTCACGCTCGGGGCGGGCAGCACGGTGTGGCTGGACGGCACCTCGTCGCTGCACGAGTTCGAGAGCCGGACCAGTGATTTCTCGGCCCGCTTCCAGCGCGATCCGGCCACGCGCGAGCCCGTCGATGTCGCCGGCCTCGATCAGCTGATCCGGACCTCGGGCGTCACCGGTCTCGACGTCGACATTCCGGTGGCCGCGATGCGCTCCGGAAAATCCGGCCTCGACAAGAACATGCAGAAGACGCTCAAGGCGGATCAGTTCCCATCGATTCGCTTCCAGCTCGGTCGCTATGCGTTGACGGCGACGTCGGCTGCGGATACCGCCGCGGTTCAGGCGGAAGGCACGCTGACGGTCGCCGGCCACGAGCGCCCGTCGACACTCAATGCCCGCGCCTATCGGTCGGCGCAGGGGGTCTGGGTCGAAGGGACCCAGTCGCTGCTGATGACCGACTTCGGAATCCGTCCACCGACGATGATGCTCGGCGCCCTGAAGGTCGGCGACCGCGTCACCGTCCACTACCGCCTGCTTCTCGTGCCCGCGAGCGCGGGAGCGGGTCCGCAGTCCAACCGCACCAATTAGGAAAGGGCCGACCATGTACACGCATTCGTCGAAGAGGGAAGGGGCCGTCCTGGCCCTGGCCGTCACACTGATGATCACGCTGGCCGTTCCGGCCGTCGCCGACACTCCCGCGACGACCGATTCCACCAACCAGACGATGGCGGCGGTGCCGAGTCCGGCGCCGACCACCGAGACCATCGTCAACCCGATCCCGAACCTCGCCGCCGGCAAGAACAGCATGCCTTCGGTCGAGATCCAGTACTTCCGCCCGCATGACGCGCGCGGCCTCAACGTCTTCGAGGCTCCGAAGGTGGAAGGCGCGCCGTACGAGGGCAACAAGATCCAGTGGGGCGCCGCGTTCACGCAGCAGTTCCAGCATCTGACCCATGACAACAGCGCGGATCCGAAGATCGTCGGCGGAGTCGACGCCAACAAGCTGATCGACATCGGGCCCGGCTTCAACAACGCCGACGCGAATCTGTTCCTCGACGCGCAGATGGCCCGCGGTATCCGCGTGGCGATGACCAGCTATCTGTCCTCGCGGCATCACCAGGAAACCTGGGTCAAGGACGGCTATCTGCAGATCGACGCTTCGCCGATCGAGAATCGTCGTCTCGAGCAGATCATGAAGTACACGACGGTGCGCGCTGGACACTTCGAGATCAACTACGGCGACGCGCACTTCCGCGCGTCCGACAACGGCAACACCATCTTCAACCCGTTCGTCGGCAACCTGCTCATGAACGCGTTTACCACCGAGATCGGCGCCGAGGTGTACCAGCGGGCAAGAGGTGTGATGGCGATGGCCGGCATCACCGGTGGCGAGATCCACGGACAGGTCACCGCGCCCGGTCACCGTACCCCGACCTTCCTCGGCAAGCTCGGCTTCGACCGCGAGATCAGCCCGGCGCTGCGCGTCCGTCTGACCGGATCGCTGTATCGCAACGCCCGTAGCCCCGGCATCACGCTGTACAGCGGCAGTCGGGCCGGCTCGCGGTACTTCGACGTGCTCGAGAACACCCAGTCGACCGAGACCGCGCAGGCCTGGTCGGGCGATGTACAGCCCGGACTCAACAACCGAATCACCGCGATGGTCCTGAATCCGTTCATCAAGTTCCACGGGCTCGAGCTGTTCGGCAACTTCGAGCAGGCCGAGGGCGGCACGGCGGCCGAGTTCAAGAATCGCGTGTGGCATCAGAACGCCGGCGACGTGGTGTACCGCTTCTACAACGAGCAGCTCTACGTCGGCGGTCGCTACTGCATGGCGCGCGGAGTCTTCGCGGCGTTCCCGAACACCGTGACGATCGACCGCACGCAGGGAGCGTTGGGCTGGTACGTCACGCCGCGGATTCTCGCCAAGGCGGAATACGTGCAGCAGAACTACCGCGACTTCCCCGTCACCGACATCCGCAATGGTGGCAAGTTCCAGGGCATGATGTTCGAAGGCGCGGTGTCCTTCTAGCCGCGGGGATGTCGGGGAAACGGTGAGGTCATGAGACAGGAACCACGGCGGAATTCCAAGGGGGGCCGGCGGAGCGCAACGCTCCGCCGGTCGCCGTGGTTTGCGCTGATTCTGGTCGCTGCCTGCGCCGGCAGCGCGCGCGGCGACGACGTTTCGCTCAGAGTCGAGAACGTCGACGGCGTGTACTACGTGCAGGGAACGTTCACGGCGCCGGTCTCGGCCGGGATGGCGTGGAGCGTTCTCACCGACTACGAGCACATCGGCGACTACGTGAAGTCGGTTCGGAAGAGCCGGGTCGAGCGGCGCTCCGAGGGGGTGATCGTTCTCCGGCAGGACGCCAGGGGCGGAGTGTTCCCGCTCCAGAAGACGATCCACGTGCTGCTCGACGTCCGCGAAGAGCCCGAGAAGATCGGCTTCGACGATCGCCTGGGCCAGGACTTCCGGCTCTATCGCGGGGAATGGGTGATCAAGGCGGTGCCGTCGGGCACGGTGACCACGTATGCGCTCGAAGCCCGGCCGGTGATCGCCATGCCGCATGTGCTCGGCCGCAGCTGGATGGGCCACGAGGCCCGCGAGCTGCTGGCCGAAGTCCGCGCCGAGATGATCCGTCGCGAGCACGGTGCGCTGGGTGAGCACGAGCGCGGGGGCCGGCCGATCAGCCATCCCGCCGCGGGCGCGCTCGAGGGTCCGTAATCACCGGGGAGCCACATCATGGAAAGCCTCGTCCCGCCGTTGCTCACGTCGTCACGCGCGCGCCGCGTGGCGTGCCCGGGGTGAGAGCCATGGCCGCTCTCGAACGCGCTCTTCCGGACGCTTCCTGGGTGATCGTGCTGGCCGGCGGCGAAGGCTTGCGCCTTCGCGGCCGCACCGTCGGCGGGATTCGCTTCGACCGGCCGAAGCAGTTCTGTCGTGTCGAGGGCGATCGCACGTTGCTCGACCTGGCGCTCGATCGCGCCCGAACGCTCGCGGATCCCTCGCGTATTCTCACCGTCGTTCGCGGCGAGCATCGCCTGTGGTGGGAGCCCCTGCTTCGCGGCACGGAGGTGCTGTCCCAGCCCGCCGATCTGGGCAACGCGGTGGCGATCTTCCACGCCCTCTTCCAGATCCTTCGCCGCGACCGGAATCCGACCGTCATCGTCATGCCCTCCGATCACGGCGTCGACGACGAAGTGATTCTAAGGAGATCGATCCGCGCGATGGCGGCCGAGGCTCGCGAGCAGTGCAATCGCGTCATCCTGCTCGGAATGACGCCGGATCATCCCGAGACCGATTACGGCTGGATCGTGCCCGTGCCCGATTCCGGCGATCGCTCGCATCGGGTGGCGGAGTTCGTCGAAAAGCCGCCGGTCGTGGAAGCCGAGCGGCTGATGAAGCGGGGTGCGCTGTGGAACAGCTTCATCTTCGCCGCCACCGCGTTCGGGATGTTGCGCCTTTTCGACGATGCCCGGCCGGACCTCATCGGCATCTACCCCGAGAGCCTGCTCGTCCGCGGCATCGACCCCGGCGCCGCCGAGGGTTTCTTCGCGCGCTATCCGGCTGTGGACTTCGGACGCGACGTGCTGGCCCGTTCCACTCCGCGCCTGCGGGTGACGCGCGGGAGCCCGTGCGGCTGGATCGATCTCGGAACGCCGGCACGGGTGGGGCAGTGGATCGAACGACGGGCACGGCGGGTGTCGCTGGTCCGCCGCGGCCGGGCCGAGATCGGCGCGCTCACGCCGGCCCGCTGACCTGCTACGGGCGCGGCGCGGTACGTGAGATCACACGCACGTAGCTCACCAGATCCTTGATCTGTTCGGCGGTGAGGTAGCCGCCCCAGTGCGGCATGAAGTTCGACTTGCCGGTCGCGCCACCGCCCTGCGTGATCACCGCGAACAGATCGCGATCGCTGCGCGTCGCCAGGTACGTCGAGTCGGTGAGATTGCGCGGGCGGACGTGCTGCTTCGCGACCAGCGACGCGGCCAGCGGGCCATCGCCGCGCGCGCCGAGCCCGTGACACACCGAGCACTGGTGCAGGAAGATCGAGCGTCCGACCGCCGGCTCCCCGGGCGGCGTCTCCTGATAGGCGCGCAGCGTGGTCGACGTGATGCCCGGCGAGAGATCCGGCAGCCGCGCGACGTAGTCCACGACGTCCTCGAGCTCCTGCCGGGACAGACGCTCGCGCCATGCCGGCATGAGGTTCGACTTGCCCGCGTGAGCGCCCCCGAGCGCGACGGTGTTGTGAATGCCGGCGCGGCCGAGGCGCGCGATCTCGACGCGGTCGGTGAGGTTGGCGACGCGCACCCCGGCGCGCTCGCGCAGCTGGGGGGCGAGCTCGCCGTCGCCCTGGCCCGCGTCACCGTGACACATCGCGCAGTACTGAAGAAAAACACGCTGTCCACGCGCGATGTTGGCGGGCAGCGTGGTCGTTCGCGACGGCTGCCCGTGCATCCGGCTCGCGGGAACCGCGAGCGCGGCGACACCGAGCAGTAGCGCGAGCGCCATGCGACGGACCGTGGCGCTCTGCATGATTCTCCCTCCCGCGGGATCCGGCGCGAACGATCGATCGCGCCGGATCCCCGGTTTCAGTAACCCACCTGCGTGTACAGCTGATACTCGTTGATGCGCGGCCCCTGGACGTTGTCGCCGAAGTGGGCCCACTCGGCGCCGAGGCGCACGTTGCGATTGAGGAAATGCGAGAGGTTGATCACCTCGACGTTGAGATCCTGCTCCGGGCTCACGCCGCTCTTCGGCATGTGCTCGATCTCGAAGCGCCCGGTCAACGCCCACCAGCCGTTCGGATCGAGCAGCCACAGCGCTTCGACCATTCCGAACTCGTTCTTGTCGTTCGCGACCGGGTCCGAGATCTTCTGGTAGCTGAAGGCCGGGATGACGGTGACGTGGGGCACGTTCACCATCGCGCTGGCATCGAACTGCGTCACCGGCGAGGAATGTTTGTCCGGAGCGCGCGGATCCTGCTGATCGTAGAAGACGCGCGCGGTGACGTAATGCGGCCCGACTTCCCGCATCAGCCATGCATAACCGTTCTCGAGGTTGTTGAGGGTCTTGTCGTCGGGCTTGCCCACCACGCGGCTGCTGTTGACGAGGCCCGTCGCGTACCACCACCCGCTCTGCCTGCCGTTCAGCTCGATCCCTTCGCCGTCGAGCGTCGCCGGCATCAGGTAGTCGGTCTGCGTGGTGATGCGCGAGCTGGCGATGTAGGGAATCTCGGCGTCGAACACGCCGGCCTTGAGGTTCAACCCTCCGGCCCGGGCCAGGTCGTCGAACTGAGCCCAGGCCTGGCCGCTCTGCAGGAATCCGGCGTCGCTGGTGAACGCGTTGTCGAAGCGGAACGAGACGCGTTTCGCCAGCGTGCCCGCGCTGTGGAACTCGACCGCGTTCTGACGGAAGCGGCTGGTCGCGAAGGTCGTTCGCACTCCCGTGCTGTCCGCCGCGTTGGTGCTGGTGTAGTCGAAGCCGACGTTGCCGATCAGCGAAAGCGGGAACGCATCCTCTTCCCAGGGCGAGGTGCCGTCCGCGCCCTCGAGGCGATAACCGCGCTGGCGGAACTCCATCCCGAACTTGTTGAGACGCGGGAAGGCGATGTGGCACTGGACGCATTCCATCTTGTACTTGCGCGCGAACAGAGGGAGCGTCTGGCTCTCGCGCGGCATGAACCAGGCGATCGCGAGCGCCACCAGCGCGACCATGAGCAACGCGGAACGGATCCAGCGCAACATGGAGCGTCTCCTTTCGCGTGAACGTCGTCTTCGAGACACCATCCGACCTCGAGACGAACGCGTCAGCGCCGTGGACCGTCGAGCCGGACTTGGGCCGAGCACGACTATGTTCCTTGGAGGGACGTCCTACCCATGGTCCATAAGGAGGTATCTCGCGGGCCTGATGAAGGCCGGCGGGCGAGGCGGGGGCCGGCCGCGACGCGCTCAGGGCGCGCCGTAGCGCAGGCGCAGCGTGTGCGGGGGCTCGTCGCCGCGGCGCGTGACCACGATCATGGCGCCGAACTCACCGTTCTCGAGGTCCGGCATCGAGCCACCCAGCGCGCGAACGATCGCCGGCACCGTGTCGCTGTGGCCGACGATCAACACGGTGCGGCCGCGATCCCGGCTCCAGATCCGCGCCGCCAGCGCGGCGGCGTTGCCCTGATCCACCACCTCGATCGAATCTCCGGTCAGCCTCGCGAGCGGCTCGGCGGTGGCGTGGTTGCGAAGGAAGTGTGTGACGTAGATGCGGTCGACATGCGCGTCGCGCAGCGCCTGGGCCAGCGCCTCGGCGCGCTCGCGCCCCGCCGGGCTGAGCGGCGGATCGGCTCCCTGCCAGTCGGTGTTCCTCTCGGCGTGGCGGACGACGATGGCGGTCGTGATCAGGGTGTCGCGCATGCTCGGGGCCGGGTTCCTGTCTGCGGGGAAGGAGGCTGCGGGCGGAAGGCTCGAGGCCAAGATCAGGAGGGCGGAGCCGATCGCCCGCTCGAAGCAACCGCCGCGGCGCCGGGGAAGCCTGTCGGGCCCGCCACCCGGTCCGCGCCGGGAAAGCGAGGCGGGCGGAACCTTGCGATCCCGCCCGCCGGCATCTCCTGTCGCGAGCGAAGCTTCAGGAGCACATCGTCGCATTCATTGTCTCAGATCGGCGTCACTCATGAACAGCCAAGACTCGAGCCACAGTTCAGACACTTGTAGCAGGTGCCGTTGCGTACCGTGATGTGCCCGCAGTTGTCGCAGATCGGCGCGTCGCCCGGGAACTTGCCGAACTGGGCTTCGGGCCCCGCGGACTCTCCGAGTTCGACAACGATGCGATTGAACGGCTTCACCCCTTCGCGCGCGCCCGTGCCCGCGGCCTGGGGAGCGGCCCCCGCCGCCTCGGTGGTGATTGCGCGCGACTTGCCGTTGCCGGGCTGATGGTGCTCGCGGCCGGTCGGATGGTCCTTGATCTGGCCGGTCAGGCTCTCGTCCACCACGTGGGCGAGATCGGTCCGGTTCAGGTATTCGAGCCCCAGCACGCGGAAGACGTAGTCGACGACGCTGGTGCACACCCGGATGTTGTCGTGGCCATCGACGCGCCCGTGCGGCTCGAACCGCGTGAAGCAGAACTGGTCGACCAGGTCCTCGAGCGGGACGCCGTACTGGAGTCCCATCGACACCGAGATGGCGAAGCAGTTCATCATGCTGCGGAACGCCGCGCCTTCCTTGTGCATGTCGATGAAGATCTCGCCCAGCGTCCCATCTTCGTATTCGCCGGTGCGGAGGAAGACCTTGTGGCCGCCGATCCTCGCCTCCTGCGTGAAGCCGTGGCGGCGCTTCGGCAGGCGGCGGCGGCGAAGCTTGGGTGAAGGCGAGGGAGAGCTCTCCGGAGTCTCTTTCTTGGTCGCGGTCGCGAGCGGCTGGCTCAGCTTCGAGCCGTCGCGATAGAGCGCCACGGCCTTGAGGCCGAGCTTCCAGGACTGGAAATAGATGTCCTGGACCTCGTCCACCGTCGCCTCCTTCGGCAGGTTGACGGTCTTGCTGATCGCCCCCGAGATGAACGGCTGGACCGCCGACATCATCCGCACGTGCCCCATCGGCTGGATGAAGCGCGTGCCCTCGGGCCCGCAGCGATTCGCGCAGTCGAACACCGCCAGGTGCTCGCTCTTGAGTCCCGGCGCGCCCTCCACGGTCTGGCTTCCGCAGATCACGGTGTTGGCGTGGTTGATCTCCTCGTCGGTGAAGCCGAGCAGCGGCAGCATGCAGAAGCCCGGCTTCTCGCGCTCGGCCTGACTGACGCCAAGCCGTGTCAGCGTCTCGTCCGTCAGCATCCCGCGCGCGAACGCGCCCCGCACGTCGAGCATTGTCGGCAGTGCGTGCTCGATGCGGTCGATCTCGGCATCCAGCAGCCCCTTCGCCTTCAGCGCGTGGCGATGAATGTGCGGCGAACCCTCCAGCGAGCCGGTGCCGATCGCGTACCGGACGATGCGCTCGATCGTGGGCTCGTCGTAGCCGAGGCGGCGGAGCGCCGCCGGCACCGACTGATTCACGATCTTGAAGTAACCGCCGCCGGCGAGCTTCTTGAACTTGACCAGCGCGAAGTCGGGCTCGACGCCGGTGGTGTCGCAATCCATCAGGAGTCCGATGGTGCCGGTCGGCGCCAGCACGGTGGCCTGCGCGTTGCGATAGCCATACTGCGTCCCGACCTTGAGCGCGCGATCCCAGCTTTCGACCGCGGCCGCGCGCAGATCCTCCGGCGCGGTCGCCGGATCGATTGCCTGCGCCGCGGAGCGGTGCAGGCGCATGACGTCGAGCATGCTGTCCCGGTTCTCGGCGAATCCGGCGAACGCGCCGCGGCTCGCCGCCATCTCGGCGGAGAGCGCGTAGGCCTCGCCCGTCATGAGCGCCGTGACCGAGGCCGCGTAGCCACGTGCCGCGTCGCTGTCGTAGGGCAGCCCCTGCACCATCAGCAGCGTGCCGAGATTGGCGTAGCCGAGACCGAGCGGGCGGAATTCGACCGAGCGCCGCGCGATCCGGTCGGTGGGATACGAGGCCGCGCCGACCAGGATTTCCTGGGCCAGGAAGAACACGCGATTCGCGTGGCGATAGCCGTCGACGTCGAACGAGCCGTCCTCGCGCAGGAACTTCATCAGGTTGATCGACGCGAGATTGCAGGCGGTGTCGTCGAGGAAGACGAACTCCGAGCAGGGATTCGTCGCGTTGATGCGATCGGTGTTCCGGCAGGTGTGCCAGCGCTGGATCGTGTCGTCGAACTGGACGCCGGGATCGGCGCACTGCCACGCCGCCTCGGAGATCGTGCGCCACAGCGTCGTCGCGCTGTGCGTCTCGTGCACCTGGCCGGTGGTGCGGAACGTGGTCGCCCAGGTTCCGCCCGTTCCGAGCGCTTCCATGAAGCTGTCGGGGACGCGCACCGAGTTGTTCGAGTTCTGCCCCGATACGGTGCCGTAGGCGTCGCCGTTGAAATCGGAGGAGAAGCCGGCCTGCACCAGCGCCGCGACCTTCTTTTCCTCACGCACCTTCCAGCGCACGAAGTCGACGATCTCGGGGTGATCGAGATCGAGCACCACCATCTTGGCCGCGCGGCGCGTGGTGCCGCCCGACTTGGTGGCGCCGGCGCCGCGATCCAGCACCTCGAGGAACGACATCAGCCCGGACGACGTGCCGCCGCCCGACAGCTTCTCCATGCGCCCGCGCAGCTTGGAGAAGTTGCTGCCGGTGCCGGATCCGAACTTGAAGACGCGCGCCTCGTTGCGCGCCAGCTCGAAGATCGACATGAGATCGTCGTCGACCGCCTGGATGAAGCACGCCGAGACCTGGGGGCGCGAATAGGAATCGCGCGTCTCCTCGAGCAGAGCCCGATCGACGTCGTAGACGAAATTTCCGCCCGAACCCTGGATCCGGTATTCGTGCCACAGGCCGCAGTTGAACCAGACCGGCGAATTGAACGCGCCGATCTGCATCGCCAGCATGTAGGAGAGCTCGGCCTCGAATGCGTCGGCATCCTCGGCGCTGGCGAAGGTTCCGCTCTCTGCCGCGCCCCAGTTGCGAATGGTGTGGGCGAGGCGATGGATGACCTGGCGGACGCTGGTTTCGTGACCCGGACGCCCGGGCACGCCGGCCTTGCGGAAGTACTTGCTGACCACGATGTCGGTGGCGAGCTGCGACCAGCCGGCCGGAACCTCGACGTCGTCCATCTGGAAGACGACCGAACCGTCGGGATTGGAGATGACGGTGCGGCGGCGATCCCACGCGATCGCGCCGAGTGGATCGACGCCGGGATGCGTGAAGCGTCGCGGGACGCGCAGACCCGCGAAGGTGGGAGCGGATGAAGGTGAGCTGCCTGCTGCGGCCTGATCGGAAACGAGCTGCGTCATGGGACCTCCCTGTCCCTCGCTACGAATGCAACCCCACTTCGGTCGAACCCTGCCGGCGGTCCGATGAAAATACCCACCGACTCGGTTGGACCCGCGTCGAACGTTGAGTTCTTCATCAACTGCGCGTGATTGGGATATGCACCCGTTCGCCGCGAAGGAGTCGCAATCACCTGCGAACGGTGACGTGCTTTATCGCTCTCGCGGCATCTCCGCGGCAAGAGGAATTTTCCGCGCGGTTTTATTGACCATTTTTTCGCTTGCAACGTCGCATGCGCGTTTCGATCAATATCGACGGTAGCGAAACGCGTCGAGGGAAATCATTCGATGCCGAATCGATGAATATCGAGCGATGCGAAAGGCCGGGATCGGGAATGGGGCTCAGGGATAGAGAAGCGAGGGATCGATGTCGTCGCCGGCGCTCGACTCCTGGGTTCCCTGGCCGACCGAGGCGGTGGAGCGCCTGCAGTTCCAGAGATCGATCTTTCCCGTGCCGGTGCGATCCGACTGGAAGACGATGACGTCTCCCGACCGGCTGATCGCCGGGCGCCGCTCATTGCTCGCCGTGTTCACGTTGGCGGGCAGCGTAACGAACGCTTTCAATTGCAGATCGTAGAGGTAGAGGTCGTATCCGCCGGCGCCCCCGGCGCGATCGGATGCGAAGCAGAGGTAATGGCCGTCGGGCGTCAGCGCCGGCTCGACGTCGTTTCCCGGCGAGACCAGATCGGGCAGATTCAGCACCTTCTTGGTCGAACCATCCCACACGAAAATGTCGGGATTCCCATTGCGATCCGATGTGAACGCGATCAGCCCGCCGGTCTGATCCGGGGAAGGGGACCAGTCGTTCACGGTCGCGGCGGAGTCGAGCCCGGTCAGCGGAAGCAGCGTATCCCCGACCCCATCCACGAGATAAACGTGTTTGATCCCGGCCGCCATGCGCACGAACGCCATTTTCAGCGCGTCGCCGGTGAACGCGGGCTCGATCTCGTCGGACGCCGTATTCACGCCGGGAAGACTGATGAGCTCCTGCTGGCAGCGGGAATAAAGAAGGATGTCGCTTCCGCCCGAGCCGCCGCGATTGCTCTCGAAGGCGATGACGAGCCCATCGGATGAGATCGTCGGATTGAGATCGGCCACGCCGCTGTTGATGTTCTTGATCAGGCGGAAGCCGAGCGCGTCCAGATCATAGAGGTAGATGTCGAATTGACCGGCAGTTGCGCCGCGGTCGCTGGAGAAGACGACGAGGTGCTGACCCCCGGTGTCGCCGGCACAGCCTCCCGACACGGGCTTTCCAGCGTCCCCGCAGCCGGAGAGCGCGAGAGACGCGAGCAGAGGAAGAAGGAAGCGGGCGCGGTTCATGAGTCGCGCGCAGTATAGCGCGGCGGGCGCGTCGTCGCCCATGATCGCGCCATCGCCTCGGGTCGCGGCATCGCCTCTGGCCCCAACACCTGGCCGAAGGATCTCGCCGCCGGTTCGCGCTCGATGGGCGTGGACCGAATTCGCTCGACCGTGATGCCTCGAGTGCGTTATTGAGGCCGGCACCATGTCGAACGGACTTCCGGGCGCCGCCTCGATCGCCGATCTGCCCGCATTCCTCGGCGGACTCGCGCTGCTCCTGATCCTCGCCCGGCTGGGAGCCGCCCTGATGCGCCGTCTCGGCCAGCCTGAAGTGCTGGGCGAGCTCCTTGCCGGCATCCTGATCGGCAACCTCGGCCTCGCCGGCATTCATGCCCTCGATCATAAGCTGGGCTTGCCCGCACTCGACCTTCTCGCCGAAATCGGCGTCCTGTTCCTGCTCTTCCGCGTCGGCCTCGAGTCCGATCTCTCGAAGATGATCGCGGTCGGACGTTCTTCGCTACTCGTCGCCGCGGCTGGCGTCGCGGCGTCGATCGTGCTCGGGGGCGTGGTATCGCGCCTCTTTCATCCCCACTCACCGATCCCGGTTCATCTGTTCATCGGCACGACGCTGTGCGCGACCAGCGTGGGCATCACCGCGCGCGTGCTGGCCGAGCGGAGGCAGGCAGACACTCCAGTGGGGCGGGTGATCCTCGGGGCCGCGGTGGTCGACGACGTGCTCGCGCTGCTTCTGCTCTCGATCCTGTCGGGCTGGATCGGCGCGGCCGGGGGCGGAGCCCGCTTCGACGGCGGCGCCGTGGCCTGGGTCGCCCTGCGCGCGCTGGTATTCCTGGCCGCCGCAATGCTGATCGGCCGCGCGCTGTCCCGGCAGGCGTTTCGCCTCGCCGCCCGCATCGAGGCGCACGGCCTGCTGGTCGGCGTGGCGCTCGCCCTGCTCTTCGGCCTGGCCTGGCTGGCGGCGTGGATGGGGCTGGCGCCGATCATCGGCGCGTTCGCGGCCGGGCTCGTCCTCGAGCCCGCTCACTACCAGGCGCTGCGCGCGCGCGATACGGGCCGGAGGGACCTCGATCAATGGATCGAGCCGATCGCCGCCTTTCTCGTTCCGCTCTTCTTCGTCCGCATGGGGATGCGCGTGGATCTCTCGGTGTTCCGCGATCCCGGGGTCGTCGCCTTCGCGCTGGCACTCACGCTGGCCGCGGTCGCGGCCAAGCTGGCATGCGCCCTCGGAGTCGTCGGCCGCGGCGTCGATCGGCTCGCCGTCAGCTTCGGGATGATTCCACGCGGCGAGGTCGAATTGATCTTCGCCGGCATCGGCAGCGGACTCGTTCTCGCCGGCTCTCCGGTGATCGACACCGGCGCTCGCGCCGCGATTGTCGCGACGGTGGCGCTGACCACCGTGATCGGTCCGCCGCTCCTCGCCTCCCGCCTTCGGGCGAAGGCCTGACCGCATCGCCGCACGGAAAAAAAGAAGACGGGATGGCGATCGAGCCATCCCGTCCCCGGTTCGAAATCGGGCGTCAGTCGTTGCCGTGTCCGTGCCCGTGACCCTTGCCGTTGCCGTGCCCGTTGCCACGGCCGCGATCATCGTCGTAGCCGTATTTCCTGGCCTGGCCCGGCGGCATCCAGTGCGCGCGATGCTTCCAGTGTCCCGGAGGCACGCGGTAGATCGCGGCCGGCACGTATCGCGGCTCGACCACGCGGAACGGGCCGCGCCAGCTCGACGCGCGATACCAGTAGCCGGCGTTGAATTCGTACCAGTAGGGACCGTAGCGGAAGTAGTCGTTGTCGCCCGCGTAAGGATCGTCCACCACGTAGACGCGATCCTCGGGGACGTAGACCACATGGGGCTCGGAGCGGAAGACGACGCGCGGCGGAGGCGGCGCGTTGCCGATGTCGATGTGAACCGCGACGTCGGACCGGGCCGGGCCGCCTTGCGCGAGTCCGAGAAGAATCACGCCGGCCGCGAGACCGATTCGAGACGAACCGGGAAACCTCATGTGCAGCTCCTTTCGTGTGACCCCTTCGATCGGGGATGAGGGTCCAGGCGTCCGCGCTGGGGCGGTAAAATTGCGCGCTGGTCAAGCCGCGTGGAGTGCCCCGCATGCGCCTCTTGCGCCACGTTCGGGCCGCTCCTAACCTTAGCGCCTCGAATCCCTCGTCATCCGTTATCGGCCCACCCCGGCGCCGTCTTGACGCCCCAGAGGACGCTCCCATGAAGCGACTTCCTTTGATGCTCCTCTTCCGCCGCGCGATGCCGACCCCAATCGCCGCGCCTGCCGCGCTTTTCGCGCTTCTTTCGCTCGTCCCTTCGGTTTCGCTCGCGGTGACGCCTCGCGTTCACGCGATCGTCGGCGCCCGGATCGTGACCGAGCCCGGTCATGTGATTCCGCACGGCACCATCGTCATCCGCGACGGCGTGATCACCGCGGTCGGAGCCTCGGTTCCGATCCCCGCCGATGCGCGGATCTGGAAGGCCGACAGCCTCACCGTGTATCCGGGTCTGATCGATGCGTTCGTGACCCCCTCGGACGCCACGCCGCCGCCCCAGGGTGGGGGCCGGCCGGGAGCTCAGCCGCCGCCCGCCGCGTCGCGTGGCGCCGCGCATCCGCTCGGCTCCGTGCATCCCGAGACGCGCGTGGTCGAATCACTCCCGCTCTCGAGTGATCAGCTCGACGCGCTGAGGGGCGCCGGCTTCGCGACCGCGCAGATCGCTCCGCCCCGGGGAATCGTTCGCGGACAGACCGCGGTGATCGCCCTCAAGGACGGCTCGCCGAACCTGAGCCTGCTCAAGCCGGACGCCGCGCAGGTGTTCTCGATCGAGGCGAATCCGAACGGCTATCCGGGATCGCTGATGGGCGGTGTCGCGGTGATCCGTCAGGCATTCATCGACAGCCGCTGGTATCGCGCGGTTCACGCGTCCTACGCGAAGTCGCCGTCGGGGAAGGAGCCGCCCGAGACCAATGTGAGCTGGGAGGCCTTGCAGGGCGTGGCCAGCGGTCAGCAGCCCGCGCTCTTCCTCGCTTCCGACATGCTTCAGGTGCTGCGCGCCGCCTCGATCGCGCGTGAGGCCGGCGTCGGCGCCGAGGTCGTGACCGGGGGCGACGACTACAAGCGCGTGAAGCTGATCGCCGCGACCGGCCTGCCGCTCATCGTTCCGGTCAACTACCCGCAGGCGCCGGACGTCTCGGATCGCGATCTCGCGCTCGAGGTCAGCACCGAGGAGCTGCGGGCGTGGGACGACGCTCCGGGCAACGCCGCCGCGCTCGAGAAGGCGGGCGTGAGCTTCGCGCTCAGCGCCTACGGGCTCAAGGACGCGAAGAAGATGTTCCGCGCCAACGTCGCGCAGGCGATCAGCCGCGGGCTCGACGCCGATCGGGCGCTGGCCGCGGTGACCACGGTGCCGGCGAAGATCCTCGGTCTTTCGGACCGTCTCGGCACGATCGCGCCCGGCAAGCTCGCGAGCCTGACCGTCACCCGAGGAGATCTCTTCTCCGAGAACGGCAAGGTGCGTGAGGTGTGGGCGGCGGGCGAGCGCTACGACGTCTCCAAGGACGACACCGCACCCAAGGGCAAGTGGGCGATCGGCTGGGGACACGCGCGCCACGGGCTCGAGATCAAGGCCGACCCAGACACCACCGCGATCCTGATCGTCGGCGCCGACACGCTGAAGGCGAAAGAGGTGCGGCTGGACGACCAGCGCGTGCGCTTCACCGTGAAGCGCGGCGAGGAGCCCGCCGAGGACTTCGATCTCACGGTGGCCACCGACGCGATGACCGGCACGCTCTCGAGCGAAGGCCAGTCGCACGAGGTGACCGGCACGCGCGTGGTCGAACCGGCGAAGAAGGAGACCAAGGAGCCGCCGGTGCCTTCGCCGGCGGTGATGGGCAACACCGAGCCGTGGCGGATGGCGCCGCCGAGCCAGCCGGCGTCGGTGCTGGTGCGGAACGCGACGCTGTGGACCGCCGGCCCACAGGGCACGCTCGAGAACGCGGACCTGCTGGTCCGCTCGGGCAGGATCGCCGCGGTCGGCAAGCACCTCGCCGCCCCGGCCGGCGCGGTCGTGATCGACGCCACCGGCAAGCAGGTCGCTCCCGGCATCATCGATTGCCACAGCCACTCGGCGATCGTCGGCAACGTCAACGAGTGCACCAACAGCGTGACCTGCGAAGTGCGCATCCGCGACGTGATCAATTCCGAGAGCCCGAACATCTATCGCCAGCTCGCCGGTGGAACCACGATCATGCATCTGCTGCACGGCTCGTGTAATTCCATCGGTGGCCAGTGCGCGGTGATCAAGAACAAGTGGGGCGAGGCGCCGGACCAGCTGCTGTTCACCGCCGCGCCGCAGACGGTGAAGTTCGCGCTCGGCGAGAATCCCAAGCAATCGAACTGGGGCGCCGACGCCACCGGCCGCTATCCGCAATCGCGCGCCGGCGTCGAGCAGGTGATTCGCGACGCGTTCCTGCGCGCGAAGGACTACCGGGCGCAGCAGGTCGAGTTCAAGGCCGGCAAGCGCGCCTATCCGCCCCGGCCCGACCTTCAGCTCGACGCGTTGAACGAGATGCTGGAGGGCAAGCGCTTCATCCACTGCCACTCGTATCGCCAGGACGAGATCCTGATGCTGATGCGGCTGACCGAGAGCTTCGGCATCAAGGTGCAGACGTTCCAGCACGTTCTCGAGGGCTACAAGGTGGCCGACGAGATGGCGGCGCACGGCGCCAGCGGCAGCACGTTCAGCGACTGGTGGGCCTACAAGTACGAAGTGATCGACGCCATCCCCTACAACGGCTACCTGATGTGGGACCGGGGCGTCACCGTGTCCTACAACTCGGACAGCGACGAGCTCGCGCGCCGTCTCAACACCGAGGCGGCGAAGGCGATCAAGTACGGCGGCGTGCCGCCCGAGGAGGCGATCAAGTTCGTCACCCTGAATCCGGCGAAGCAGCTGAAGATCGAGGACCGCGTCGGCTCGCTCGAAGTCGGAAAGGACGCCGATTTCTCGATCTGGAACGGCAGTCCGCTGTCGCCGTATTCGCGCTGTGAGGAGACCTGGATCGAAGGGCGCAAGTACTTCGATCGCGCTCAGGATCTGGCCGGCCGCGAGGCGCTGGCGAAGGAGCGGATGGCGCTGGTCGAGCGCGCGAGGAAGGCGAAGAAGGATTCGGGCGGTGGAGGCGGACGCAACTGGCCGCCGACCTATCTCGACGACACCAACATGAGCGGCAACGACTGCGGCGATCAGAACGGGCACGGCGAGATGCCGTTCCGCTCGGAAGCCGCGCGCTCGGCGGAGGATCAGCGATGAGCCGCACGATCGGATTCCACGCGCGCGCGGCCTCGTCCGCGCAGACAGCCCCGGTGGCGAAGCATCTCCTCGCGATGGCCCGGATCACGCTGCTGGCCGCGGCGCTGGCCCTGCTGGCTCGCGCCGCGTTCGCGGCGCCGCTGGCGCTGGTCGGCGGCACGGTGCACACCGTGAGCGGAGCGACGATCGAGAACGCCACCGTGGTGATCGACCACGGCAAGATCACCGCGGTGGGCGCCGGCCTCACGCCTCCGGCCGACGCGCAGGTGATCTCGGTCCAGGGCAAGCAGGTCTATCCCGGCTTCGTCTCGGCGAACAGCGTGCTCGGTCTCACCGAGATCGAGAGCGTCCGGGGCACCAACGACTTCGCCGAGACCGGCGACGTCAATCCCAACGTCCGCAGCGAAGTCGAGGTCAATCCGTCGAGCGAGCTGATCCCGGTCGCGCGGGTCAACGGCATCACCAGCATCGTCGTGATCCCGCAGGGCGGGGCGATCAGCGGCACCGCCGCGCTGGTTCACCTGCAAGGCTGGACCACCGAGGACATGACGGTGAAGGCGCCGATCGGCCTCGAGGTCAACTGGCCGAACATGGCGCCGGTCCACGCCTGGTTCATCACCCAGAGCGACGACGATCAGAAGAAGGCGCGCGACAAGGCGATCGACAACATCCGCAAGTCGTTCGACGACGCCCGCGCCTACTGGACCGCGCGTGACGCCGAGGGCCGGCCCGGCGTGCCGCGACACGACGAGGACGTGAAGTGGGACGCGATGGGCAAGGCCCTGAAGGGCGAGATTCCCGTCATGATCCGCGCGGAGAACCTGTCGCAGATCCGCGCGGCGCTGAAGTTCGCCGACGACGAGAAGCTGCCCCGCGTGATCCTGGTCGGGGGGAGCGACTCGTGGCGCGTGGCCGACGAGCTCAAGGCCCGCCACATTTCCGTGATCTGCGACCGGCTGCTCGACATGCCGATGCGGCGCTCGGACAGCTACGACCAGAACTTCTCGGTTCCGGCCGAGCTCAAGGCGGCCGGCGTGCCGTTCTGCATTTCGGACGGCGGCGGCGCGTTCGGGGCGATGAACTCGCGCAATCTGCCGTACAACGCAGCGATGGCGGCCGCGTTCGGTCTGTCGCGCGAGGATGCGCTGAAGAGCGTGACGCTGTGGCCCGCCCAGATCCTCGGCGTCGCGGATCGCGTCGGATCGATCGAGACCGGGAAGTGCGCCGATCTCATGGTGACGAACGGCGACCCGCTCGAGATCGCGACCCAGATCGAGCAGGTCTACATCAACGGCGCGCCGGTCTCGTTCGAGACGCGTCAGAGCCGGCTGTTCCACCAGTTCGACGCGCGGCCGCGCGGCAGCAAGGCGCGCTCGCATGGGACGCAGTCGACGGCAACGAAGAGCG
>DATJEP010000037.1:0-5184 GCA_035496475.1 Candidatus Udaeobacter sp.
TGTCGAGCTCGCGCGCGTTCGCGAAGCAGGCGCCGACGGCGTTGATGTGCGCGCCTTCGGCGATCCACGCACCTTCGAGCACCGGCTCCTTCGACGACGTCACGGTGCAGATCAGGTCCGCTCCGGCCACCGCCTCTCGCGCGCTGGCCATGACTTCGATCGGCGGTCCCGGACCCGCCGGCTCTTCGCGCGCGAACGCGGCGGCGCGAGCGGGATTCGGACTCCACACGCGAATCCGGCGCAGCTTCCGCACCACACGCAGAGCGCGCAGATGCGTACGCGCCTGGGTCCCCGACCCGAGCAGGCTGAGGTCGCCCGCCTCCTTTCGCGCAAGCAGCCGGGTGGCGAGCCCGCTCACCGCCGCGGTGCGGATCGCGGTGATCGACGTGGCATCGATGACGGCGCGCAGCGATCCGTGCGTGGTCTCGAACACCAGCACGGCGCCCTGATGCGAATCGAACTCGGTGCCGTGATTGCCCGGCATGACCGAGACCACCTTGAGCCCGAGCAGCGAGGGGGAGCCGAGATGCGCGGGCATGAGGCCGAGCAGGCCGCGGCGGTCCGGCATCCACAGCATCGAACGCAGCGGCTGCACGGCGTCGCCCCGCGCCAGCGTGCGGAACACCTCCTCCATCACCGCGATCGCCTCCCCCATCGGGAGGAGACGCGCGACGTCGGACGCGCCGACGATGCGGACGCTCACGCCTCGATCCCCACCGCCTGCACCATGGCGGCCAGGGCTTTTTCGGGGTCGACGTTGCCGCCGGAGACGATCGCCACCGCGCGCGAGCCGCGCGGCAGGCGCACCGCGCCGGATCTCAGCGCGCCGAGCGCCGCCGCACCCGAGCCTTCGACGTAGAGCTTGGCGCGCGTCAGCAGCATCGCCATCGCCTCGTGGATCGCGGGCTCGGTCACCGTGACCAGCTCGTCGACGCAGGATTCGGCGATCGAGAGCGGCAGCGCACCGACGAACGGCGGCGTCATGCCATCGGCCAGCGTGTTGGCGGGCCTTGGCACCGGGACCGGGTGGCCGGCGGCTCGCGCCGGTCCGAGGCCCGGTCCTTCGGCCAGCTCGACCGCGATGATGCGGACGCCGGGCCGCATCTGACGAATCGCGCTCGCCGTCCCTCCCATCAGGCCACCGCCGCCGACCGGGATGATCACGGCGTCGAGATCCGCCGCGTCTTCGGCGATCTCGAGCCCGACGGTGCCGGCTCCGGCGAGCACGACCGGATCGTCGAAGGGATGGACGAACGTCGACCCGCGCCGCTCGCGCTCTTCGTTCAGCCGGTCGAACAGCGTCGCGCGATCGGGATGAAGGATGATCTCCGCTCCGTAGCCCCGCACCGCGTCCATCTTGGAGCGCGGCGCGCCTTCCGGCATCACCACGGCGCACGGCGCTCCGACGCGGCGCGCGGCCCATGCCACCGCCTGCGCATGATTCCCGGCCGAGACGGTGATCAAGCCCCGCGCGCGCTCGGCCTCGCTGAGCGAGCGGACCTTGTTCAGCGCGCCGCGTACTTTGAACGATCCGGTCTTCTGGAAGTTCTCGCACTTGAGGGCGAGGTGAACCTGGAAGGGATCGCCCAGCGAGCGGGCGGTGAGGATCGGGGTGCGGTGGACTTCGCCGCGCACGCGTGTCGCGGCCTCGCGAATCTGATCGAGCGGGATCATCCGCCGACTATAGCGTCCTTCACGCCACCGCGCGCCCGCGCGTCTCCGGCAGGAGCCAGATCCAGATCCCGGCCAGCACCGCGAACGCCGCCGCCAGCGCCACGCCGGGGCCGAGCGTGGTGCCGCCCACCGCCACCACCAGCAGCGGGGCGACGAACTGCGCCGCGCGCGACAGATTCATGCAGGCGCCGGACGCGGTGTTGCGAACGCGCGTCGGGAACAGCTCGGCGTAGAGCGCGCCGAATCCGGACCAGGTTCCGGTCCCGACTCCGGCGGTGAAGAGGAACGCGAGGATCAGCGCGGGATGATCGCGGATCGAGCGCTCGAACACGGTGATCATCGAGAGACCGATCGCCATCACCGCCGAGCACACCGAGAACGTGACGCGACGCCCCCAGTGGTCGGAGGCGACGCCATAGAACGCGTAACCGGCGAGCGAGCCGGCGACGAACACCAGCGTCCAGGCGCCGGTCTTCTGAATGGTGAGATGCCACTGGCGCCCGACGAACTCCGGCAGCCACGAGGTGGTCAGCCAGTAGCTCGTCATGTTGAACAGCGTGAGCACGAACGCGATCGCGAATGGGCGGCGGATGCCGGGGCCCAGCAGCGCGGCGAGCGAGCTTCGCCTTGGCTCGCCCGACGCGCGATGCGCGAGCCAGACCGGCGACTCCGGCAGCGCGGCCGCGATCCAGGCGGTGAGCAGGACCGGAGCGGCGGCGAGCCCGAATGCCGCGCGCCAGCCGAAACGCGGCGCGAACTCTGTCGCGACCAGCGTCGCGAGTCCGAGTCCGAGCGGAGCTCCGGTCTGCGCCAGGGCGCCAAAGCGGCCGCGGCGCGCCGACGGCACGGTCTCGGCGAGCAGCGTCTGCCCCGCCGCCCACTGGCCGCCGATTCCGATTCCGGCGACCGCGGCGCACAGCTCGAGCGCGCCGAGCGAATGCGAGAACGCCGCGCACGCCGCGCCGAGCGCGTAGATCACGATCGAGATCATCATCGCCGGCTTGCGACCGATGGCGTCGGCCAGGACGCCGAGCGCGACCCCGCCGACACCGGTCATGGCCAGCGCGATCGACTTGATGACCTTGACGCCCTGATCGTCGAGTCCGAGGTCGATGCGATAAAGCAGGGAGAGCTGGAAGAAGCTGATCAGGGTGAAGAACACCGCCAGCCACCCCAGCCATGCGAAGAGCAGGACCCGGCTCGAGGGATCAGGTCCGGCCGGCGGCCTCGTCGACATAGGCTCAACTCTAAGTGCCGCAACCGCTTCGTTCCACTCTCGAAATCTTCCACCCGCTCATTGTCGCTAGTCCTAAAGCGTTATGGCGCAAAGGTCGAAACATATCTAAACAGCGCGGCAGGGCAGCCGCGTGAGGACGCGATGCTCCGCGACACCCCATCGACCTCGACACGCCGTTGTCCCACAACGAGGTTGATGCCGATCGCGGTTGCCGAATCGGCGCAGCCGGAGGCATTCATGGAAGGCCGCAGATCGCAGGACGCTCGCGCCGCCCGGAACGCAGCCGGCCTGATCGCCGCCCTCGCGATCTTCTGGGTCGCGGCCGCTTCGAACGCCGGCGCTGATGACGCGGCCGAGGCGGGCTCCGGATCGAAGTGGTCCGCGGGCATGGAAAGCGATTTCGCGTCACGCTACGAGTGGCGCGGGCTCGCGCTCAGCCAGGGCGCGGTCGTCCAGCCGTCGGTGTGGCTGTCGCGCTCAGGTCTCACGCTCACGCTGTGGAGCAGCGTGCCACTCGAGTCGAAGGACCCCCCCGGCTTTCACGAACTCGATCCCTCGATCGAATACGAGCGCGACTTCGCCGGCTGGACGCTGACGCCGACGTTCGAGATCTACACCTACCCCGGCACGCCGGGCCCGAGCTCGGCCGAAGTCGAGCTGATGGTTTCCCGCAGCGTCGCCGGCGCGGTGAGCGCGTTCGCCCGGCAGACCATCGATGTCGCCGCCTATTCGGGCGCGACCTCGGGAGGCTACGGGCTCAAGCGCGAGACCGACTCCGAAGCGCCGTGGAGCTGGAGCGGCAGCGCGCACCTCGACTGGGATTCGGGCCGTTTCATCGAGGCCTATCTGGGTGTGCCGTCGCGAACCTCACAGATCGCGGAGGCTTCGCTGGCGGTGACGCGGCGCTTGGGCCGCGCGTACCTGCGCGGCCACGTTCAGGCGGACGCTCTGCTCGACCGCGAGCTGCGCGGTACCGTCGGATCGCTCTCGCCGCTCTCGGGTGGCGTCGCGTTTGGAGCCGAGTGGTGACGCGCGAGCCGAGCACCGTCTCGCTGCGTGTCAAGACGACGCTGATCCTCGGCATCGCCATGCTCTGCATGATGGTGCTGCTCTACGCGGCGTTGTCGTCCGTGCTCCTCCGCCAGTTCCACGAGCTCGAACAGGCGGACACCGAAGTCGACGCGCGCCGCGTTTCCGACGCGCTCCGCCAGTCGGTGGCCGATCTTCACAGCAAGACTTCCGACTGGGCCTACTGGGACGATTGCTACAAGTTCGTGGTCGACCGCAATCCCGCGTTCGAGCCTTCGAATCTGACCGACATCACGCTGCAGGGCCTCCACATCGACCTCATGGTGTTCGTCGACCTCAACGGTCGCGTGATCACGGCGCGGACGCTCGACCCGAGTCATCACGCCGTCACCATGGTGCCGCCCGGGCTGCTGGCGCTGATCGGACCGGGCAAGCCGCTCGTCACGCCGCGCAACGATCACGACGAGCGCTCGGGGATCGTGAACATTTCCGGACAGCCCCTGATGATCTCGGCGCGCACCATCCTGACCAGCGAAGCCAAGGGTCCCGCGCACGGCGTGCTGATCTTCGGAAGGTATCTGAACACGCAGGTCGAGCGATTGCTCGGCGCGCAGACCCATCTGAATTTCTCCGCCTGGACGGTGGGAGACCCGGCGCTTCCGTCGCCGGCGGCCCACGAGCTCTCGCGCCTCGAGCGTGCCGGCCCGCGCGCGGTCTCGGTGGTCCCGATCGACGAGGATTTCGTCGCCGGATACATGCTCGAGCCCGACCTCTTCGGCCAGCCCGACCTGATCCTTCGCGTCAACCTCCCCCGCCGGATCCATGCCGCGGGCATGCACACGGTCGAGTTCCTGTTCTGGTCGCTGCTCGCCGTCGCCGTCATCATCGGCAGCCTGATGATGCTCACGCTCGAAGCCTGGGTGCTGCGACGGCTGATGCGCATGAGCGCCCAGGTGACGCGCATCGGTCGCGAGCTGCTGACGGGGGCGCGCATCGAAGTGCGCGGCCGCGACGAGCTGTCACAGCTCGCCGGTTCTCTGAACGACATGCTGAGGCGGCTCGACGCGGCGCAGGAGCACCTGCGTGAGAGCGATCTCCTGGTGCGCAGCTTCTACGACAACGCGGACATGCTGCGAGGCATCGTCGAGATCGAGGACGACGACATCCTCCACATCATGGACAACGAAAACACGACGCGCTTCTTCGGGGTCGAAGCGGGCGCCACCGAATGGCGCCGGGCCTCG
>DATJEP010000038.1:0-35306 GCA_035496475.1 Candidatus Udaeobacter sp.
CGCCATCGCTCGGCGCATCGCCCATTCCCCCGCCGGCGCGTTCGCCTTCGAGCACGCCCGGCTGTTCGATACCGAACACGGCGCCGCGCTGTCCGGTCGGACCGTCGTCATTCAGGGCCATCGCATCGCCGCGGTCGGCGAGGACGGCAGGGTCGCGATCCCCGCCGGGGCCGAGGTGATCGACGCCACCGGCCGGACTCTGCTGCCCGGCCTGTGGGACATGCACGTGCACCTTTCGCCGTCGGACGGCCTGATGCACATGGCGTGCGGCGTGACATCCGTCCGCGACATGGGGAACGACATCGACATCCTGGCGCGGATCCGGAAGCAATGGGACGCGGGAACGGAAGTCGGTCCGCGCGTCATCCCCGCCGGGCTCATCGACGGCCGCGGACCGTTCCAGGGCCCGACCAAAGTGCTTGCCGATTCACTGCCCGAGGCGATGGCGGCGGTCGACCGCTACGCCGATCTCGGATACGCGCAGATCAAGATCTACAGCTCGGTTCATCCCGAGCTGGTGCCGGCGATCGCGGCCGAGGCGCACCGGCGTGGGCTCCGGGTGAGCGGGCACGTGCCCGCGTTCATGACCGCCGAGCAGTTCATCCGCGCGGGAGTGGACGAAATCCAGCACATGAATTTCATCTTTCTCAATTTCATGGCCGACTCGATCCTCGACACGCGCTCCACCGCGCGCTTCACGTTCCCGGCGCGGCTGAGTGCCGGCCTCGATCTTCACTCCGCGCGCGTTCAGCAATTCATCCAGTTGATGCACGACCGCCGCATCGTGCTCGATCCCACGCTCGGCGTGTTCGAGGGGCTGTTCACCGACCGGCCCGGCGAGATCTCGCACACCATCGGCATCACCGGCGATCGCCTTCCGATTCAGGTCAGGCGCGGCTTCACGACCGGAGGTCTCGCAGTCCCGCCCGGCATGGATGCGCGCTATCGCGACAGCTTTCAGCGCATGCTCGAGATGACGAAAGCGCTGCACGAGGGCGGAGTGACCATTGTGGCGGGAACCGATGGCATGGCCGGCTTCATGCTGCATCGCGAGCTCGAGCTCTACGTGAGGGCCGGGCTCACGCCGGCGGAGGTGCTGCAGATCGCGACGCTGAGTGCGGCGCGTGTGATGAAGCGTGATGCGGATCTCGGCTCGATCGCGCCCGGCAAGCTCGCGGATGTGATTCTCGTCGACGGCAATCCCGACCAGAGGATCGAGGACATCCGGAAGGTTGAGCTGGTGATGAAGGACGGGACGCTCTACCGCACCCGCGATCTCGACGAGGCGCTGGGCGTGCGCCCCCTGCCCGCGATGGCCGCGGAGACTCCGCCGCGCTGACGGAGTGCTTCGGGACTCTGCGCGGGGGTTCGGCCGAGAATGGATGAGGCGCCGCGCGGGCGTGCGGACGTGATTTGAGGGCAGTCGCGTGCTAGCTTCGCTCGCCTCCCTCGTGCCGGAGTGGCGGAACTGGCAGACGCGCGGGACTCAAAATCCCGTGAGGCTCAAACCTCGTGTGGGTTCGACCCCCACCTCCGGCACCAGTTGCGCTATCGGCGCGTCATGCCCGCCGACACAAGCCCCTCGTACCGCGGCGCCGTAGTTGGTAGAATCACGCTGAATCCTTGCAACCATCGCATTCTATCGCACGAGCTCGGCCGCCTCCGGAGAGCACATGCCCCCAGGTTCCATTCGCGCCTATGGCTGCGGCCTTGGCGCGTCGCTGCTTCTGTCCATTCTTGCCATTACACCGCTCGCCGCCGCGCCCAACCTGAACGGCAAACTCCAGATCATCCATCTCGACGCCGGACAGGGCGATGGAGCGGTCCTCATCACCCCCGGTGGTCAGGTCGTCCTGATCGACGAGGGCACGAATTTCACCGCCGGCTCGAGCCCGCCGAGCTGCGCCCGCGTTCTGAGCGAGCTTCAGGCTCTGGGCGTCACGCACGTCGATTATCACTTCGCCAGCCACTATCACGCCGACCACATCGGCTGCATCACCAGCCTGACCGGCATCACGATCGACCAGGGCTGGGATCGCGGGCAGAGTTACTCCAGTCAGACCTACACCAACTATGCGACGTATCTCGGCGCTGGCCGCCATACCTTGACCAAGGGCCGGGTGTTCACGCTCGACTCGTTGACGGCGCATCCAGTGACCATTACCTGCGTCGCGCTCGGCGGGGACGGAATCCCGACCTCGGACGAGAATTCGAAATGTGTGGTGCTGAAGATCAGCTACGGGGAATTCGACGAGGTCTTCGGCGGCGACTTGACCGGCTATCCCAGCGGAACCTCATCGTCGGACACGAACATCGAGACCCAGGTCGGGCCCCAGGTCGGCAAGGTCGAGGTCTACAAGGTGCATCACCATGGTTCGGCCTACGGAAGCTATGACGACTGGCTGAACGCGACGACGCCGAAGATCGGAATCGTCTCGTGCGGCACCGGAAACGGCTACGGGCACCCGACCGCGGCAGCGCTCAGCCGCCTGCACAATCATGGAGTGCGAACGTACTGGACCGAGACCGGCGCGGGCGTCGCGCCGAATCCGGCGTGGGACAAGGTCGCGAACAACGAGATCCGCATCAACGCCGTGTGGCAGCCGGGCGGAGTGGACTCGGTCATCGCCCCCGGCATCGCCGACACGCTGACCAACTCGGGCACCGCGGTCGATGCGACGCCGCCGGTGGTCGCGCTCAGCTCCCCGAATGGCGGCGAGGTGCTGGCCGCGGGCGGGACGAGCAGCATCACGTGGAGCGCGTCGGACAACATCAGCGTGACCTCGGTCGACGTTGCCTATTCGCTCGACGACGGCTCGAACTGGAACACGGTCGCAGTCGGAGCCGCGAACTCGGGCAGCTACAGCTGGTCGCTGCCCAATACGCCGAGCACGACCTGCCGCGCGCGTGTCACGGCGCACGATGGGGCAGGCAACACCACGGCGGCGGCGAGCGCGTCGGACTTCACCATCGCCGATCAGACCGCGCCGCTCACTCAGGTGGTGGCGCCGAACGGCGGCGAGACGTGGTCGAGCGCCGCGTCGGCGAACATCGTCTGGAACGCCAGCGACAACGTGGGCGTGGATTCAGTCAACGTGGACTATTCACTGCACGGTGCCGCCGGCCCCTGGGTCGCGATCGCGCACGGCCTCCCCCCCACCCCCGACAGCCTGAGCTGGACGCCGCCCGACACCTCGAGCGACAGTGCGCTGGTCCGCGTTTCCGCGTTCGATCACGCGCTGAACGGGTCGTCGGATGCAAGCGATGCCTACTTCCATGTCACGCCGACGGCCACGACCGGTGTCAATCCCGGCGCGACCGCATTCGGTCTCGTGCTCTATCCGCCCGAGCCGAATCCCGGCCACGATGCCGTTCTGCTGCGATTCACGCTGCCGAGGCAGACCACCGCGAAGCTCGAGATCCTGGACGTCGGCGGACGACGCCTGTGGAGGACGAGCCTCCACGGTCTCGGGGCCGGCAATCACGTGGTGCCGTGGGATGGAACGCGCACGGACGGTCGCCGGATGACGGCGGGAACTTACTTCGTTCGCATCGACGCGGGTGCCGCCACGCGGACGACGAAGTTCACGTGGCTGCCCTAGCGTAGAGACGCGATCGCGCGCAGCCTGAACGGTCGACTCCGGTGCTAAAATGCGCGGCAGCATTCGCCATACCGGAACCCACACATCGATCCATCTGCTGGGTTTCCTCGCCTTGCCTCGGGAGGGTTCCATGTCCAGATCCCTGTTTTCATCAGCCCTGGTCGTGCTGTGGACGGTCGCAAGCGCTCAATCCTCGTCGGCGAGCTGGACCCACGATCCTTCTACCAATCTCGCGGTCTCGACCGCGGCCAACTACCAGACGCGTCCGACCATCACCGTTGACGGACAGGGCGGCACCATCATCGCGTGGTTCGACAACCGCAGCGGAAGCGACGACATCTACGTTCAGCGCATCAGCGGCAAAGGCCAGCCGCTGTGGACGCCGAACGGCGTTGCGGTCTGTACTGTGACCGGAAGTCAGTCCTACCCCTACGTCGTCCCGGACGGCGCCGGCGGCGCGATCATCGCGTGGACCGATCTGCGCGGCGCGAATCAGGATATCTACGCGCAACGCGTGAACGCGGCGGGCGTTCCACAGTGGACCGCGAACGGCGTGCCGGTCTGCACCGCGACCGGCGATCAGGGCGAGCTCGCGCTTTCTTCCGACGGCGCCGGCGGCGCGATTGCGGCGTGGCTCGATCTGCGCAGCGCCAGCACCGGGGACATCTATGTGCAGCGCATGAACGGCGCCGGCGCCATGCAGTGGACCGCGAACGGCGTCGCACTCACCGCGTCGGCCGCCCAGAAGGACGTGCCGCAGCTGATTCCCGATGGCACGGGCGGCGCGTTCGTCTGCTGGGAGGACGGCGTCAACGTCAATGCGCAACGGGTCAATGGCTCGGGCGTCGCGCAATGGACGGCCGGCGGTGTCCTGCTCGGGGGCGGTTCCTTCGGGCCGCGCGTCATCTCCGACGGCCAGAGCGGCGCGATCTTCGGCTGGCTGGATCAGGGACCGGCAACGAGCGAATACGGCCCGTGGACCGCGCACCTGAACGCCAGCGGCACCGCGTTGTGGACGACGCAGATGTCGCAGCTCTTCAACTTTTCGCCGCAGAAGGGCACCGATGTCATCGACATCGCGCCGGACGGCAAGGGCGGGGTGATCGCGGCCTGGAGTGACAGCCGCAACGGCAACAACAATCGAGACATCTTCGCCCGACGTGTCGGCGCCGCAGGCAACAACATGTGGGCCGCGAACGGCGTCGCCGTGTGCACCGCCGCCAACAACCAGGAAGGATGGATTCGCATCGTCGCCGACAGTCTCGGTGGCGCAGTCATGGTCTGGAATGATCCGCGTGTCGACGGCACCACCATCGATGTCTTCGGACAGCGGCTCGATGCCAACGGCGTTGGACAATGGTTCACGCCGAGCGGACTCCAGATCAGCTCGGCGGTGAACAGCCAGTCGTTCCCGACGCTGGTCAACGACGGTCGTGGCGGGGTCGTGATCGCGTGGCAGGACTTCCGCAACGGCGCCAACAACGACGTCTATGCGCAGCGTGTGGACAACTTCGGCTTCTTCGGAGATCCCGCGCCCGAGATCGCCTACGTCCAGGACCTGCCCGCGGATCAAGGCGGACACGTACGCATCAAGTGGAACGCGAGCTACCGCGACAGCTCGCCGACCTACAATATCGGGGCCTACGGAATCTGGCGGCAGGTGACGGGCAGCGTGGCGGCTCTCGCGGTCGCCCACGGCGCGCGCGTTTCAACCGCAGGCGCAGAAGCCGATCGCGGCGTGTACCGCGAGGTCGTCGAAGCGACGCAGACGACGTGGTGGGAAGGCGTAGGCACCGTGCTGGCGCGCGGGCAACCCTGGTACACGTTCGTCGCCGAGACGTTCCAGGACTCGACCGGCGCCGCGAATCCGCTGATGACGTTCATGATCGATGCGCACGACGCCAGCGTCGCCGCGGATTTCTGGAGCTCGTTCGCGGATTCGGGCTACTCGGTGGACAACCTCGCGCCGGGTGCGCCCGCGCCGTTCACCGGCGCCTACGTCGCGGGAGCCACGCGGCTCCACTGGGGCGAGAACACGGAGCACGATCTCGCCGGCTACCGACTGTACCGGGGCAATTCCGCGGGCTTCGTTCCTTCGCCCGCCAATCTGGTCGTCGCACAGGCCGACACCGGCTACAGCGACGCCGGGCCGGCGGGCAGTTACTACAAGCTCTCGGCGATCGACATCCATGGCAATGAGAGCACGTTCTCGCTGCTCACTCCCGCCGCGACCTCGGGCGTCGGTGGGACGGGATCGCCGCAGATCCTGGCACTGGCCGCGCCGCGGCCCAATCCGGCGCGAAGCCGGACGCTGGTCTCGTTCGATCTCCCGGTGGCCGAGCCGGTGCGGCTGGCGGTCTACGACATGGAGGGACGTCGTGAGAGAACGCTGGCTGAAGGCGAGACCGGGGCCGGCGAGTATCAGGTGCCGTTCGACCTGCGAGACAGCGAAGGGCGGCCGATCCGGAGCGGGCTCTACTTCGTGCGGCTCGAAGCCGGCGGGAAGACGCTGACGAGGCGTCTCGCGATCGTGGAGTGAGCCGGAGGTAGCCTCGCCCCTGTCCGCGGATTGGGAGGATTCCTCCCCGCGGTAACCACAATACCGGGCCGCGCCGGATCGAATATCGAGTACGCTTAGCGGATGCCCTACTCGCCGAGTGGCCGGCTCGGCAACGCCGCCATCGTTACCGCAGTCGTCGCAGCCCTTGCCGCGTTCGTCTGGTCCTATCTGCGGCTGTGGGGCTACATGGTCGACGACGGCTTCATCTCGCTCCGCTACGCTCAGCACCTGTCCCAGGGCCTCGGACTCGTCTATAACGCCGGCGAGCGCGTCGAGGGCTACACGAACTTTCTGTGGACCGTCCTGCTCTCGGTCCCCTTCCTGCTCAAGCTCCCTCTCGTCCCCTTCGTCAAGATCACGAACGCGCTGCTCGCGATGGTCGCCGCGTGGGCAACCTGGCGGCTCGGCCGCGCCTCGGCTTCCGAACTGGGCCGCGAACGCCGATGGTCGTGGCTTCCGGCGCTGCTCTTCCTCGTCACTCCGGCCGTCATCATCAGCGCGGCCGAGGGGCTGGAGACGATGCTGTTCACGGCGCTGCTCGTCCTCTCGGCGGCATGGTTCTTCGAAGAGAAGGGAGAGCGCATCCCGTGGTCGGCACTCGGACTCGCCGCGCTGGCGATGACGCGACCGGACGGAGTCGTATTCGCTCCGTTCTTCTTCATGATCGGCGTCATTCAGCGGCGGCCGCGCCGCTATCTCGCGCTCTTCGCCGCGCTCTTCCTCGTGCCGTTCGTCACCTACTTTGTCTGGCGCGCGACCTACTACGGGGATCTGCTGCCCAATACGTTCTACGCCAAGGGCGGTGGCAGCGCGCTTCTGCTCCAGCGCGGCGCGAGTCAGGTGTTTCGGTTCGTGATCGATTGCGGCGGCTGGACCTGGCTGGCAGCGATCGGCGCGTTCGTCGTGCGCCGCACGCGCTTCGTCGCGTTGACGCTTCTATGGGTCGTCATGCTGCGGGTGGCGTTCCAGCTCTGGTCCGGCGGACCGTGGATGCAGCAGCATCGCTTCCTGGTTCCAATCCTGCCGTTCCTTCTGGTGCTGACGATCTCCGGGATCGTCCAGTGGCGCTCGCGCATGGGTCGGGTGCTCGCACTGGCCGCGGTGGCCTGCGTGATGCTGGCGCCGGGATGGCTCAATCGCGCCACCAACGAGGCTCGTCTCAGCGCCTACGGAGCCGCGCTCCGCGGCGCTCAGGGCGAGTTCGGCTACCAGGTCAACGCGCTCACCAGCTCCGACGCGGTGATCGCGATGGATGACGCGGGACTCGGGCCGTTCCTCGCGCAGCGCACGACCATCGACATGCTCGGCCTCAATGACCATCACATCGCGCATCTCGACGGGGCATTCGGGAAGTTCGACTTCGCCTACGTGATGGCACGGCGGCCGGACCTCATCGTTCTGATTTCGCGCGTGCCGGCGCCCGAGATCGACACCGACTTCCTGATCGGTTACCACGGCCCGATGTTTCGCAGCGCCGAATTCAAGCAACACTACCGGCTGACTCGAACCTTCGAGTTCGGGCCGAGCTATTACCTGCTGGCCTTCCTGCGCCTCGATTCGGTCGCGGTGCCCGCCGAGTTCTAGGCCTCCGGCACCGCGCGCGCGATCCCGCCGGCTCCGCGACCTAGAACGAAACCGGGGGCGCGGTCAGAGCCTGATCACGCTCGAAGTCGTAGAGCGTGGCACGGCGGACGTCGTAATAGCCCGCCCAGTAGGCGCGCATCGCATCGAGGTAGCGGCCGCGCGCACCCTCCTTCTCGGCCTGCGCGATGTTCAGCGAATTGAGGTCGCCCTGCCCGGCCAGATAACGCTGGCGCGTCATCTCGAACCGCCGCTGCGCGATGCTGTCGGCGAGCGAGGCCTGCCGCACCTGCCCGGCCTGGATCTCGAACTGTGAGACGCGAAGGAAGACGTCGCGTTCGAAGTCGGCACGCTGGCGCTGGATTTCGCGGCGCGTGACTTCGCGCTGCGATTCGCTGACGGCGATGCGCGCCTGGGAGCGGCCCCAGTCGAGGATCGGAGTGGTGATGCCGATACGCGCGCGCTGATCGACGCTCGGGTCGTGATAGAGAGAGGGCAGGTCGCTGGTCGTTCTCGACAGCCCGAAGCTCGCGGTCAGCGCGGTGTTGCCGCGGGTCGATCGCGCCTGGGCCACGTTTCGATCCGCCTCGAGCAGCTGGCGACCGAACGACATCGCGGTCGGGCGGTTCTGACGCGCCTCGGAGATCGCGGTATTGAGGTCGACGCTGACGTCGGGGACGTCGCTCGGTGGCACCAGCTCGAACTGCGGCAGCTGATCGAACCCGAGAAAGCTGATGAGCCGCTGCTCCTTGGCGGTCACGTCGACCCGCGCCCGCGTCAGGCGCAGATCGGCGTTCACGTTGGCGAGCTCGGCCTGGAGCACGTCGATGTCGAGCGAGGGATTCATGCGGAATCGGCGCCGCGTCACCGCCAGCACGGTGTCGGCCTGAGCCTTCTCGGTGGTCGCGTCGCGGAGCGAGGTCTCGGCCGAGAGCAGGTCGAAGAAATAGCTGATGGCGTCGGATGACACGCTCTCCAGATCCTCGACGTACTGCTGGCGCGCCTCGGTCAGCCGTCCGGGCTCGATCTTCTGTGCCCATGAATACGGATTGAACGTGAACAGGGGCTGATAGAGCGAGACCTGGATCGGCGCCGCGTAGAACGAGAATCCGGCGTCGCCCTCGAACGCCTGGGTGCGGGCGATGTCGGAACGCAACGAGATCTGTCCGCCGCTCCAGCTCATCACCTTGTTGAGCGAGATCCCCGCCGACGAGTTCGCCTGGCTGCGCGGAACGAAGGCGTCGGTGCCGTCCGAGAGCGTCTGCTCGGCGATGGTCCGCTGCCAGTCCACCGGATTGAGATCGAGGTTCAGTGTCGGGCGTGTATCGGCCTTGAAGGTGACGTACTCCCAGTAGCTGGTGCGATAGCGATGCGCCGCAACCAGCGCGCTCGGGGATTGACCGCGCGCCATCGCGATCGCCTCGGGGAGAGTGAGCCGCAGCGACGGCGTGGAACCGGCCGCCGCCCCGGCCGGGAGGGCGGCCGCAACGGAGATCAGGAACGCGATCAGCAGAGACGAGAGACGCGCGAATGCTGGTTTCATGTCGTGGGGATCCGTTTGAATAAGGCAAGTCCCAGGCCGAGCGGTGTTTTGCACGGCCGGGCCGGCGGGCGGCGTTCAATGCGGCGTGGGCGGCCGAGGCCGTGCAAAATGGCGCGAATGCGGGCCTCGAAGCGGTCAAGGCGGGCCGCTCGGATGTCGATACTTCCAGGGCGTATTCTGCTTCGGCTGCGGGTCACCCACGGTCCCGGGTGATCGGGCGCACTCGAAGCTCGCCTGCGGCCGAAATCGAGGGTCAGGATGAACGGGTCGGGGGCGGCGGACGAACGAGGCGCGATGGATGTGTCGGTCATCATCCCGGCGCGCAACGAAGCCCGCCGCATCGAGGCGACACTCTCCGCTTACGCCGTGGAGTTTGCGCGTGACGGCGAGATCATCGTCGTCGTCAACGGCTCGAACGATCGCAGCGCCGAGGTGGCGCGACAGGTCGCCGCTCCTCACCCCCATGTCACCATCATCGACATCCCGGAGCCGATCGGCAAGGGCGGCGCGGTCCGCGCCGGATTCGCGCGCGCGCGCGGGAACCATGTCGGTTTCGTCGACGCCGACATGGCCACCTCGCCGGCGGAGTATCGCCGCATCCTGACCGCGGCCGCCTCCGCCGACGGCGCGATCGGCTCGCGGTTCGCCCGCGGCTCGACCGTGATCGGCCGGTCGCCGCTGCGGGCGCTGGCCGGGCGGATCTTCATCCTTCTCGTCCGCGGTCTCTTCCAGCTGCCGTTCGCCGACACGCAGTGCGGCGCCAAGATCTTTCATCGCCGGTTCCTGCCCGAGTACCTCTCGAGGTCCCACGTCAACGACCTCGCCTTCGACGTCGAGCTGCTCCTGATCCTGAGGAGCGCGAAGGCGCGGCTGGTCGAGGTCCCGACGGTGTGGACGGCCCAGCCAGGCTCGGCGATCCTCGGCACGCCGCTCTCGTTCGTCCGTCACGGGCTGGTGATGGTGCGCTCACTGCTCAGGCTGTGGTCGGAGACCCATCGGACGCCGCTCCCTCGCGGCGGCGCGATCGTCGGCGGCGACTCGAACGCGGCCCCGACGCCGCCGCGCACCGCCGGCGAAGCCGGTCCCGGCGCGCGGCGGTGACCGCCTCGGAGGTGCAGACGCGCGGCGCTGCACACACCGCCGGCGCGAGTGCATCCGCGGCCGCGCGGCGTTTCGATCCGGCGCCGCTCATCTTCTTCGCCGCCGCCCTGCTGCTCTACGTCGTCCGTCTCCAGGTTCCGGACACCTACGTCTTCGACGAGGTCTATCACGCGTACACCGCCGGCCAGTACGCGATCGGGAACGCCGATGCCTACGTGTGGAACACGCATGCGACGCGACCGCACGTGGCCTACATGTGGAACCATCCGCCGGCCGGGGTGCTGCTGATCGCCGCCGGAATCCGGGTGTTCGGCGACAACTCCTTCGGATGGCGCATCTCGAGCGCCTTGTTCGGCGCGCTCGGTATCGCCATCGCCTATCTGCTCGCCCTCAAGCTCACCCGCCGGCGCGACGCCGCGATCCTCACCGCCATCCTGCTGCTCTGCGATCAGCTCTATTTCGTTCAATCGCGCATCGGCATGCTCGACATCTTCGGCGTGGTGTTCATGACCTGCGCGTTCTACGCGTTCCATTCCTATCTCGAAGACCCTCCCGAACGCGCCGCGGGCAGCCTGATGCGCACCGGGCTCTTCCTCGGCCTCGCAGTGGCGACCAAGTGGAACGCCGCCTACGCCGCGATCCTGATCGGGATCGTGGTCATCGTGCGCGCGATGATTTTCGGTTTCGCCGCGCGCCGGGCCGGCGGCGATGCCGTCACCGCGCGCGCGGCATGGAGGACGCACGCCTGGGCGGCGCCGGTCGGCCTGATCGCGATTCCCGCGCTCGTCTACTTCGCGGCCTACGTGCCGTTCTTCCTGACCGGACACACCGGGGCCCAGTGGGTCGAGCTGCAGAAGCAGATCTTCTACTACCACTCCCGGCTCCGCGACGTTCACAGCTATCAGTCGAAATGGTGGACCTGGCCGTTCACGGTGCGGCCGGTCTGGTACCACGTGACCTACACGCCCGGCCACGCCGCCCACATCTACGCCAACGGAAGCACCCTGCTCTACTGGGCGTTCCTGCCCGCGGTATTCTGGATCTGCGCGTGGTGGTGGAAGGAACACCGCGCTTCGGTCGCGGTGCTGGCGCTCGGATTCTTCGGACAGTGGCTGCCGTGGATGCTGGTGCCGAGGATCTCGTTCATCTACCACTTCCTGCCCGCCGCCGTGTTCGGAACCATCGCGGTAGCCTGGGTCCTGAGCGAGCTGATGCGTATGAGCCGCTGGGGCCGGGCGTTCGCGGTGGTGTACGTGGCGCTGGTGGCGCTGAGCTTCGTCTACTTCTACCCGATCCGCGCCGCCGTGCCTCTCACCCCTCACCAGGTGGGCCAGCGCATGTGGGCGCCGACCTGGCACTGATCTCCGGCCTTTCGTCCGGCGGCTGGTGAGGGCACCCACGCCGGCGGGCCGACCCACCCAGTTCGGACCTCGCCGCGCCGCCAACTCCCATCGCGCGCAGTGAAAACGCTCCGGCGCGTTGATTGCATTGGCATGGGCGGGCTCCGGCGAATATCATTGATTCGTCTGGCCTGATCGCGCGCATCTTTGTCGCCACCTCCAGCCCCAGCCCGGAAGCGAATCCGCAGATGACCGCATTCCCCTCACGGTCCCCCCGACCGCTCGTGTTCCTCGCCGCGGCCGTGCTCTCCCTCGCCCTCATGGCGTGGGGAACGCCCGCCGGTGCTCAGCCGCCGAGCACCAAGGGCGCCTGGGCCGGGCCCTACGCGCTGCCCGACGTCGCGATCCACTTCAGCCTTCTGCCGAGCGGAAAGACGCTGATGTGGGCGGATGACGACGACCCGCAATACCCGGTCGACGGAACGCGGCGCGCGGGCAAGACGCGTGTGTTCGTCGTCACGGTTCCGAGCGACAGCTTTCCGGGTCTGGTCGAGGAGATCGACAACACCCAGACCAATCTCTTCTGCGCCGGACAGACGCTGCTCGCGGACGGCAGGCTGATCGCCGTCGGCGGCCACATGGGAATGGACGGCTTCGGCTCCGCCGAGACCAACGTGTTCTCGTTCTCGGGTGGCCCCTACACCTGGACGCACGGCCAAAACATGGCGAACGGAAGGTGGTACCCGACCGCGGTCACGCTCCCCGACGGCAACGTGGTGGTGGTCGCCGGCACCTCGGACGAGTACTTCACGGTCAATTCGGTTCCCGAGCTTTGGAACGTGGCGGATGGCTCGTGGACCGAACTCACGGACGCGACCGAATCCGTGCTTTTCTATCCGTGGCTTCACGTCGCTCCGAACGGGCAGGTGTTCAATGCCGGTCCCGAGTGGAGCACCGGATACCTCGACTATCACGGCACCGGCTCCTGGACCACGGTCGGCAATCACCTGGTCGGCAACCGCGACTATGGATCGTCGGTGATGTACGACGACGGCAAGATCCTGGTGGTGGGCGGCGCGGATCCTCCCACCAACACCACCGAGGTCATCGACCTCAACGCCGCCTCTCCGGCCTGGCAGTACTCGGGAACGATGAAGTCCGCGCGCCGCCACTGCAACGCCACGCTGCTGCCCGACGGCAAGGTGTTCGTCGACGGCGGCACCAGCTCATCGGGCTTCAATACCTCGGCCGGCACTGTCTACACCTCGGAAATGTGGGACCCCGCCACCGGAACGTTCTCGACCATGGCGAGCATGACGGTGCCACGCCTCTATCACTCGACCGCGGTCCTGCTCCCCGATGGCCGGGTGATGTCGGCGGGCAGCGGACGCCCGAAGCCGACCGATGGAGGCGCCGATCAGCCGTGGGCGGAGTTCTACTCGCCGCCCTATCTCTTCAAGGGCACGCGTCCGGTGATCACGTCGGCCCCTTCGAGCGTGAGCTACGGGCAGACGTTCTTCGTCCCGACGCCCGATGGCGCCAGCATCACCAAGGTGACGTGGATCCGGCTCTCGGCCTCGACCCATGCCTTCAACATGAACCAGCGCATCAACCGCCTGAGCTTCGCCGCGACCACCGGCGGTCTCAACGTCACCGCGCCTTCGAATCCCAACCTCTGCCCTCCCGGGCACTACATGCTGTTCATCCTGAACGGCACCGGCGTGCCTTCGAAGGCGAAGATCGTTCAGATCGTTCCCGCCAATGTGCTGGCGGCGGACCCGGGGACCGCGACGCTCACGCACCTCGCGTTCGGATCCCCATCGCCGAATCCGTCACGCGGCACGACGCGCTTCTCCGTCGGGCTGCCGAAGTCCTCCGACCTCTCGGTCGATCTGCTCGACCTTCAGGGACGCGAGGTGCGCGCGCTGCATCGCGGTCCGGCGCCGGCGGGCTGGCTGAATCTGACCTGGGACGGCGCCGATGAGAGCGGACGTCCGGCAGCGCCCGGACTCTATTTCGCGCTGGCCCGAGCCGGGCAGGAACAGGCGCGGATGCGATTCGTGCGCGTGCGCTGAGCCGCCGCGGCTTTTTCGGCCGCGTCCTCGAGTCGCGCCGAGCCCGGTGCGACCTCATCCCTTTGGCGGCCGCGACGCGCCTCCCACCGCGAACACCGAGTAGGAAGCGGTTCGAATCACGCACGGGTATCGCGACGCGTAGGCGCCGGGATTCGCGCCCAGCTTCTCCGTTTCCTCGGGGCCGACGACGACGTAATCGATGCCGTAGCGCGCGATCAGCTCCGGCGCGCCGGGCGCGAAGGCGAGGATGGTCCTGAGATCGCGCTCTTCGGCGGCGGAATCGATTCCCTGACTCCACAGCCAGGCCGGATACCCGATCAGGACGCGCCGGCCGCTCAACACCGCGACCGGATGATTGTGACGGAGCCCGGCGGCGAACAGCGCGTGCGGCGGCGTGCGCTCCCGGATCATGCGGGCCAGATCCAGCTCTTCGTGGCTGAGGAGGGTGTGCCGATCGCGGCCCATCATCTCGTCGAGATTGAGCAGCAGTCCCGACAGCACCATGCTGGCCAGCGCGACCCCCAGCGCGATGCGCGGAACGGCGCCGGCCCATCGCCTCCACAGCGCCGCCAGCGCGGCCCCGCAGAGAATCGAGATCCCGAGATACCAGAGCGTGAGGATCTTGGTGTTGTCCCAGTCCCACGGCTGGAAGATGAACAGGTTCGCGATCAGGAACGCGGGCATGAGCGCGAAGAGAACGCGGCGCGAGTCGCGCGTGAAGAGGCCGGGCCAGGCGAGACCGGCCACCGCGAGCGGCAGGATCAATCCCAGGTTCTTCAGCCAGAACCAACCCCAAGGATCGGGCGCGGCGATCCAGCCCGGATGAAAGCGAAACGCGCTGAGCGGCCCCGCCCCCGCATGGAGGAGGAGCAGGAGTTGCGGCACCGCGATCGCGATCCAGGCGACGAAGAACGTCAGCCAGCCGCGCGCCGGGAAGAGCAGGACCAGGAGCGGCGTGATCAGAGCCAGCGACAGCAGCGTTCCCTGGTGCGCGAGCGGAAGGAGCCCCGCCACCACGCCGGCCAGGAAGAACCTGCGTTCCGGAGCCGTCGCCGCTCCCGGCAATAGTCGCAGCACGAGCAGACCGAGCGGCAGGCCGTAGAGATAGGCGCGCTGCGGCGCGATGAGCGCGAACACCATGTTCGGCCATCGGTAATTCGCGGCCTCCACGCCGCCGCGGTCCCACGGCGCGTGAAGCAGCGTGTGGAGCCCGCCTGATCTCAGCGCCTCACGAATCGACACGCTGAAGCCCCATCCCCCGCCGAGCAGGAAGAGCAGCGTGGCCAGCGCCGCCGCGACGCGATTCCCCGCGATGCGCCGCGCGAACGCATAGACCGCGAGCAGCAGGGCGACCGAGAAGATGAAACTCTGGAGCGGCAGCACGATGATCGGATCGACGCCGAGCCGGACCAGCGCGGCCGCGGTCACCGAGGTCAGATAGTGATACGAGAACGCATGCCCCGCGAGCCGCGGGTGGACCGGCGGGAAGTTCCCGCCATAGGCGAACGACGCGACGTCGCCAAGGTGCTCGGACCAATCCGCCCACAGATTCGTGAAGCCGGCCTCGAGTCCCTGGGCGTCGACGCGGAGGGCGCTCGACCACAGGATCGCCCAGCGGATGACGAACGCGGCGAGGACCACTCCGGCGAAGAGTTTTCCGGAGGTCTCAGCGCGATGCGGCTCGGGCCCTGGGACCGGGGGATCGACGCGAGGCCCGCGCACCCGAAGTCCCGCCGCGATGGCGATCGACACGGCCGCCCAGGCGATGACCACCGCGGGGCTGAGCCCGATCACGCAGGCGAGAAGAAAGATGGCGAACGTTCCCGCCGTGGTTCCGAGCGGAATGCCGTAGGCCAGGCGCTCGAGCCGGTCGAGACTCGGGGTCGCGCGGGCGAGGAGGGCGACGCCGGGCGCCGCCATGGCGGCGAGGACGGCCAGGGCGAGCGGAACGTGACTCAAGTCGGAGCTCGTGTCGGCGACGGCCATGGCCCCCATGTCCCTACCATAGAACGCATCTCGCGATCCTCGCCAGCGATCAGGAATCGGTCGTCAAGTTCCAGCGCCGACCGGCCGATGGACGAGCGGGGGTTCATTCGCAGGTCACAGGGGGCCGCTCCACATGACGCTGCAGGGTCGATCCATGGCGTCGGACGTGGACGCCGGCTCTCCGGCCGAGGCCGCCGCCGCCGCGGAGGCCGGCGCGTGGGCGACGCGTCTCGCGCGCACGTTCAAGACGTGCCGGCTCTATGACGGCGGAAACCCCACCGTGGTGCGATTCCGCGAGGACCTGCATTCGGCCCTGCGGGAGCTGCTGACGCGTCACGCTCCGCTGACCCTCACCGTCACTTCACGGGCGCTCGAGCTGAGCGGCACTGCCGTCTACACGGCCGGCTCCCGCGAGGACAACCTGGCCGCGATCTTCCATCGCGATGGAATCCGTCGGATCACGTTCCGGCCGGAGATCACCCAGGGCGAGCTGGACACACTGGTCGACTCGATGCTTCACGTCACGGGACCGGACGCCGGTGATGATGATCTGGTGACCCTGCTCTGGAGCGCGAACCTCTCCAACATCGAGTTCGTCGCCGCGCCGCTCGAAGGAGACATCGAGGGTGGCGGGTTGGACGACGCCGAGGGCGATCGATCCATGCCCTGGCCGCACGGGACCGGCGCCGCCACGGCCTCCGCCGGAGGATCCGCCGGCGGGCCCGCGGACGACGATGGGCGGCCACGGTCGGACGACTGCGACACGCTGGCGCGTGCCGGAGATCTCGACCAGGCCTTCGAAGAGCTCGAGAGCACCGCGATCCATGAGATGGAGCGCCTGCAGGGAATTCATGAGGAGGAGCTGCAGAGCTCCATCGTGACGCGGTGCATCGAGACCCTCACCGATTGCCTCGCCACCGAGACCACACCGGGCGATCGCGAGGAACTGGCCCGCTTCATTCCCCGCGTCCTGCGAGAAGCCATCGTCACCGCCGACTGGCCGGCGGCCCACACCGCGATGCATCTCCTGCGTCAATGCGATCCCGAGTGGTCCTCGGAGGCGTTCTTCCAGGGGCTCGCCGGAGCGTCATCGGCGTCCACCGTTCGTGAGCTCGTCGCGACGCTCGATCGACAGGGCGACGAAGGAGTCGAAGCATTCCTCGCGCTGGCGAACGAGTTCGGCGAGCCCTCGGCGGAATGGCTGATGCAGGTGCTGGCCGAGAGCCAGCAGCAGCGCACGCGCCGTCCCCTGGCCCGCGCCCTCGCTACGCTGGTCAAGAACAACCCGGAGCGCCTGCTCGCCTGGATGCACGACCCCCGCTGGTACGTCGTCCGCAATCTGGTTCACATCCTCGGGTGGATCGGCGGCGATGGGGTGACCGGGTACCTCGCCGCCGCGATCGACCATCCCGAATTCCGCGTGCGTCGCGAGATCGTCGCGGCCCTGAGCAGTGCTTCGCCGGAAGTGGCGCGGCCGATTCTGATGAAGATGCTGACCCGGGCCGAGCCGCGGCTCTTCGCGATGATCGTCCATCAGCTGGCGCACTTCCGCGACGACAGCGTCGTCCGCCATTTCGTCGAGATCCTGCGCGGCGCCGAATTCCAGGAGCGCAGCGACGACGAGAAGCGCGCGATCTACATCGCGCTCGCGAACGAGGGCGATGACGTGATTCCGTCGCTGGAACAGGAGTTCGCCCGCGGGGGTCTCTTCACCGGCGGTCTCGACCTCCACTGGCAGTCGGTCGCCCGCTGCCTTGCACGGATCGGAACGCCCGCGGCGCGAGAGGCACTGGACCGCGGCGCGCGGTCGTCACGATCGGGAGTGCGGAAGGCCTGCGCCATGGCGCTGGCTTCGCTGCAGACACGCGATGACTGACACCGCCCGCCCTTCCGAACCCCGGACCTCTGACGCCGCCACCATCGAGAAGCTCGTGGGTCCGGCGCTGGTCTCGCGGTTTCACGGGCTGCTGCGCGCGGCCCGGATCTACAGCCCGTCCAACCAGACGTTCCAGGACCAGATGTGGGACCTGCTGAGGCTGGTCGATCAGGTGATGGAGGGCGAGGTCCTGCTGCTGGCGATGGGTCAGTGCTTCTACGTCAATGGCGTGCGGATTCGCGCCGATGCGTCACAGGCGGCGGTGTTCGACGCGCTCACCGTCGAGTTCGAGCAGCGCAAGCTCGGCGGCGTCCGTTTTCTCGAAGGCCTGCGTAGTGAAGAGCTCGCCGTCTTCCTGCAGCTGATGCTCGAGCGTCCGGATGGAGAGCGGGCCGCCGACCTGCCGGCCGCCGCGGCGGCGGCAGGCGTGGTCAACGTGGCGGCCGTGACGCTCGCCGAAACGGAGTCGGCGGGCGCGGAGACCTCCGCGGCCGACGAGCCCCCGCCCCAGACCGAACGCGAGCGGACGAAGCAGGTGTTTCGTCAGGCGGTCTCGGGAACGCGGCAGGCGATCCTGCACACGGCGCGAACCGGCAAGCCGGCGATGCGCAGGATCAAGCGCGTGGTCCAGCCGATCGTCGATTCGGTGATGAAGAACGAGTACTCCCTGATCGGGCTGACCGCGATCAAGAATCACGACGAGTACACGTTCGCGCATTGCGTCAACGTCAGCGTCCTGTCGGTGGCGATGGGGCATCAGCTCGGCCTGCCGCGGACCACGCTGGCCAATCTGGGTCTGGCGGCGCTGCTTCACGACGTCGGCAAGCTGACGGTGCCTCCCGAGGTTCTGGGGAAGCCGGATCAGCTCTCGAGCGAGGAATGGCAGCTGATGGAGCGGCACCCGATCGAGGGCGTGAAGATCGTCGCCCGGGCGCCGGGTCTCTCGACGCTCAGTCTCGATCTGCTCAACGTCGCGTTCCAGCACCACCTGACCGAGGACGGGCGGGGGTATCCGAGGCTGGGTCGCCCTTGCCGCCTGTCGGCGGCGACGCGTCTCGTGACGGTTGCCGACTGCTACGACGCCATGACCGCGCACCGGGCCTATCGCAGCCGGCCATTCACCGGATACGAGGCTCTGCGCCTCCTCCTCGGACCCGATCGCACGCGCTATGACGTGGCCGCGCTGTGGACGCTGGTAAGAACGGTCGGCCTCTATCCGGCGGGAACGCTGCTGATGACGAACTCCGGGCACCTGGTGATCAGCCTGAGCCCGAACCCCGAGGACATGCGCCGTCCGTTCTGCCGGGTTCTCGCCCGCCCCGATGGATCGATGCCGCCCGACGCGCACCCCGAGACCTGGGACCCGATGCCGAAAGACATGACTGTCTCGCGCGTCGTCAGCCCCGAGGAATTCGACGGCGAGATCGACCGGCTCATCGCCGCGTGATCGACGCCTCGGGCACTCCGTCGCGCTGACCGGCGCGCTTCATCGCTGGACCAGATCGGCGCCGTCGTCCCGCAGCATCCGATCGACGCTGGCCCGGCTCTGAATCTCGCTCAGGACGCGCGCGTACAGTGAATCGCCGGGCTGCAACGCGAGCGCGCGGCCGATCGCGGCGCGCGCTCCCTCCAGCTGGCCGCTGCCGAAGAGAAGAATTCCATCGAACGCCCAGGCGGCGGCCCTCGAAGGCTCACGCTCGAGGATCGGCTGGAGCGCCGCGCGCGCCTCGGGCCAGCGTCCGGAGAGCGCGAGCGCCCGCGCCAGCTCGAGGCGGTACTCGTCCTTCTCCGGTCTCAGCTTCAGCGCGTAACCGAACGCGAGGCAGGCGCGCTCGGGGCGTCCGGTCGCGAGATAGATCTCGCCGAGAAAATAATGCGCGCGCGTATTCGAAGGATTGCGATCGAGCGACCGCATCAGCCAGTGCTCGGCGAGATCGACGCGTCCGCGAAACGCGTACCAGAGTCCGATGGTGGACTCGGTGCGCCCGAGGCCGAGCGGAAGTGTCTCGAACCACTGGACGCCGCGGGACTCCGACGCGTTGACGAGAACCCAGGGCAGCGTGTGGAACACCGACAGCGCGGCGCCGAGCACCAGCACCTGCCGCCAGATGCGCGCCTGGTCGAACAGCGGCCGCACCAGCATCAGCCCGGAGCCGATGAAGATCACACCCGCGGGCGCGAGCAGATCCCAGTTGCGCGCGTACCCGAGATTCGAATCACCGGCTCTCAGGCAGGCGAACGTGCAGCCGAGCCCGGCGACGATCGCGAACCCCGCCTCGAGCCGCCGCCACGTGCCGCGGACCACGGCGAACACGGTCCCGCCGAGGAAGGCCACGAAGCCGAGCGGCCCGGTCAGCACCTGCTCGTTGACGAAGTCGCGGAGATGTTCCCACGACAGCAGATAGGCGGCATTTTCCTGCCGTCCGGTGGCGGCGAGCAGCGAGACATCCCAGAGCGAGCGCGGCATGGAATAGCCGGGCCGGACCACGGCCAGCACCGCCGCCAGCACCGCGGCGAGGACCAGGGTCAGCGCGAAGTCCCGGCGCGCGCGCGCGCGGTCGGGCGCGCGCACCATTCCCCACAGCGCGATCAGGAGCCATGCCGGGATCAGGGCCGCCGCGGAAAAATGAAATGCCACCGCGAGGACGATCGCGGCGCCGGCCGCGAGCAGGCTGCCCTCGGCGCGCGCGTATCGGATTCCGGTGAGCAACACCAGCCCGTTCGCGAGCACCACCGGCGCGTAGGTCTCGACGTAGCCGAAGAACAGCTCCATGTACCCCTGCGACAGCAGGATCGAAAGCACCAGGAGCTCGGTCCATCGCCGCGAGCGCGCCGCCGCGGGGTCCATCGGATCGGATGCCGGCACTCGCTCACGGCCGGTCGCTTCGATCTCGCGGGCCAGGCGCCAGGCCACCGGGACGAACAACGCACCCGCCGCGATGCTGACCAGCGCGACCGCGGTCCAGATCAGCTGCCACTCGGGGGTGCGCGAGCCGGCGGTGGCACGCACCAGGCGGAACGCCCCCTCCTGCACCAGCGACGTCAGCGGCTCGAATCCGTGAATGCCGCCAGTGCCGGGGGGCCGCTCGATCACGGCCAGGCCGTCGCCGAGCAGCACGTGGCGGATCCGGGCCAGCCAGAACACCACGATGGCGAGAAGGATGCCCGCCGATTCGAGCACGATCGGACGCGCCCGCGGCCACGCGCTCGAGCCGCCGGACCTCGGGATCAAGGCTCAGCCCGTGGGCTTCGAACCTCCGCGATGACCCATCGGCAGACCGGCCATGCCGCGAGTACGACACCGGCCAGCGCCACCTCCGACGACCAGGGCGGAAGGAACGCCCAGAGATCGGCGCCCCACAGCGCCCCGCCCCGATCCTGCAGGCTGAAGAGATGTGCGACCACGATCGACACCGTGACGCACAGGACGCACACGGCGCCGACGGTCGAGGGACCCCGCATCGCCTTCGGACCTCCGTCGATTCAGTCTGGGCAACGACCCATCACGCGGTCTCATGGCGTGAGACGGATGCGTCGTTGGAATCGTTGCGTGCGGAGGACCGGCGCGACCAAACGCGAGACCAGCGCCGGGGCGTGCCGGAACCGGACGGCGTCCGTAATCGGACACTTGGGCTCGATCGCGCCGGATGGGGCGGTCTTCGACTCTTCGCCACCCGCACGATAAGCTTGAATGTCATGGCACCAACGCGCCGTAAGCGCCGGGCCGCGGCCGCACGAGTCGGCGTCTCACCCGCGCCGGCGTCCATCGCGAGGGCCGGCGCCCCGGCTGAGGCCCATTCGACCGCGCCCGCGTCCCTCAGCGGGGCCCTGGTCGTCGCGCTCGTCCTCTCGCTCGCGCTCCTGCTCGCCCACGCTGGTCTCTATCGGTTTCTCACCGACGACAGCTACATCTCGTTCCGCTATGCGAGGAATCTCGCCGACGGCCATGGCCTGGTCTTCAATCCCGGATACGAGCGCGTCGAGGGCTACACCAATTTTCTCTGGGTGCTGATCCTCGCGCCGCTCGCCCGGCTCGGGATTCCGCCCGAGCGCGCGGCCAATCCGCTCAGCCTCACCGCCACGATCGCGCTATGGGGCGTCATCGCCGCGTTCGCGCTGCGGCGCTACCGCGAGCCGGGCAGGCGCTGGCTCGCGGCGCTGCCGCTGTTCGGTCTCGCGATCACGCGCAGCGTGGCGGTCTGGTCGACCAGCGGGCTCGAGACGCGTCTGTTCGAGCTGCTGATGGTCGCCGGTCTGCTGCGTCTCACGATCGAGGTCGAAGCCCTCGACCTCGGGCGCGAGCGCCGCGCCATGGCCTGCATCCTGTTCGCGCTCGCCACCTGGACACGCCCCGATGCGCTGCTGATCTCGGCATGCGCGTTCGGTTGCGCCGGCGCGTACGTGCTGGCGCGGAGGCCGGCCAGCTTCGTCAGGCTGGTGACGCGACAGACGCCGTTCGTGCTGATGGTCACGGCGCACTACGTCTTTCGCCGTCTCTACTACGGCGACTGGCTGCCGAACACCTACTACGCCAAGTTCGGCGGTCATTTCTGGTGGAAGGCCGGCGGAAGCTACCTCCTGGCCTTCGCGCTCGAATACTTCATCGTGCTGTGGCTTCCGCTGATCGTCGCGGGGATCGCCCGAAACGTCGCGAACCGGACCGCGTTCTTCCCGCTGCTGGTCGGCGGCGTCGTGATCCCCCACATGATCTACATCGCCGCCATCGGCGGAGATCACTTCGAATACCGGCCGCTCGACCTCTACTTTCCACTCGCCTTCCTGGTGATGACCGACGGCGTCGCGCATTTCATCGCCTCGCCGCGCCGGTGGGTGAAGCCGGCGACCGCGGCCTACCTTGCGCTGATCGCCGGCGGACTGGTCCTGATTCCATGGGAGTCGCACCGGCAGTTCATCAATCGCTACAAGCCGGGCTTCCCCGGCGGCGAGGTCAACGACCTGGTCGAGGCTCAGAGCTTCCTTTCGCCCGGCCGAGACGTGATCCTCCGGTTGCCCGGCCTCGAATGGATCGCGAGAACGCATCGCGATCTCACGCGCTGGATGACGCTGCACTTCGTCGGCATCCGCGCCGAGGAGCACCGGATGTTCCTCGCCACCGCGATTCCCGAGGGCCTGACCCTGGGCCGGCTGAAGCAGCAGGGCGTGCTGCCGCCCGACACCTACATCGCCGTCGATTGCGTCGGCGCGATCCCCTACTACAGCGATCTCCGCACGCTCGACCGGCTCGGCCTCACCGACGCTCATGTCGCGCACTCGAAGCCGGTGCGCGAGATCATGGCGCACAGCAAGTCCGCGACGCTCGACTATGCGCGAAGCCGCGGCGTCGATCTGTGGGCGGTCGACGCCGTGCACCTGATCCTGCCGCTGACCTCGACGCGACTGCTGGTCGCGGTCAGCGACGGCTACATGACGAAGCAGCCGAACTACGCGGTCGAGGCCGGCGATGCCGGCTACCTCATCTGCGAGCTGCCGATGGGGCTCGACTCGACCTCCCGCCGCCTGCCGAGTCTCCGCATCTTCTCGCTCGGCGATTCGAGCTTCATCCGCAATTACCTCGCGCGCATCCGGGCCGCCTACGAGGATTCGCTGCTCGCCGACCCCGGCAACTACGAAGCGGCCCATGATCTCGCGAAGGCCCTGATCCTGAACCAGGACTTCGGCGCCGCCCGCCGCGTCTTCGCCATGATGAGCCAGCGCTTTCCGACTCTGGTCGAAGGCTATGAATTCCTCGCGTCGTGCGACGTGATGCTGGATCGAATCGATGAGGCGCGGTCGGCGGCCCGCCAGGGCCTCGCCGTGGCCCGCGCGAACGCCGACACGGCCGCGTACCGTCGGGTCAGTGAGATTCTGTCCGAGCTCGAGCAGCCGTGATAGGCTCGAGGTCGTCAACGCGCGTGGCCGCGCCCCGCCCAGACCCGCGTGGCGCCCGGATCGCTTCGTCAGCGGTCGTGGTCGCCACCCCATCCTTCGAGGTCGCCATCCGTCGCCTCAAGATCCGCGTCGCCTTTCCGCTCATCGCCGCCGGGATCGCGGTGGTGGCGCATGCGGCTTCGAGCCTCCAGAACGTCACCATTCGCGTCACGGACGGAAGCCCGCCGACGGCCGCCGCGACAACCACGGGGACACCGCTTCACGGCGGTTTGCGGGTGACGTTCAAGCAGGCCGGGCTCGGCAACGGCATCCGCACCGATTACCTCGTGACCGCCGACGCCTCGGCGACCTACGGCTGCGTGAGCGCGGACGGAGATCTCCACAAGGCCGGGAACCCGCGGACGTGGACGGGACCGGTGAGCGCCGCGGCCACGTTCAGGTCCGATCGCGGCGGCAACCTCACCGGCGCGATCGCGGTGGCGCCGCTTCCGGCTGAAAGCCTGAGCTGCGCGCCGGGACAGAAGCTCGTCCTGCTCGCGGTGACCTACTCGAACGTCGTGCTGACCGACGTCAGCAACGGAGTCCTCGCCGGCTTTCGCGGCCCCTACGCGCTGTCGTTCTGAGTCGAAGTGCGGTGGGATCCGCTCAGCCGGGCGGCTTTCGAGCCGTGGGTCTGACGAAAACCGTCTCGATGTTCCACAGCACGCGATGCCGGATGCTGCTCGGCGCGAGATTGCCGAATCGATTCCGGATCGGAACCTTGACGTCGTTGACCGGCAGCCAGATCACCCAGCACTGCTCGCCGATCACCTGGTCCATCTCGGCCGACAGGCGCTGGCGCGCCGGCAGTCGCGTCGTCGATTCGATGGCCTCGAACAGGCTGTCGAGTCTGGCTTCCTCCGCGGTCGCCGGCACGCTCTGGCGCGCGTTCCAGAAATGCGTGGCGCCACTCGAGCGGTAGAAGTTCGCGCCCATCGCGGGATCGGGCGGAATCACGGTGCCGAGGCCGCCCAGCGCGGCGTCGTAGTCGTAGCGATCCTGAATGCTGGCCACCATGCCATTCGGATCGACCGGCGTCAGCGTGACCTGGATCCCGATGCGCGCGAGATCATCGCGCACGAAGTTCGCGAGCTGGACGCGAGCGTTGTTGTTGCCCGCGGTCTTGAGCGTGAAGCGCACCGGGTTGCCGTGTGAATCCTCGACCACGCCGTCGCCATCGCGGTCGACGAATCCCTGCGACGCGAGCAACCGCTTCGCCTGATCGAGGTCGAAATCGAATGCCGGCGCGACGTGGTTGTAGAAGAGCTTGTTCCCCGGAGTCATCAGCGACCAGTTCTTGACGCCGGCGCCGAAGAACACGCTGCGGATCATGGCGTCGCGGTCGAGGGCCAACGAGATCGCGCGACGGAAGTCGCGGTTCGAGAACCACGAGTACTTGACCGCGCCGACGTAGGGCTGACCGAGCGTCAGGCTCGCGGTCGCGGTCTTCGCGGTGTTCAGGTTCAGCCACAGGCAGTTGCTGGTCAGCGTCGGACCGAGGTCATAGAGGGTGTAGTCGCCTTCGGTCTGCCGCCGGGCCAGATCGGCGTAGTCCTCGGGCTTCACGTTGTCGAGCGCGTCGACCTCGCCGTCCTTCGACTGGAACTGGAGCATTGCGGTGTTCTGGTCGGGGACGATCAGGAACACCAGCTGATCGAGGTACGGCAGCCGGCGACCGTGCCCGTCGACGCCGAACCACCAGCGGTTGCGCGCGAGCACGGTGCGCTCGTGCGGGACGTAGCGCTCGAGCCGCCAGGGTCCGCTCGTCACCAGGCTCTCGGGCGGCGTGTTGACGCCGTACGCCGAGGCGAAGCGGCCGGCACGCCAGAGCGGCTCGAGGACGTGACGCGGCACGATGCGGAGCGATGCGACCGTCGGGATCATGAGTGCGAACGGCCGGCGGATGCGCATGACCACGGTGCCGGCGTCGGGAGCGCGGATCTCGATCGGCTCGCCATGGATCTCGAGCCCGTCCTGAATCGGCGGGTGAAGCGTGGTGTCGTAGGCGACCGCGAAGCTGAAGAGGACGTCGGCCGAGGTGATGGGCCGTCCGTCGGAGAACCGCGCGCCGCGACGAAGGTGGAACGTCCAGGTGCGTCCGTCGGGACTCTGCTCCCAGCGCGTGGCCAGCGCGGGATCGAATTCCTGCGTGGCGTTGTTGAACGTGGCCAGCGCGGTGAACAGCCGGTCGCTGACGTCGCTCGAGCTGGTTTCGCTCGACATGATCGGATTGAACGTCCGGGCGTCGCTGGTCGAGACCATGACGAAGCGGCCGCCGGGTACGCCGGGCTCGCGCATCGGGACCCGCAGGGCTTCGAGCGGCGGCCCGGCGATCGGGCGCGATCGCCCGGGCGCCGCGCGGCCCGCCGGCGCGACCAGCGACACGAGAAGCAGAGCGAAGAGCAGCGGAGGTACGGGGCGCGACCGCGGCATCGGAATCTCCGGAGGCTCTGGAATCGGGGAGCGGCGAGTATCGTGCCTGCCCGTCGCGGCGGTCAACGCCGCGAACGACAAGACCGTGCGATCATCAGGATCGGAGTGAGATTCCAGGCTCCTGTCACCCGGGCGGCAGAGCCGCCGGACTTCAGGATCTCACGTCCGACTGAGACCGCACGGTCACTTCAGGGCCGCACCACGGCGATGCGCACCGACCGCCCCGCGCCGAGCCGCGCCAGGTAGACGCCCGCGGGGAGTGCGCGTCCCGCCCCATCGCGCGTGCGCCACGTCGCCGTCGACGCGCCGGCCGAAGCCAGGAACGGCACGGTCGCCACGCGGCGGCCGGAGAGGTCGAAGATCTCGAGCGCGCGGGACGCGCCGCTCGGAATCGCGAACGAAACCGAAGACCCCGCCACGACGGGATTCGGACCGAAGCGCGGCGCGCGGGCCGTCGCCGGATTCCCGGCCGCAAGACTCCCCTGCGGAATCGAGGCGTACGACTGCTGCCCTTCGACGGTGACGAGCGGAATCGGTCCGCCGTTGTAGGTGACGTCGCCGGATATGCCGTGCCAGACCACATCGAACTGCGTTACCCGCCCGCTGCGATTCAGGTATCCGCCCTCGTCCACCCGAAGCCAGAGCGGCGTCGCCGCGCTCGGCGCGCTGGCGGTTCCCTGCGGCACGTCGATCCGGAAGGTCCACGACTCGGTGCCGGTGGTGCTCTCGCCGTTCACCCAGTCGCTGGAGACCGCCGCGCTGGTGCCGGGGAGCGGAACGCTGAACGTCGCGCCCCCGCCGCTCGCCTGAATCACGCCGGTCAGATCGTGATCGTAGGCGTCGTGGACGACGGTGAGGAGAATGGTCGCGACGGCGGGACCGGTCGGGCTCTGGAACGGCCGCGAGGGCGTGTCGTAGCGAACGCCACCCTCGGTGTAGGAGACGCGATACCAGAACGTGACGCCGCGCTCGTTCGCCGGAACCGCCCACACCCGCGCGTACGAGGTCCGATCGTCCGGGTCCGCCAGCGACGAATCGCCGGCCGCGGTCACGGAATCGACCGGCGTGAACGCGCCGGGCGATCCGGCGAGGTCGGACGCGCGCTCGAACACGAAATGCGTGGCGCCCCGCTCGCGCTGCGTGCGTAGTGTCGCCGTGATCGAGCTCTCCGATCCGGCGAGCGAGAGTCCTTCGATCTGCGAGCGCGACGGCTGATCCAGCTCGAGCCGCGCGGCGTAGAGATCGATCGTGCCGTAGCCGAGGGTGGACTTCCAGCGCGGATCCGGGCCGCCGAGACTCGAAGGCGTTCCGCCGAGATCGCGCCGTGCGGTCTCCTCGAGCACGTTCGCGATCGCGTCGGGCGTCAGGGATGGATAGGCCGAACGCAGCGCCGCCACCGCGCCGCTCACGAAGGCCGCCGCCATGCTGGTGCCGCTCAGACGCTGGTACTGCGTCCCGTCGGTCTCGACCGATCCGTTGGCCGAAAGAATCGCCACGCCGGGCGCGAGCAGATCCGGCTTCTGCTCGTTGGTGGGATCGCCATCCTGATCGTCGGCGCGCGGACCATAGTTGTCGAACGACGGCCACAGGTCATCGGCGCTCTCCGGCGAGCGCTGGTCATCGATCGCGCCGACCGCGAGAGCGCGGCTCGCCCCCGCCGGCGAGGGCACGAAGTGATCCTGGCCACCGTTTCCCATCGACGCCACCACCACGATGCCGAGGTCGACCGCGCGGTCGGCCAGCTTCGACACCACGTCGTTGCCATCCGTGAGGTCGGTGCTCGAGAGCGACAGGTTGATGACCTGAATGCCCTGGTATCCCGCGACGCCCCAGTCGCGGGCGCGATTGTGGATGCACCAGTCGAGTCCATCGCCGACCTCGACGCCGCTGCCGGCATCGGTCAGCACCTTGACGTCGAGGTAGCGCGCGCCGGGGGCGACGCCCGCGGCATAGCCGCTCGGGCCGCCGCTGCCGACCGCGATGCCGGCCACGTGCGTGCCGTGATACTGCGTGGCGCTGCCGCCGTGATCGACCGGGTTCACGCTGCCGTTCCTCGGCGTATCGACGAGCGAATCGCCGTTCACGTAGGACGCGCCTCCGAGGCAGCGTCCGATCAGTGATTCGTGCCCGGGGTAGGCGCCATCCGCCGCGTCGTTGATGCCGGTGTCGAGGAACGCGACCACGACGCCGGTGCCGTCGGCGCCGCCGGTGCCGGCCCAGGTCGGGAACACACGCTGGCTCGCGTCACGGACGCCGATGTCGGCGGCGCCGTCGCGAACTTCGGGATAGAGCAGCGGCACCGCCTCCACGCGTTCGACGCCGCTGAGCGCGGCGGCCGCCTGCACCTGCGCGTACGTCGCCAGCGAGCGCACCGCCGGGGTGCCTTCATAGAGGTGGAGCGCCGGCACGCCGAGCAGCGTCAGCGCCGAGAGATCGGCGGTGGTCGGCGGATGATCGAACACGACGTACACGCCGAACAGAAGATTCCCCGCGGAGCGCACGACCTCGATGCGCTGCCGGGCCAGCGTGTCCTGGTTCTCGAACGAGAACGTGTAACCGAGCAGGTGCACGTTCTCGATGCGATCGTCGATGCCGTCCTTGTCCTGATCCCAGATGAAGGGCGCGGCCTCGGCTTCGCGAGGCACGAGCGGCGAGCCGAGCGCGAGCAGCGCGAAGAGCGCGAGCACCAGCGCCGCTCGGGAACGCGCGAGGCGCATGATGAGTCGTGCCGCCTGGAGGGCAGGTTTCATCGCCGCGACTCTCCCCCGGCGCCCTTGAGCCGGACTTGAGCGGATCCCACAGCCCGCAGCCCCGCAACGGGTTGAACGCTCTTTCGCCGCCGTGGCTCGGGGGTGTCGGCGGGCGCGTCTCCGGACAGCAGCTGACGGACGGCGTCTTCGGTCTCGGGCAACGGCTCGACGCCGAGCTCGGTGCGAAGCAGCGTCTTCAGCCGATCGAACTCGACCATCGCGGCGCGGCGATTGCCGAGACGGACATGGCATTCCATGATCGCGAGCGACGTGCCCTCGCGATACGCGTCGAGCTCGAGCGCGCGCCGGAAATGCGACAGCGCCTCCTCGTGGTCTCCGGCGGCGCGGCACAGCTCGCCGAGCTCGAGCAGCAGCTTCGACATGCGATCCTGCTCGCGCAGGTGCAGCTCGTCGGCCCAGTCGGAATAGAAGCCATCGAGGAATCGGCCGGTGGCGAATCCCACCGCGCGTTCGAGCGCGGCGCGACGCGCCCTCGAATCCTTCGCGTGGCGTCCTTCGTCGAGGGCCTGGTCCACGTCCCACGCGTCGCAGGTCATGGGATATGCCGGATCGAGCGCGTAGCGCGTCGACTCGCGCACGATCGGCGCGACCGAGGCGCGGGGCAGAACGCTGCGCACGTAGGACAGGGTCGGATGCAGGTTGCGCCGGCCGGCCGCCGCCTGGCGGCCGGGCCAGAAGCGATCGAGCAGCAGATCGCGCTCGACCCCGCGGGGATGGAGCGCGAGGAACACCAGCATCTGGAACGCGCGCTGCGTGCGCCATGCGGACGCCGACAGCGGCCTGCCGTCGAGCCTCAGATGTGGCGGACCATAGAGGACCAGCCGCACCGCCGACGCCGTGGTCTCGTGCGCCGCCGACACGCCGCGATCGCTGCGCTCTTCGACGTGGCGCAGCGCGCTCTGGGTCGAAGCCTGCAGCGGGCCCTTGTCGCGCGCCCGCCGCTTGAGCTCGGTGCGGGCGGCCTGCCCCCCGACCTCCGCCAGCACCGTCAGCGCGGTCTCGCCGATCGCGGTCGAGGCGGTGTCGAGCAGCGCGAGCAGCGGCGCCTCGACGTCGGCGCCGGCTTCGACCAGCGCGGCGGCCACGCTGTCGGGCTCGATGCCGCGGGCGAGCGCGTGGACCAGCGGCGAGGCGTCCTCGCGCGCCTGCACTTTCAGGAAGTAGAGATAGTCGCGCTCGCGAACCAGCCTCAGCGCCACCCGCAGGTGCGCCTCGACGCCGCGCTTCTCCTCGAGCGCGAGCAGCGCCGCCGCCAGCCAGAAATGAACGCGCATGCGCAGGTAATCGTTCTCGCCGGCGTCGGCACGCTGCGCGAGCGCGACCAGCAGCGTGCGCGCGACGTGAACGCGGCCGGCGCGCAGCTCACACCAGGCCAGCACCGCCTGAGCTTCGGCGAGGCGCGGATCGTCGGGACGCTGCTGCAGCTTCTCGATCGCGCGGGTGACGAATTCGACCGCGCGGCGGTACTGGCCGCGGGCGAGGAAGACGCGGCCGTGGAGCATCAGCAGGTCGGCTTCGATCACTTCCATGCGCAGCTCGGCGTTCAGCTCTTCGGCCCGCTTGAGCGACGTCAGCGCGCCGTCGAGGTCGCCGCTCTGGGCCAGCGCCTGCGCCAGGGCCTGATGACAGATGCATTCCTGCGCGCGATTCGAGAATCGCTGGGCCGCGATCAGACCCTCTTCGGCCGCGCGCCGCGCCTCGGCCAGCTCGCCGAGCTCGGCGAGATGGAACGCGAGATTGGAGAGATAGAGCGGCGCCCGTGGAGACGAGGTGCCGCGCACCTGCGCCAGCGCGACGCGGAACTCGGTCGAGGCCTCGCGGAATTTTCCCAGCGCGGCGTAGGCGCCGGCGAGGTTGTGAATGGTCGGCAACAGCAGCTCGGGATCGGGCATCCCCTCGAGCAGCGCGCGCACGCGGTCGAGCACCTCGACCGCCGCCTGGTACTGGCCGAGATAGAAATGCGCGCCGGCCTTCATCTGCAGCAGCCGCGCTCGCACCGCCGGCTCGAGCTTCTGCGCCATGGCGAGGCCGCGTTCGGCCATGCCCAGCACCTGCTCGTGCCGTCCGCGCAGGTTCAGGACCTTGCCGAGCCCGAGCAGCGCGCGGCATTCGACCTCGCGGTTGGCTCCGGCACGGCAGCGGTCGAGCACTTCCTGATACACCGCTTCGGCCTCGTTCCAGTTGCCCAGCGTCTGGCGCGCGTCGGCGAGGATGACCGCCAGCTCGAGGTCCTCCCGCACCAGATCTCCCGGCAGATCGTCGAGGAATTCCTGCAGCGCGGCGGCGCGCCCCTGCCGGATCAGCCCGGGGGCGAGATCGCGGATCAATCGCACCGCCTCCTCGACGCGCCCCGAGCGCAGCCAGTGCCGGAGCGCGCGCTCCGGTTCGCCGCGCGCGGCGAGCGCGACCGCGGACTCGGCCTCGAGCTCGCGCAGCGCGTGGGCACCGGCGCGCGTCTCGAGCTCCTGGCGGACGAAGCGGCGAACCAGGTCGTGGCATTCGTACGATACCTGGGCGCCATGGCCGAACGCGCGCAGCAGGCCCCGGCGCACCAGATCCTCGAGTGTCGGTCCCGCCCCCGGCAGCCCCGACAGCGTGGCCGCGAGTGCCGCGTCGAAGCGTTGCAGGGCGATGGTGCGGTCGAGCAACCGGCGCGCGTTGGCGTCGAGCCGCGCATAGACTTCGCTCGACAGATACTCGTGCATCTCGAGACTCGACGAGCGCACGTCGGACAGCACGTCCTCGAGGCTCACCGCCTCGTCGCGTCGCAGCGCTTCGTGCACCAGGTGCACCGCGGTCGGCCAGCCCTGCGTCGTGTCCTCGAGCGCGCTCAGCTCGGGATCGGAAAGCGGCCGGTGATAGACCTCGGAGAAGAGCTCGCGCAACTCGTCGCCGGTGAAACGAAGGTGACCGGAATGGAGCTCGAAGACGTCGCCCGCCGAGCGCAGCCGTTCGAGCGCGAGCGGCGGCGCGGTGCGGGTCGCGACGATCACCCGGAGCGTCTTCGGCAGGTAGCGCAGCAGCGTCTCGGTGAACGCCACCACCGAGCGATTCGAGGACACCTCCTGGAAATCGTCGAGCACGAGCAGCCGAGTCGGACCGCGCAGCGTCGCCAGCTCGTTCGCCAGGGTGCCCGCCAGCATCTCGACCGATCGCGCGCCCGGGCGCGCCTCTTCGAGGGCGCGGCTGAAATCGCGGCCGAAGCGCGGCGTGTCGCGGCGGAATCCCTCGAGCAGGTACCGTCCGAAGACGATCGGGTCGGCGTCGGAGGGCATGAGCGAGTACCACACCACCGGTCGCACCAGCTGGCGGCTGAACGCGGCGACGAGCGTGGTCTTGCCGTATCCCGCATCGGCCACGACCAGCGTGACCGGCCGGGCGGCGTTCTCGGCCAGGGCACGAAGCAGACGCGGCCGCTCGAGCACGCGGTCGCCAACCTCGGGCCGGCTCAGCTTCGCCCGAAGGACCGGGAGCGGCTCGTTTTTGGATCCGCGTGGCGCGGCAAGGCTCGTGAGGGTCACGGCATACTCGGAACGCGGATGCGAGTTCGGGGCCTCGAGGTGCTGCGGCCGCCCTGGCAGCCCGGGGCCCGGGAATGGTTCGCGATGATTATAACGAACGTGTTCGACCCGGACGACCGCTATGATGGCCTGCGGCCGCGGCGCGATGCGTCACGTTCCGAGGGGCCCCGGCGTAGAGAGGGCGCGGCCCCCTCGATCGATCAGGCCCAGGAGCTCCATGACGACCCCATCCCACCCACGGACGGCCGAGCCGGAACGCGTCCCGATCGTCCCCAAGCATCACGCCCTGGTCCGCCTCTCGCACTGGGTGAACGTTCCGCTGCTCGCCCTCCTCACCGCCAGCGGGCTCGCGATCTACTGGGCCGCGCCGGTCTTCACGCATGTCCCGGATCCACGGACCGGAAGCCGCGACTACGTCACCCGATCTCGGCATTCTCCTGGCGCAGCTGCTCGGGGACCACGGCAACGCGCGAAACTGGATCTACGATCACCTCAGCCTCGGGCCACGTCAGCTCGCCGAGTCGCTGCGCCTCCACTGGCTGCTCGCCTACCTCTTCATGGTGAATGGCGCGCTCTATTTCGTGGGGCTCGCGGCCGGTGGCGGCTGGCGCGCGTTGCTGCCGAGGCGGTCCGACGTTGGCGAGGGGCTGGCGATGATGCGCTTCTATGCCAGCGTGATTCCGATGGCGCTGCTGCGTCGCCCGTGGCCTCATCCGCGCGTGCGTTCGAAATACAACGCGCTCCAGCGCGCGGCGTATTTCTCGATGCCGATCCTCGGCACCCTGATCGTTCTGTCGGGCTGGGCCATGCACAAGCCGGTGCAGCTCTCCTGGCTCGAACGCCTGTTCGTGAACTATGACGGCGCGAGGATCGTGCACTTCGTCTGCATGTTCGGGATGGCTTCGTTCGTGATTCCCCACGTCGTTCTGGTGATCGCCGACGGCTGGGACACGTTTCGATCCATGGTGGTGGGCTGGTCCGATCGAGTGAGGAAGCCCCGACATGAATGACGACGCGCCCGAGAGAGCCGGCGAACCTGGAGAGAAGCCTTCTGTGCCCGAGGGCGCGCGGGACGAGGCCGCGCCACCCGAGGATGCAAGGCCAGAGCCCGCGCCGGCCGCGGCGCAACCGGAACCGCCCACATCCTCCGCCGTCGTACCGGAACCGCCGGCGCCCTCAATCGACGTGACGCCGGCGGCGAGCGCTCCTCCGCCCGCCGAACCCACGCCTCCGATTCCCGTCCCCGCACGGCGCGAGTCGCGACCCGCGCGGCCGAGCTGGACCCGCGGGCTCGAGGAGCCCGAGGAAATACCGAGCGAGGTCCCGCGGCGGCGGCTCGCCGCTCAATCCCGGCGTGATTTCCTGCTCTTCACCGCGGCTACCGCGGCCGCGGCGATCGGCGCGTGGTGGCTGCTGCCCGACCGCACCCGTGCGCGCCTTCTTCCCGGCGCCGCCCACGATCGACTCGACACGCTCGCCGCGCGAATCGGCCTGACGCGCGACCAGCGCGAACGGGCGCTCGACCGCGTGCTCACGTTCGACGACGACGTCGCCGAGGCGCTCTATTCGAAGAACCGCCGCGTGCGGACCTACGACCGCTCCCAGGTGACGGCGCTTCGCAACAATTACGACGGCAGGACTCCGGGACCCGAGTATCTGCCGGGGTGGAAGCTCACCCTGTCCGGGCTCGCCTCGGGCGCCGAACAGCGACTCAGCGCCGCCGATCTGCTCGGCCGCTTCCCGCTCCATGAGCAGGTCACCCGGCTGGTCTGCGTCGAGGGCTGGAGCGCGATCGCCTGGTGGGCCGGCATTCGCTTCGCCGATCTCGTCGCGGCGTTTCCGCCGGCACCGGGAGCTCGCTGGGCCGCGCTCACGTCATCGGTGAACCTCGATTCGGCCGGCCGGCCGGACCCTTACTACGTCTCGATCGACCTCGAGACCGCGCGACATCCACAGGCCCTGCTGGCCACGCATCAAGGGGGCCGGCCGCTCACGCTCGCCCATGGCGCTCCGCTTCGCCTGCTGGTCCCGATGAAGCTCGGGCTCAAGAACATCAAGGCGATCACCTCGATCGCCTACCAGGCGACCGAGCCCCGGGATTACTGGAACGAGCGCGGCTACTCCCGCTACGACGGTCTCTAGTCTCCGGAAGTCACTCGCCGCGCGCATCGCCGGCGACGCCGGGCGCTAACACAGGCGTTCGACGATCTCCGCGATCTCGCCGAGGCGGCACGGGCGCTCGATCACGACGTCGGCGCCGGACTGGCGTCCTTCTTCCTGCAACTCAGGCGTGGCGTACCAGGCCAGCAGCACGATCGGCGTCTCGGGACGCCGGGCGCGGGCGCTCTTCGCGACGTCGATCCCGCCGTGGCCCTCTCCGTTGGCGAGACGAACGTCGATCAGCACGATGGTGATCTCGGGCTGGAGCAGCGCGGCTTCCGCCTCGGTCCGACTGCGCGCGCGCAGAACTTCGAAGCCGCGGCCCTCGAAGTAGTCCTGCATCGCGAACAATGTGGATTCGAGACTCTCGACCAGCAGCATGCGACGGTTCACCGCCGGCCCTCCACGACCTGGAGTTCGTGTCAGGAACCGCTGCGCGACGGCCCTTTACCTCGCGAGCGGACGCCGCGTCAGTCCTTGATCGGCAGCAACATACGGTATATCTGAATCCGATGCCACGGCGAAAATCGATCGACGATGGAATCAAGGTTGCCGGATTTCGTCGCCTCGCAGCTCCGCCCGCGGTTCGCGGCGATCAGGCCGGGTCGCGGCGACGGGTTCGAAGCCCCATCTCCTTCAGCTTCTGATAGAGGGAGCTGCGCGGAATCCCGAGACGTTTCGCCGCCCGCTCGACATGTCCTTCCTCGTCCTCGAGAACGTTTTCGATGTGCCGCCGCTCGACCTCCGCCAGCGTCAGCGCCGACTCGCCCGGACGCCCAGGGCGCGGAGCATCGAGCGCGAGATCGACCGGCTCGAGGGCCTCCCCCTC